>JAMPCE010000013.1:10520-61966 GCA_023666335.1 bacterium
ATCTTTCCTCTTCCCATGTTTTTCTGACTTCCATGTTTCCTCCGTTCCTGCGCCCTTTGCGGACAGCTTTGCTGGTGCGGCAGGAGCTGTCAATGCTTCCGTTTATCCTCCAAAGACAGCTTACGGAGTCCCTCTTCGACCGTCCCCGCCGCGTTTCGTTATCGTGTTACAAGTGTGAGTAAGCGGCAGAAACTGCCTGAATGTGCGAATGCACAGACGCGCCTTTTACGACGCCGAAACCCGCGAAAGGGTTTCATGTGTTTACTCATTAAAAATAGTATATTCCTTTGCAAAATGGTTGTCAAGAAAAATTTATATAAACGTTATTTCGTTTATATGTTCTTTTGTTTACTCCACGCAATCTGCCGTCGGATGATTCGCCATCAATTCCGTGTCACACCCCGCACATTCTTCTCCGCCTTGACCCGCGGGATCATGATCTGGTGTCCGCAGCCCCTACATTTCAGGCGAAAGTCCGCGCCGATCCGCAGCACCTCCCACTCCGCGGAGCCGCAGGGGTGCTGCTTCTTCATCTTTAAGACGTCACCGACCTGTATATCCATTCTTCTACTACCCTCGCTGCCTGCACGTCATTTCCACACGTTTTGCCTGCACGCCATCGCATTCAATCCAACTGCGAAAAAATCTCCCCGATACTCCCCTGCACCACGAGATCCGCGATCCCGTCCCGCGCAGTCGGGGTCTTATTGACCAGCACCAGTTTCTTCCCGTTATAATAATCCAACAGCCCTGCCGCCGGATACACTGCCAACGACGTCCCGCCGACAATCAGCACATCCGCCTCGCTGATGGCGCGGATCGCGCCCGAAAGTGTACTCTGGTCGAGTCCTTCCTCATAAAGGACCACGTCGGGTTTGATATCACTGCCGCAGCTGCATTTCGGCACGCCCTCCGAATCCGCGATATAATGTACGTCATAAAATTTATGGCAGCGCTCACAGAAATTGCGCAGAACTGAACCGTGCAGTTCATAGACTTTTTCGCTGCCCGCCGCCTGATGCAGCCCGTCAATGTTCTGCGTCACCACCGCTTTGAGCTTTCCCTCGCGCTCCCATTGCGCCAGTTTCAAATGCGCCGCGTTCGGCTTCGCATCCAGACAGAGCATCTTATTCCGATAAAACCGATAAAATTCCTCGGTATTTTTTCTGTAAAACGTATGGCTTAAGATCGTCTCCGGCGGATAATCATACTGCTGATTGTAAAGCCCGTCCACACTCCGAAAATCCGGAATGCCGCTCTCCGTGGAGACGCCCGCTCCCCCAAAAAACACGATGTTGTCCGTCTCATTTACCCACTCACGCAACTGTTCTACCGGATTCATATGATTACCCCCTTCTCGTTTTATGCACGCTGCCTGCGTGTCGCTATTGATTTACTTCAAGCCGAGTCCGAGCCTGTTCACCGCGGAAAAGATCGCCCGCACGGAAGCCCGCGTAATATTGGAACTCACGCCTACGCCGTAGGTCACGCTGCCGCTCTCCACATCGAGCAGATGAATATACGCCGCCGCCTGCGAATTGGAACCGCTCTGCAGCGCGTGCTCCTCGTAGTCAAGGATCTTGATAGAGACATTAAGCTCTTCCTGCAAGCCGCGTTTCACCGCGTCAATCGGGCCGTTTCCGACCGCCTCAAAACTCTTTTCCACACCCGCGTCAGTGTAAATGACCGTCACTTTCGTATCAAATTCGGATTCGGTCTCGCCGCTTAAGTCATCCACCTTGAGTTTGCGGAAATGGATCGGCTCTTTCTTCATCAGATATTCGTTGCGGAAACTCTCCATGATCTGATCGGGACTCACCTCACCCTGCTTCTCGGAGATTGCCTGAATGACATTCGCAAACTCTCTGTGCATCCCTTTCGGCAGTTTAAAGCCAAAATACGTATCCATGATAAAGGCGACGCCGCCCTTGCCGGACTGCGAATTGATGCGCACGATCGGCTCGTATTCCCTGCCGATATCCGACGGGTCGATCGGCAGATAGGGCACTTCCCAATACTGCCCGCCGCGTTCTTTCAAGGCTTTCACGCCCTTATTGATGGCATCCTGATGGGAGCCGGAAAAGGCAGTAAACACGAGCTTCCCCGCGTAAGGGTGTCTGGGGTGCACAGGGATCTTACAGCATCTCTCATAGATCTCAATGCTCTCGTTCACATGCTCGATGGCAAGTTTCGGGTCGATGCCCTGCGAGAACATATTATAGGCAATGTTCAAAATATCCACATTTCCGGTGCGCTCGCCGTTTCCGAACAGCGTCCCCTCGATGCGGTCCGCCCCTGCAAGGAGCGAAAGTTCCGCGCTGGCGACGCCGGTTCCCCTGTCATTGTGGGGATGAACGCTCAAAATGATCGCCTCGCGGTTCTCCAGATGCTTATTCATCCACTCGATGCGGTCCGCAAAGACATTCGGGGTCGTCATCTCCACCGTGGAAGGGAGATTGATGATCATGGGATCCTCTTTCGTCGGTCCCCACTCCCGCTGGACGGCATTGCAGACTTCCAGCGCGTAATCGAGTTCCGTTCCGGTAAAACTCTCGGGCGAATACTCTAAAATGATCTTTCCGGGGAAGTTCGCGGCATGGCGTTTCACCATCTTTACGCCCTCCACGGCGATGTTCGTGATCTCTTCGCGGCTCATATTGAATACAACATCTCGTTGTAAAGTCGAGGTGGAATTATAAATATGCACGATAGCCTGCTTACACCCCTCAATGGACTCAAAGGTGCGCTCCAGAAGCTCCTCCCGGCACTGGGTAAGCACCTGTACCACCACGTCGTCGGGAATCAGTTTCCGATCCACGAGCTGGCGCAGAAAATCAAATTCGATCTGGCTGGCTGCCGGAAAACCGATCTCGATCTCCTTAAAGCCGAGTTTGATCAGATAATTAAAAAACTCGATCTTTTCGGATACGACCATCGGATCGATCAGCGCCTGATTGCCGTCCCTGAGATCGACGCTGCACCACACGGGCGCTTTCTCGATCTGTTTGTTCACCCATTCTCTCTCCGGATAATCCACCACCGGATTTCTGCGGTATCGCTGGTAATTTAACATGATTTTATTCCTCCCTAAAATAATAATAAAACAGAAAAGACCCGCCGTAACAGCGGGTCTGCTTTGTGACGTTATTCGCCGAGACCGTTTTCGATCGCGCTGACAAGCGCTTTCAGGGCTTCTTCCTCATCTTCTCCATCACACACAAACTCAATTTCATCGCCACACTTGACACACGCCCCCAGGACGCTTAGGACGCTCTTGGCGTTCGCTGTATTCTCACGAAATGAAAACGTTATGAGAGATTTGAACTGCATCGCTTCCTTACATAGGATGCCGGCCGGTCTCAGATGGAGCCCCGTTGGATTCTTGATCACTACCTTTTGACTTACCATAATCCCGTCCTCTTTCTTAGATGATAGTATGAGTATACCATTTTCGCAAAGATATCTCAAGTCCTACAACATAATATTCTGAATGAGCTCGGCGAGTTTTTTTGCCTCCGCCGTGATCAGGTCCTGATCTTTTCCCTCGATCATCACGCGTACAAGCGGCTCCGTTCCGGAAGGACGGATGAGTACGCGCCCCTCGCCTGCGAATTTCTTTTCGACAGCAGCGATCGCCTCCGCGATCTCGGGATAGTCCATAAAATTCTCTTTTTTATGATTCGGCACTTTCGCGCCGACCAGCGCCTGCGGCATCACTTCCATGATGGAAGCCAGTTCCGACAGCGGTTTTTTGGTCTCCGCGATCACCTGTAACAGATGCAGGGCACTGAGTAAGCCGTCTCCGGTCGTATTCTCGTCAAGGAAGATCACATGACCGGACTGTTCGCCGCCGAGGCTCGCTCCGATCTCACGCATCCGCTCCAGCACATAGCGGTCTCCAACTTTGGTCTGCTCGATCTTGATGCCGTTTCTTTCGCCCATCAGGAAAAAGCCGAGATTGCTCATGACGGTGGCGACAATGGTGTCGTGATTTAACTTCCCCTGCGCTTTCATGTGGGTGCCGACGATCGCCATGATCTGATCGCCGTTGACGATGTGCCCCTGTTCATCCACCGCGAGCAGTCTGTCCGCATCCCCGTCAAAGGCAAGGCCGAGCTGCGCCTTTTCATAAACGACTCTCGCCTGCAGCTCCGCCATGTGGGTGGATCCGCAGTTCGCGTTGATGTTCGTGCCGTCCGGATTATTGTGGATGGCAACAACCTCCGCGCCCAGCTCTTTCATGGTCTCCACGGAAGTGTAAAAGGACGCG
Organism: bacterium; assembly: GCA_023666335.1. GTDB lineage: Bacteria > Bacillota > Clostridia > Lachnospirales > Lachnospiraceae > UBA3282. The sequence goes on from JAMPCE010000013.1 coordinate 14,791, forward strand.
CCCTCCGCGCAGTCTAAGACGATCTTCATGCCGGTCAGATCGACGTTCACCGCTTTCATGGCGTGATTGATGTACTCCTCTCTGGCGTCCGTGCGGTACTTGATCTTACCGACGCTCGCCCCGGTGGGAAATTTGACGCCGCGCATATCGCTCCTGATCAGTTCCTCGATCTCGTCCTCCAGAGAATCCGGCAGTTTGTAGCCGTTGCCGTCGAAAAATTTGATGCCGTTAAACTCCACGGTATTGTGGGAAGCGGAGATCACCACGCCCGCATCCACCTTATATTTTCTGGTCAGATAAGCCACGGCAGGCGTCGGCACCACGCCCACATAGACCGCGTTCGCGCCCACGGAACACACGCCCGCCATCAGCGCGTTTGCCAGCATATCGCCCGAGATTCTCGTATCGCACCCTACCATGATCGTGGGTTTATGCGCATTTTCCCGCGTGAGGATATAAGCGCCCGCCTGCCCCAGCTGCATTGCCAGAAGGGGCGATAACTCCTCATTCGCAACGCCGCGCACGCCGTCCGTACCGAATAATCTAGCCATAGTTTTAGAATCCTTTCTCTCTTTATAAACGAAATACCGATAACTTATATATCTTCTTCCAAAATGAGATGCACGCGCACTTCCGTCGTATTGCTCTGTCTGACATTCTCCGCCGACGCGTTCACAGGCATCCAATAACTGCCCTCGGAAAATTCTTCCATTTCTTCGGACTCCATCCACGCATTCAAGTCGATCACCGCCGTGATATCTTCTGCCGTCATCGTCTCCAAAACCGCCGCCAGACCGGCAAAGGTCACGCTGCACTCGTTGGCAGGCTCAGTGATAACGGCGTCATATCCGTCGGGAAGCCCCTCAAAAAGAATGCTGCCGACAGGGATGCGCAGCGTACGCGTCTGCTCCGCCTCCACCCTTGCCACGACATTGATCCTGCCCTCAAAGTTTTCCTCCGCAAGAATCACGTTCGTGGGAAGATAATCATTGATATCCACCAGCGCCGTCACATCCCCCTCCGCGTCGGTCACATCCAGAACGCCCTCCGGGATCTCGATCGCATCCAGTCTCGCCAGATAATTTGACCGCGCCGCCACGGTGACGCTCGACCTGGTAAAGGATACTTCGCCCGTAAAGCCGTAACCCTCCGCCGGTCTGCCCGTGACCTTACAGGTAAGAGGAATCTCTTTCAGTTCCAGGATATCCACGCTGACACGCACCCTGGAAATGCTCTTTTCAATATTGTCCGCTGCGATCTCCTCACCCTCCTCGTCGTAAAGGCGGATATTGGAATCCGTGGAGATCGTGCTCGTAAAGCCGGACACATCCACCTCCGCCTGCGCTTTGGTCACGCGGGAGATCACAGACTTAGGACCCGCTATGCGGATCAGGTTCTGCTCCGTGGTCACATCGCCCACCATATAACCCTCCCGCACATCGCCCGTCGTAACGGAGCGCAGGGGAAGAGAGCGGGTCTGCTTCTCCTCGATGCTCAGTTTTACGCTGTCGATATTGCCGCGGATGCTGTCCAGTTTGTCGTTATATTTATTCGTGGAAAATTTGATGGCGACCGTGTCCACGCTGGTCAGGTCGTTTACGTCGGCTTCCGCCACGATATTGCTCTTATCCAGCGAATCAATGATGGAACGGGGCGCTGACACCGTTACCACATCCACCGTATCCGTGCCGTCGAGCACCTCGTACACCTGTCCTCTGTCCGTGATCAGGTTTGCATTCTTGATGGTGACGGGAACATCCGCCACGCGGTAAGTGACAACGGGATCGTTGATGTTGGTCACCAACAGCCAGAGTACGGCTGCGCAGAGGAAAGAAGCGATCTTTAAGCCCAGATTTTTCGTCAGCTTATTTTTCATAGCGAATCCCTGCCTTTCCGGCGGTCTTGCCCTTAAAGAGTTTGCGCTTTTTCTCCTCCATAGGCTTATCCTGAATCTCCTGGAGCCGCTCGCGCAGTCTCGCCGCGTCAAGATTTCTCTCCAGCTCGCCGCCGTAAGCCACGCTGATCTTGCCCGTCTCCTCGGAGACGATCACGGTCAGGGAATCCGTCACTTCGGAGATGCCGACGCCCGCCCTGTGTCTGGTGCCAAGATCCTTACTCAGCGCCATATTGTCGGACAGCGGCAGATAACAGGTCGCGGACACAATGCGGTTGCCGCGCACGATCACCGCACCGTCGTGGAGCGGCGTATTATGCTCAAAGATATTGATCAGAAGCTGGCTGGAAATGATGCCGTCCACGTCAATACCCGTTCTCTCGTATTCTTTGAGGGACTGCTCATGTTCGATCACAATGAGCGCGCCCGTCTTGACTTTGCCCATCTCAAAAGACGCTTTCACGATCTCACCGATGGTGCGGTCAGAAAAACGCCCGTCTTCCCGTTTGTTGGAATCCAGAAAGGTAGTGAGAAAATTTTTGCGTCCAAGTTCTTCCAGCGCGGATCGCAGCTCCGGCTGCAACACGACGACAAAAGCGGTCGCCGCAATGCTGAAAAGATTCGGCACGATCCAGAGGATCGTATTCATCTTGCAGAAAGCCGCAATGACGATGAAGATCAGGATCATGATCACGCCCTTTAAGAGCGCCCATGCCCGCGTATTCTTGATCCACACCAGAATGTGATACATCAGGAACGTCAGGATGGCGATCTCAGCGACGTCATTCCAGTGGATCGTGGGCATATGCAGCCTTGCGAGATAGACGCCGATCCAGCTATTCAGTTGTTCCATCTCACATCACCGCCTCTTGGAATTGATCTGCTTCACTTTCTTTTCCGATCTGGTCACTGTGACCTTAGGCACAGCCTTCACATAATAATAGTATTCATCATCCTCAAATTGAACTTTTTCCGTTCGACTGTAATCGACATAAAACACAAAAAACTGTAACACCAGCACAAGGAGCGCGGATATGACCGTCCCCAAAAGAATCCCCAAAAGGGACTGATTCGTATCAAAGATCAGGTCGCCCACGAGGAGCACCATGATATTGACCACCGCGCCTGCGATCATAGCGATCGTCCAGGCATAGTCGATGCTCAGACGGCGCAGAAGATAGACGACGATCACCGTAAAGGCAAAAGCCGCAATGACGACCACCATCTCCTTATTTTTCAGGAGACCGTCAATGATAAACTTAAACTTGGCGGCAGTCTCCTCGTCCGCCATACCCGCGAGAATGCTTTCGTTCTGCGTCACATAGTGGAGCATATAATAGACGATCACGCCGCAGGCAACGGAGACCGCCGAAGTCGGTCCGCCGACCAGCCCCATAGAAATGGGGATCACATACGGGATCCGCAGAAGGAAGCAGATCGGCAGAAGCACGACCACCACCGTGTCTTTCGGAGAAAACCGCAGATACAGCAAAAAGAGCAGGAGAAATCCAGCCCCGACCACCGCCGCGCACTCCATACTGAATGCGTAGAGGTGCAGGATCGTAAAGACCGCCCCCACCAGCACGATGAAATTCATCGGCATAAACGAGCACATGAGCGCCACGATCAGTACCAGCGTGATCCGATCCAGCCCCTCCATATAGCCGAGTCTGGAATTGATCAGAATAAGCGTGATAAACGCCAGTATAAATTTCAAAAGGGGTGTGATATACACCTCGTATCTGCCATAGATCGTCAGCAGCGTCTGTTTGATAAGCAGTAAAGTCGTCATACGAAATCTGTCCTTTGTCAGTTGTTCTCGTTCCTGTACATGGCGGAAAGCCTGTGCAGATTCATATAATAAGTCCGCAGGCTCTTTTTCGCCCTGCTGTATCTGACCGTATAGACCGCATACGCGATCACGGCATAGATGCCGATGGTGGCAAGATACTGAAACAGAACATTCTTTGCAAACTCCAGAAGATCCATCTTGTAGATATCTGTCATAAAGATCTCAAAATCATAAAAAATGTACATAGCAAAAACCACTACAAATGCGATGGATGCACTTATAATGGATTTCAGCACCTGCCAGCCTATATAGTCGTTCCGAAAATAGCTTCCTATATTCAGGTTCTTTTTCCCTTCGTTCGCTTCATAGGAAGCCATTTTGGTCATCAGAACAACTCGCTCTTCATTTAACATAGATCATAACTCCAATCAATCAAAGACAACGCAGAATTACCCCAAAAAGCGCATCTTCGGGTTTTCCTTTGTGTCCTTTTTCGGTGCGGGCTTGGGCGCCTCGGGCTTTTTGATGCTCGCACCCAGCTCATTCGCCATGCTGTTCTTACATTTGTTGCAGAAGCGTCCCGTCAAAATAGTCGCGCCGCAGTTCTCACAGGTGAGCGTGATGCCGGAATCCGCCGAAAGCTCAAGCCGCTCCTCCCGAAGCCACTGATGGATCTGGTTCGTGGAAACGTCGCATGCTTCCGAGACCTGAGGGATCGACGCATGACCGTTATCCTGAATGTATTTCTTTACTTCCTGGAACTTTTCTTCCAGCTTTTCCCTGCACGCAGGGCAGATCGGCGGTCCGGAGACATAGTTAAACAGATTATTGCACTTCCTACAATTCCTTACATTCATAGCTCATCCTCCTTAGGCTGATTTCTCAAGCGCCCTTTCCAATGGCAAGGGTCAAGAAATAAATGCGCTGCACACCCACTTTTTTCAGCTCGCGACTCACGGCGTCCACGGTGCTGCCCGTCGTATAGATGTCGTCGATTATAATGACTGTACTTAATTTTACATCATTTTTACGGATTTTGAAAGCCCTTTTCAGATTATTTTCTCTCTCCCGCGCAGATAAATCTTTCATCGGGGCTGTTTTTTCGATGCGGACGATCCAATCCGCCATTACCGGAATGCCTGTCAGCGCGGAAAGCTCCCGTGCAAGCGCCTCCGCCTGGTTGTATCCTCTGCGGCGCTGCCTGCTTTTGTGAAGAGGGACAGGCACGAGCGCCTGCGCCCCGCAGTCCCGGATAAAACCGCCGAGATGTGCCGCCATGCAGGAGGCGTAGAAAGCAGCGTACTCCCGCCTCCCCGCGTATTTAAAGCGAGCGAGGGAAGCCGATACGCTCTTATAGTCAAAGAGGGCGCGTCCCCTGTCAAACAAGTGGGAATGCCGGGCGCAGTCTTTGCAGTATTCCTTTTCACCGCTGCTCAAGTGCTTGCCGCATTTCATGCAGAAAGGCGGCTCGGTGTAGACGGGAAGATGTGCGCAGCCCTTGCAGATCAGGGCATTCCACGGTTTTACGGGTTCGTCGCAGACAGGACAGCGGCGGGGATAGAAGAGGGTGAGAGCGGACTCTGCAACTGCTCTAAGATGTGATTTCATAGAAGATTCCTTTCTTTGACTATATAGACCGAAGTTGGTCGAGAAAGCCGGTATAGCGCCTGTTTTCGCGGTTGTTCGCGATCATGGCGGAGATGGTGACACGGCTCCCGAGAATGGTGACGCAGGATTTTGCGCGCGTGACGCCGGTGTAGAGAAGATTTCTGTTAAAGAGCATATGCGGACCGGAAAGAAGCGGCATAACGACCGCGGGGTACTCGCTGCCCTGCGACTTGTGGATGGTGACGGCGTAGGCAAGTTCCAGTTCGTCCAGCCCCGCGTAAGGGTAGGTCACGCGGCGGTGCTCGTCGAACTCCACGACCACCTCGCGGGCGTACTCGTCGATCGTGCGGATAAACCCGATATCGCCGTTAAAGATACCCATACCGCTGTCAATAGGAATGTTGTAGCGGCTGACCACTTCCCACGCAAGCTGATAATTGTTTTTGATCTGCATGACCTTATCGCCCTCGCGAAGCAGCATGTCGCCCGCCTGACATTCCCGCTTCGACGGGTCGGGCGGATTTAAGTATCGCTGCAGGATGCCGTTTAAGGTCTCGACCCCCAGCTTTCCCTTGCGCATAGGTGTGAGCACCTGAATGTCAAAGGGCGTCGCATCCACATAGCGCGGAAGCTTTTCCAGGATCAACTGTAACATATGCTTATAAATGACATCCGTGTCATTTCTTTCCAAAAAGAAAAAGTCGCGGCTCTTATTGTCAAGCACAAGTTCCTCCCCCGCGTAGATGCGGTGGGCATTCAGCACAATGTCGCTTTCCTGCGCCTGCCGGAAGATCTTTTTTAACACCACCGTCTCAAAGGCGCCGCTCTCGATCAGGTCATGTAAAACCTGCCCCGGTCCCACTGAGGGGAGCTGGTTCACATCGCCCACCAGGATCAGGCGCGTGCCCACGGGAACAGCCTTTAACAGGGATTGAAAGAGAAAGATATCCACCATAGACATCTCGTCTACGATGATTACGTCCGCCTCCAGCGGATTTTCCTCATTGCGCTCAAAACGCGCCGATTTTCCCTCAAGCGCTGCCGCGCCGGAAAGTTCCAGCAGTCTGTGGACAGTGCGCGCCTCGTAGCCCGTAGCCTCCGTCATGCGTTTCGCCGCCCTGCCCGTCGGAGCAGCCAGCAGAATATCCATGCCCTGTGAAAGAAAATAGCGGATGATCGCGTTGATGGTAGTCGTTTTGCCCGTTCCGGGACCGCCCGACAGGATAAATACGCCGTTTCGAATACTTTCCAGCACAGAATGTCTCTGTAGATCGTCCAGTTCGATCGAAAGATCCTGCTCCAGAAGAGCGATCTTTGCAAAAAGCGCTTCTTCCTCGGCAGGCAGAAGTTCTTCTTTGACATTCAAATCGTGCAGCATCTTCGCACAAGCCAGCTCCGCATAGTAGAAATTGGAAGCGTAGACCCTGCGCTCGGACGCGGAGGCAGACTTGATCACAAGCTTCTTGTCCATAGCGAGGTTTGCCAGCTGCGGCTCCATCAGCGCGGCTTCCACGCCCAAAAGCTCCTCCGCGCGGGCGAGCAGCTTTTCCGCAGGCAGATAACAGTGCCCCTCGCCGCCAGCCTGCTGCAAGGTATAGAGAAGACCGCACCGGATCCGGTAGTCCGAGTCTGTGTGGATGCCGATCTTCGCCGCGATCTCATCCGCAATGCGAAAGCCGATACCCGAGACATCCTCCGCCAGGCGGTAGGGATTTTCCCGCATGACGCCGTAAAGCCCCATGCCGTAGGTCTCATAAATGCGAAGCGCAAGCGTATTGCCGATGCCATATCCCTGCAAAAAGGTGAGGGCATCTCTGGCGTCGCGCTTTTCATAGAGGGATGCTGCGATCTCCCTGGCTTTTTTCAGGCTGATGCCTTTCACCTCCGCAAGCCGTTCCGGCTCCTCCTCGATGATGCGGTAGGTATCTTCCCCGAAAGCCTTGACGATCCGCCTTGCAAGCGCCTCGCCCACGCCCTTGACCGCACCGGAGGAAAGGTAGCGTTCCACGCTCTGCGCATCGCTGGGCGGAATGATGTTGTAGCGTTCTATTTTGAACTGTCTGCCGTATACCTGATGCGTGGTATATTCCCCTTCCGCCTCAATGGTCTCGCCCTGATCCATCGTACGAAAAAAGCCCACGCAGGTGAGGGATTCTTCCTGCGTGAGTAGATTTAAGACCGTGTAGCCGTTTTCTTTATTACGGAAAATGATATGCTCGATGTAACCCTTAATCGTGTCCATAGAACCTCTGACGAAGCGCAGATGCCGCTTATGAGAATATGATCATGTAATAGGAAATTGCGACGATTTTTATAATCCGTAATTGATCTTCGCCTGCTCGTAGAGCATTTGCGCAAGGGAATTGGAACCCTGCGTCGCCGTCTGCTCGGAGATCTGCTGGATCACGGAATCCTTGAAATAATCCACCATCTGAGAAGCGTAGCCGTCCTCCTCGTCGCTGAAAATATCGACAGTCTTCTGCATTTCCTTGTAGACCTGCTCCCAGAGATACGCCTCAAACTGCTTGCAGGCGTCAAAGAGGGCGTCGTCCTCTTTCTGCTTCGCCGCGCGGTCCGCATTCTGTAGATTCTTTTGCAGCTGTTCCGTTGCGACGCGGTTCGTGTCGGTCATGTAGTCCGTGTAGGCTGCTAAATTTGTCAAGTCGTTCATCAGGATACTCCTTATTATTTATGATATCTATGTTTGTGCAAATCGTATAATCATAAGCAGACCCTTGTAAATGTGGTAAATTCCTACGGAATTAACCACTCGAGCACTGCTTCGCAGGCTCGGCGCTACGCTTGGAATGGAGCGCAAGCGCGTCTGCGTTGATTATACTATTTGCACATCATTCATTTATCTCTTTAAATTATTAGCTACCTCAAGCATCGAATCGGAGGTCGTGATGGATTTGGAATTCATCTCGTAAGCGCGCTGCGCCACGATCAGGTTTACCATCTCGTTTGCCACCTGTACGTTGGAGCCCTCCAGATAGCCCTGGATGATGCGGCTCTTGTCCACGTCGTCGTTCGTGTCCTCATTGATGGCAGGGCCGCTCGCGTCCGTCACTTCAAAGAGGGTGTCGCCCACTCTCCGCAGACCGCCGGGATTGCTGAACTGGAATGTGCCGATGCCGACACCGATGGGCTGAGGATTGTTCAACTCGTCAGGATAGCAGATCTGCCCGTCCTCCGTAATGGAAAGGTTGCTCGCTATGTAGGTACGGGGCAGTACGATCGCGCGTCCCGTCAGATCCAGCACCGGAAGACCGTCCGAATTGGTCAGCGCCATACCGCCGTTTGCACTGAGCGCCCAGGTAAAGTCACCGTTTCTCGTATAGTAGATTTGATTGTCATCGCCGCGCAGAGCGAAGAAACCCTCTCCCTCGATCGCGAACGCCGTATCGGAATCCGCATCCAGAAGACTCCCCTGCCGGAAGATCTGGTTGATGGAAGCGGTGCGCACGCCAAGTCCCACCTGAGAAGTGGTCGGCTTCGGATCGCCGTTTGCCGTGGTCGTCACCGATTGTAAATTCTGGTACAGAAGCGACTTAAACTGCGCCACCTGCGCCTTATAACCCACGGAATTGACGTTAGCAAGGTTATTTGCTATCGTATCTACATTTGTCTGCTGTGCATTCATGCCGGTTGCGCCCGACCACAGGCTTCTTACCATGATAGTTTCCTCCTGATCTGTTCTCTTGATCCTTATTTATTCTGTCTTAACAGGCTGTTGTTCCGCCCCGAAAATTAACTCAGTCTACCGTTCTGGCTCACCGCCTGCTCCAGCGTATCGTCGTAGGTGGTGATCACTTTCTGGTTGCTTTCATACTGCCTTTGCAGGGTGATCATATTGACCATCTCGGTCACTACCGAAATATTTGCCATTTCCAAGTATCCCGCGTGAACCTGCGTATCGGTCTCCATATCATCTTTCTCGATGCGCTGCGCGCCGTCGATCGTCATGAAATAATTCTCGCCGAAACGCTCGAGATAATTGTAATCTTCAAAGTCCACCACATTGATCGTTGCAACGACCGCGCCGTCCTGCACAATGTCTCCGGTACGGTTAATGCTCACGGGAAGCGCGGGATCAAGCTGGATCCTCGCATCGGAATCATCCAGCACATAGTCGCCGTCCTGCGTTTTCAGAAAGCCCTGGCGATCCATCGTGAAATTACCGTCCCTCGTGTACATGGTGGTTCTCTCACCCAGCTTATTGGTATACTCGATCGCAAAAAAGCCTCTGTCGGTCAGCGCCAGATCCAGCTCGTTTCCCGTCTCCTTGATGGGACCCTCGGAATAATCCACATAATTCTCTCCGATCTTGACGCCAAGATTCAAACCCGTCTTACGGACTCTTCTTTCCAGATAATCCTCGTTATACGGATTGTTGACCTCATCCTGATCGATTGCCCGGTTTGTCGCCATCGGCCGCGGCAGATTGCCCGGCTCCGACAGATCCTTGATCTTGTAGGCAAGCACCGTATCGAACGCCTGACTCGTGGTTCCTTCTTTCTTAAAACCGTTCGTCGTCGCATTCGCCAGATTGTTCGTCAGAACATCCATCCGATGCTGCTCATTCAACATGCCCGTATACGCGGTGTACAGTCCTTTCAGCATACTAATCCTCCCTATAGCCCGCTAAAAACTCCACATACTTCCCGGTCCCGATCGCAACCGCAGTCATGGGATCCTCCGCCGTCATGGTGTTGATTCCGGTCTTTGCCGCGATCAGATCTTCCAGCCCGCGAAGTAAGCTTCCGCCGCCCGTCAGGACGATGCCTCTGTCCGCGATATCCGCCGCAAGCTCGGGCGGAGTCTTTTCCAACACGCTGTGGATCGTCTCCACGATCTGCACCGTGGTCTCGTGAAGCGCTTCCTCCGTCTCCTCCGAGGAAACTTTCACGGTTCTGGGAAGTCCCGTCACCAGATTACGTCCCCTGACGTCCATGTAGTCCACTTCGGCTCTCCTGAAAGCGGAACCGATCTTTATCTTCAAATCCTCTGCCGTCCGTTCACCGATCAGCAGATTATGTTTTTTACGCATATAACGCACGATCGCTTCGTCAAAGTCGTCGCCCGCGATCTTGATCGAAGCGCTGACGACCGTGCCGCCTAAAGAAATCACGGCAATGTCGGATGTACCGCCGCCGATATCCACGATCATATTGCCGCAGGGCTTCGAGATATCAATGCCCGCACCGATTGCCGCCGCGATAGGCTCCTCGATGATGGAGACTTCCCGCGCGCCCGCCTGATACGTCGCGTCCTCAACAGCCTTTTTCTCTACCTCGGTGACGCCGCTCGGTACGCACACCGCAATGCGGGGCTTGCGGAAACTTTTCTTTCCGAGGGCTTTCTGGATGAAGTATTTCATCATCTTCTCCGTCACCTGATAGTCGGAGATAACGCCCTGACGCAACGGTCTTACCGCCACGATATTGCCCGGCGTCCTGCCGAGCATGAGGCGCGCGTCCTCACCGATCGCCTTGATCTTATTCGTGTCTCTGTCGAAAGCGACCACGGACGGCTCCTTGAGTACAACGCCCTTGCCGCGGATATATACCAGAATACTGGCTGTGCCAAGATCTATTCCAATGTCTGTAAACTGCATGACCTTTCCCCTTCCTGAGAGTATAGCATTATCATTATACCCTTATCCCAGAGGTTTTTCAAAGGTTTTTGTGATTTTTTTCAATTTTTTTGTTCTACAACTAAAAAACGCCAAAAACAGAACGGTTCCTTCCGTCCGGTTTTCGGCTTCCATGCCTTATCTGATATAGTTATCGGAGAGAGCTTGAAAAATCTTAACAGGGCAGACAAATTTCATCAAAATTATTCTTGCAGGGATGATATCGTGCGAATATACTATATTTATCATTTGTCGCCAGAGTCTTGGGCGCAATATAACAACATTATGAAAAGTTGCAGAAAGGATGACAGATCATGAAAACACAGGCAGAACTGCAAAGACTCCTCCGCGATATCGACCACAAGGGCTACAAGGCGTACAAGGTGCTGGAGGGCGAATACGATTTCGGCGCATACCGCCTCTGCATCGACCATGTGCAGGGGGATCCGTTCGCCACGCCCTCGCGGGTGCGGATCGTCTATCGAAATCAGGGCAACATTCCCGCCGCTTACTTCGAAAACAGGCATCGGCGGATCGCCGTAGAGGATCATCTTTTGCGCAGCCTGCACCGAAATCTGCGCGCAGGGGACGGCAGGGCAGCCAAAGGCTCCGGCAAGAGCGGTCTGGTGACAGCCTGCCGGACCAGTCAGGAAATTCTGGAGACAACCGCCATGCACCTTACGAAGGACGCGGTCACAGCCCGCATCGAAGTGGGCTTTCCCGCTTTCGGCAGAACGATCGCAGCGGGCGAACTTTCGCAGATCCTTTTTAAAGTTTTGCCCGAACTTTGCGAAAAGTCCTTTCACATGAATCCTTCCATGAAACAATCATTAGATAAAGTCGTGTCCCTTGCGGACGACCAGCAGTTTATCCGCGAAAGCCTTGCAGAGCAGGGGCTTGTCGCCTTCGTGGCGGACGGCTCGATCCTGCCCCGGGAGAGCGGCGTCTCCCAGCGCCCCCTAAAAGACGCTGTGGTGTTCAAAAGCCCGGACTCCCTCGCTGTCACCCTGACGCTGCCCCACCGCGGCAAAGTGCGCGGCATGGGGATCAGGCGCGGCATCACGATCATCGCAGGGGGCGGTTTCCACGGAAAGTCTACGCTCTTAAAAGCGCTGGAACGCGGCGTCTACAACCACATCGCGGGAGATGGCAGGGAACTCGTCATCACCGACGAGACCGCTTTCAAGCTGCGGGCGGAAGAGCACCGCTGCATCCACGAGACGGATATTTCCCTCTTTATCAACAATCTTCCCATGAAGTCCGACACCACGCGTTTCCAGACGGAAAACGCCAGCGGCAGCACCTCACAGGCCGCCAATACCGTGGAAGCGCTTGCGATCGGCAGCACGACTCTCCTGATCGACGAGGACACTTCCGCCACGAATTTCATGGTGCGCGACGGACGGATGGCGCAGCTCGTCTCCGATGAAAAGGAGCCGATCACCCCCTTTATCCGCAAGATCAGAAGCCTCTATCAGGATCTGGGCGTTTCTACGATATTGGTAGCGGGAAGTTCCGGCGATTACCTGTCCGTGGCGGACACGGTCTTGCAGATGGACTGCTATGAGGCGAAAGATGTGACCGCACGGGCAAAAGAGCTCGCCGCACCCCTCACGGAAGAAACGGTGAAAGAGACCGCGTGGCTGAAAAAGAAAGTCCGCTCTCAAAGAATCGAGAAAACGCGGGTGCACGGCTGGGATACGATCAGCCTGGACAAGAACGAGATCGACCTGCGCTATCTGGAACAGATCGTCGGCGAGAGCCAGACTGCCGCCCTCGCATACGTTTCGCAGTATATTTTAGAACGGTTAGCCGATGCCAAAAAGACCCTGCCCGAACTCGCCCGGGAAGCCTCCGAAAAAATAGAGCGGGACGGCATCCTCTCCCTTACCCCCAAGAACTACGGCGCCGGACCTGCGGCTTATGTGCGCAGGCAGGAGATTCTGTCCTGTCTCGCAAGATATCGGATGCTATAATCAATGAGCAGATTTCCGGTCGATACAAATTCATGGTATCTACCTTACAATTTTCTATACCGTAAACGATGACACGACTGACATAATCATAAGCAGACCCTCGTAGGGCATCGGTACTTGGCGAGGTACGGAGTTGCTGTGCAACCAAAGTTGCACGGCAGCTTCCCGAGCCTAGTACCGCTATGCCCGGAATGGAGCGCAAGCGCGTCTGCGTTGATTATGTCAGTCGCGTCATCTCACGACATAGAAACTCTCATCATCTCTCTAACATTTTCTTCACATAAACTCCCGTATACGACTTCTTATTCCGTGCGATCTGCTCCGGCGTCCCCTCGGCAATCACAGTCCCGCCGCCGTCGCCGCCCTCGGGTCCCATGTCAATGATATAATCGGCGGTCTTGATTACATCGAGGTTGTGTTCGATGACGATCACCGTATTGCCGCCCTCTGCCAGTTTATGCAGAATGTCCACCAGCTTGTGCACATCTGCAAAATGCAGACCCGTGGTCGGCTCGTCCAGAATGTAGATGGTCTTTCCGGTACTGCGCCGGGAAAGCTCCGTCGCCAGTTTGATGCGCTGCGCCTCGCCGCCCGAAAGCGTAGTGGAGGGCTGTCCCAGTTTTACATAGGAAAGTCCCACATCATTCAAGGTCTCGATCTTTCTGCGGATGGACGGCAGATTCTCAAAGAAAGGCACCGCCTCCTCCACCGTCATATCGAGCACGTCAAAGATATTCTTTCCTTTATATTTTACTTCCAATGTCTCCCGGTTATAACGCTTGCCGCCGCAGACTTCGCAGGGGACATAGACGTCCGGCAGAAAGTGCATTTCTATTTTCAAAATGCCGTCGCCGCAGCAGGCTTCGCAGCGGCCGCCCTTCACGTTAAAGCTGAACCGTCCTTTTTTATAGCCTCTGGCTTTCGCGTCCTGTGTGGAGGCAAACAGATCGCGGATCTGATCAAAAACACCCGTATAGGTGGCGGGATTCGAGCGCGGCGTCCTGCCGATGGGGGACTGGTCGATATTGATGACTTTGTCAAGCTGCTTGATGCCCTCGATCCCCTTATGCCTGCCGGGAATGGTACGCGCACGGTTCAAGTCCCTTGCCAGATGCTTATACAGGATCTCATTTACCAGAGAACTCTTGCCCGATCCGGAAACGCCCGTCACACAGGTAAATACGCCTGTCGGGAACTTTACGTCGATCTTTTTCAGGTTATTTTCTTCCGCGCCTTTTACGGTAAGCCACCCGGTCGGCTTTCTGCGCGTCTTCGGCACGGGAATCTTTAACTTGCCCGAAAGATACTGCCCCGTCACGGATTCCGGGACCTGCATGATCTCCTCCGCCGTGCCCTGCGCCACCACTTCGCCGCCGTTTGCGCCGGCGCCCGGGCCGATATCCACGATATGATCCGCCGCCAGCATGGTATCTTCGTCGTGCTCCACCACGATCAGCGTATTGCCCATATCTTTTAAACTTTTCAGCGCGGCGATCAGCTTATCGTTATCCCGCTGATGCAAGCCGATGCTCGGTTCGTCCAAAATATAGCAGACCCCGACAAGCCCCGATCCGATCTGGGTCGCCAGACGGATACGCTGCGCCTCGCCGCCCGAGAGCGAACCCGTTGCACGCGAAAGAGAGAGGTATTCCAGCCCCACTTCCATCAAAAAGCCGACCCGCGCCCGAATCTCCTTTAAGACGCGCTTTCCGATCAATTCCTGCTGGGGCGTAAGTTTCATATCCCCGATAAACTCATGTAATTTCGCGATAGAAAAAGACGTGATTTCATATATATTTTTATCGCACACCGTCACCGCAAGGGACTCCTTTTTCAGGCGCATTCCCTTACATTCCTTGCAGGGCGTGATGCGCATAAACGTCTCGTACTCCTGCTTGCTCCAATCGGAATTGGTCTCCCGATAACGCCGCTCCACATTTTTGATCAACCCCTCAAAGGTGATCGGATAAACGCCCTTTCCGCGCTGCCCCTCATAATAGACGTCCACTTTTTTGTCTGTGCCGTTGATGATAATGTCCTGCACCTCTTCCGGCAGTTCCCCGAAAGGCGTCTTCAAACTGAACCGAAATTCCTTAGCAAGAGCCTGCAGGACCGCGTTGGTAAAACTGCCTTTGTCCCCGCTGGACTGCCAGCCCAGAACCGTGATCGCGCCGTCCTCCAAACTGACACACCTGTCAGGTATCATCAGATCAACGTCGAACTCCATCTTGTAGCCGAGACCGAAACAGATCGGACATGCGCCGAACGGGTTGTTAAAGGAAAAACTTCTCGGCTCGATCTCGCTGATGCTGATCCCACAGTCAGGGCAGGCAAAACTCTGGGAAAACTGTATCGGCTCGCCGCCGATGATATCCAGAATCATCAGCCCCTCGGACAGTGCAAACACATTCTCCACGGAATCCGCAAGCCGCCGCTCGATCCCTCCTTTTACCACAAGGCGGTCTACCACGATCTCGATATTATGCTTGATATTTTTCTCAAGCTTAAAATCCTCAGCCTCCTCCGTCAGATCGTAGAGATTGCCGTCCACCCGCACACGCACATAGCCGCTGCGGCGCGCCCGCTCAAAGATTTTTGCATGTTCGCCCTTTCTGCCCCGCACCACCGGCGCGAGCAGCTGGAGCTTCGTGCCCTCCGGCAGCGCCATCACCTGATCCACGATCTCATCCACTGTCTGCCGCCGGATCTCCCTGCCGCAATTCGGACAATGGGGAATACCGATACGCGCATAGAGCAGGCGGAAATAATCGTAGATCTCCGTCACCGTCCCCACCGTGGAACGCGGGTTTCTGTTCGTCGATTTCTGATCAATGGATATCGCCGGAGAAAGCCCCTCGATCCGCTCCACATCCGGCTTCTCCATCTGCCCTAAAAACATTCTGGCATAGGAAGAGAGCGATTCCATATAGCGCCGCTGCCCCTCCGCGTAGATCGTGTCGAAAGCCAGCGAAGACTTTCCCGAACCCGAAAGCCCCGTAAGCACCACAAACTCATTCCGCGGAATGTCAACGTCGATCCCTTTCAAATTATGTTCTTTCGCGCCGCGGATCTTAATATATTCTTTCGGGCGTATCTTTATCGTGTCTGACATAACATATCTACTCCTTCTCTTGTATAGATGTATATAGGCGATTGCGAAACGCTTTCATCATTATTGAAATTGTACAAATAGCATAACCAACGCAGACTCGCTTTCGCTCCATTCCGAGCGTAACAGACGCTAAACTCGGGAGTTACTATGTAACTCCATACCTCGTTAAGCGCTGACGCTCTGCAAGGGTCTGCTTATGGTTATCCTATTTGCACAATTATTACAGTATTTTCTGGCATTTCGCAAACGCCTAATAGATGTATAGATAGGACAGATGATGTAAGTGCATCTGCTGATCCCTGAGCAACTGTCTGAGGGCAGGAACTGCCCGAGTTTTGCGAAGGGTCACAGATCACTTACATTATCTGTCCGTTATTTATCGAAATCCCTGATCCGAATTTTCAGTTCCACCATCCGGTCACGCAGCTCTGCCGCCGCCTCGAAATTCAAGTCCGCCGCCGCGCGCTTCATCTGCTTCTCCACTTCCCTGACCAGCTTTTCCAGTTCCTCCCTGCTCATGGATTCCGGATCTTTCTCGAAACGCTGCTCCTCCTTTGCGATCGTCTTTGAGATGCTGATCAGATCGCGCACCGCCTTTTGGATCGTCTGCGGCGTGATGCCGTGCTCCTCATTATATGCCTGCTGGATCTCCCGGCGGCGGTTTGTCTCCGTGATCGCCGTTTTCATGGAATCCGTCATATCATCCGCATACATGATGACCCGCCCTTTGGCGTTTCGGGCTGCCCGACCGACCGTCTGAATCAGCGAAGTAGCGGAGCGCAGAAAGCCTTCCTTATCCGCATCCAGGATCGCGACCAGTTGAATCTCCGGGATATCCAGTCCCTCCCGCAAAAGGTTGATGCCCACCAGCACATCGAACACGTCAAGGCGCATATCGCGGATGATCTCAGCCCGCTCTAATGTGTCGATATCGGAGTGCAGATATTTCACACGGACCCCCACGTCATTCATATAGGAAGTCAGGTCTTCCGCCATGCGCTTTGTGAGCGTTGTCACCAAAACTTTACCGCCGTCAGCCGTCACCCGATTGACCTCCGTGATCAGATCGTCGATCTGTCCTTCCACGGGCCGCACAGAAATCTCCGGATCGAGAAGTCCCGTCGGCCGTATGATCTGCTCCGTGCGAAACAGCTCGTGCGCCGCCTCATAGTCGGAAGGCGTCGCCGAAACGAAGAGCATCTGGTCGATATGACTCTCAAACTCCTCAAAGCACAACGGTCTGTTGTCGAGTGCCGACGGCAGGCGGAACCCGTAGTCCACCAGCGTATTCTTGCGGGAGCGGTCCCCCGCGAACATGCCGCGTATCTGCGGGATCGTCATATGCGATTCGTCGATGATGATCAGAAAATCATCCTGAAAATAGTCCAGCAGCGTAAAGGGCGGTTCTCCCTCTGCCATCCCGTTTAAGTGCCGCGAATAATTCTCGATGCCGGAGCAAAACCCTGTCTCCCGCAGCATCTCCACGTCAAAGTTCGTGCGCTCGGAGATGCGCTGCGCCTCTAACAGCCTGTCCTCGCTCTTAAAATATTTCACCCGCTCTTCCATTTCCGCCTCGATCACCTTGCATGCCCGGTTAATCTTTTCCTGCGGCACGACATAATGGGAAGCCGGATAGATCATCACATGTTCCAGCGTCGCGTGCACCTGTCCCGTCAGCGGATCCGTCTCCGCGATCCTGTCGATCTCATCTCCGAAAAATTCCACACGGATTAGATAGTCGCCGCCCTGCGCCGGATAAATCTCCAGCACATCGCCGCGCACCCGAAAACAGCAGCGGTCCAGATCCATGTCGTTTCGGCTGTACTGCATCTCGATCAGGCCGCGTATCACCGCATCCCTGTCCTTTGTCATCCCCGGACGCAGGGACATGCTCATGCCCGCATACTCTTCGGGACTGCCCAGACCGTAAATGCAGGAAACGCTGGCAACCACCACCACATCCCGCCGCTCCGTCAGGGAAGCCGTGGCGGAGAGACGCAGCTTGTCGATCTCGTCATTGATGGCGGAATCTTTGGCGATATAGGTGTCGGAAGAGGGAATGTAGGCTTCCGGCTGGTAATAGTCGTAGTAGGACACAAAATACTCTACCGCATTTTCAGGGAAAAACTCCTTGAATTCGCCGTAGAGCTGTCCCGCGAGGGTCTTATTGTGCGCGATCACCAAAGTCGGTTTGTTCAACGCCTGGATGATGTTTGCCATCGTAAAAGTCTTACCGCTGCCCGTAACGCCTAATAGCGTCTGGAATTGGTTGCCTTTTTTGAAACCTTCTACCAGTGCTTCGATGGCGGCGGGCTGGTCGCCGGTGGGAGCGTATTCGCTGTGAAGCTTAAAACATTCCATCAAATCACCTCCTCACCACCACAAAAACACCGGCTGCGCACAACGCCACAACTGCTGCCACAATACCGAAAATGATCCATTTCGTCCGTTTCTGCGCCGCCTCTTCCTGCGCGGCGGCCTGTTCCGCTTTCTCCTGCGCAAGCGCTGCCTTTTCCTGCTCGATGCGCACCGTTCTCTCGGCTTCCGCATCCGCCTGCGCTTTTTCCATGCGCTCCTTTTCCATCTTTTCGCGCTCCGCTTTTGCAGCCGCTTCTTTTTCCGCTTTTTCCTTTTCTTTTTCAGCGTGATCGTCTGTCTTTTCGGACGGCTTCTGTTCCGCTTGATCCGACTCTTTTTTGTCAGCGGTATCGCTCCCCGCTTTCTCCGGATCGTCGTGATCCGCCGTACTGCTTCCGGGCGTCTGCGTGGTCTGCGCCGCCTGATTTTGCGCCGCCTGCGCGGGATCCGGTTCGAACTCCGCCGAGATGGTATGATCCCCCTGCACATCCGTAAAATTATAAGAGGTGGCAGCGCCGACTGCCGCTCCGTCCACATACACCATGCGGACACGGAATCCGCTGTCCGGCGTGATCGCATAACCGATCCAGGATCCTGCCGGAACAGGGCTTGTTCCCGTGGGCGTAATGATTCCGCCGACGGTCGCCACGGCAGCCGCGACTTTGTAGGTCTTTGGTGTATCCTGCTCAAAAACCGCCGTCAGGTTTCGATCTCCTGTGATATTTTCCAGTGTCATTTCCGCATCATTTCCGACACTCTTGTCATTTTCTCTCCACTCCACAAAACGCCAGCCGTCTTTCGGCGTCGCCTTGATCGTCATGCTCTCTCCGGCATTCACAGTCTTGCTTTCAGTAGCTGTGCCGCCGTTTCCGTCGTTCACCGTGATATTGACCTTGTATGACGCGTTCCGAATGACCGCGAGCGCCGTCGCGGAATAGGCGCTGTCCTGCCGGGATACCGCCTTTACCACAATGTTTTCCGCGCCCTCGTCCGCCGCTACGTTCAGGACGCCTTTCGTGTCGATAAATGTGCTCTGGCTGGTCTGTCCGCTGAGGCTCCATACCACTTCGCTGCTATAGTCATTCTCTCCCGTCACGGAAGCCGTAAAAGTGCAGGACGCGCCCTTTGCAACTTCCGCCGATTCCGGCGAGACCGCAACTGCATGGATCGCAGACGGCACGTCGGAAGCCGCTGCGCTCGGGATGCCCGCCGCCGAAAGTACGACCGCTGCCATCATAATTATGAAGATTTTGATACTGTTTCGGATTTTAGGTTTCATAGATGTATCATATCAAAAATCGCGTGATTTGTACATACCAAAATCGAACTTTTGTTCCCGCTTATCATTCTTCTGAAATGTTTTTCTTCTTTCGCTTCTGAGTTTATGATATAATTGTCGCAGGATCGGCATCCTGCGACCAAAGAATTGCTCCGCAATTCTTTCTTGAATGATTTAAAATACTCGCTTCTGAGAATATAATATAATTGTCGCAGGATCGGCTGGATCGGCATCCCGCGGTCAGAGAATTGCCGCGAGATTCTTTCCCGCAAAACAATAAACGCAAAAGGAAACTTTGACTATGAATATTGTTCTTCTATCCGGCGGTTCCGGCAAACGCCTGTGGCCCCTTTCCAACGACACGCGTTCCAAGCAGTTCATCAAGATATTTAGGACGGCTTCGGGCGATTTTGAATCTATGGTACAGCGTGTCTACAGGCAGATCCGCTGTCAGGATCCGAACGCCGCAGTGACAATCGCCACCTCAAAAGCGCAGGTTTCCGCGATCCATAACCAACTGGGACCGGATGTCGGCATTTCCGTGGAACCATGCAGGCGCGACACCTTTCCGGCAATCGCGCTGGCAGCCGCCTATCTGCATGATGTACAGGGCGTTTCCGAAACCGAATCCGTGGTGGTCTGCCCCGTGGACCCTTATGTGGAGCAGGATTATTTTGCCGCCCTGAAAAAACTCGGCGACCGCGCGACGGACGGTGCGGCAAACCTTGTGCTCATGGGAATCGAACCTACTTATCCCAGCGCAAAATACGGCTACATCATCCCCGAGAACAAAGACGAACTCAGCCGTGTTTCCATGTTCAGGGAAAAGCCTGACGAGGAGACGGCAAAGGCTTATCTTGCAAAAGGCGCGCTCTGGAACGGCGGCGTATTTGCATTCCGCCTCGGCTATATGCTGAAAAGGGCGCATGAATTGATCGACTTTCAAGATTACCATGACCTTTACGGAAAGTACGAGAGTCTTGAGAAGATCAGCTTTGATTATGCGGTAGCGGAACAGGAACCGCACATCGAAGTCATGCGTTTCGGCGGCATGTGGAAAGATATGGGCACCTGGAATACGCTGACGGAAGCGATGGAGAGCGAAAGCATCGGCAAGGCGATCCTGAACGAGACCTGCGAAAATGTCCATGTGCTGAATGAATTGGATGTGCCCGTACTGTGCATGGGCTTAAAGGATGCGGTTGTCTCGGCAAGCCCCGAGGGCATCCTGGTCTCCGACAAGGCGCAGTCCAGCTATATCAAACCCTTTGTGGACGCGATCGACCAGCAGATCATGTTTGCCGAGAAATCCTGGGGAAGCTTTCGCGTCATCGACATCGAGGAAAGCAGCATGACCATCAAGGTCACTCTGAATGCCGGTCATCGGATGAATTATCACAGTCATGAGAGACGCGATGAAGTCTGGACCGTGATCGAGGGCGAGGGGCGCGCCGTCATTGACGGCATAGAGCGGAAAGTCCGCGCGGGGGACGTGATCGGTATGAAAGCGGGGACGCCACACACGATCATCGCGGACACACCGCTGCAAGTGATCGAGGTGCAGATCGGGCAGGAGATCAGCGTGGGGGATAAGAAAAAACTGGATCTCCCGCTCAAATCCGAATAACGGCGAAGCCAATCACTTCGCCGCCTCACTCCCCACCTTATTCACAAGCGGCAGTCCGTTTTCCAGCGCATAAGCGTTTTCCAGCGTCACTTTCGCGATCGCCTGCATGGCTTCCTTTGTAAAGAATCCCATATGCGAAGTGATCAGCACGTTAGGGAAAGTCATCAGCCTTGCGAGATTTTCATCCCGCATGATCTCATTGGATTTATCCTCATAGAAAATCCCCTCTTCCTCCTCATAGACATCCAGCCCTACGCCGCCGAACTTTCCAGCGACCAGCCCGTCTATCAGGGCGTCGGTGTCGATCAGACCGCCGCGGGACGTATTGACCAGATACACGCCGTCACGCATTTTTTCAATCGTTTCATCGTTTATAAGATGTTTTGTTTCAGAAGTCAGAGGACAGTGCAGCGAAATCACATCCGACCGTGCCATCAGCTCCTCTACGGATACATATTCCACATCGAGGGATTTGTTCGGATAAGGATCGTATGCCAAAATTTCCATGCCGAAACCGTTACAGATGCGGATCATCGCCTGACCGATCTTACCCGTACCCACCACGCCGACAGTCTTTCGGTAGAGATCGACGCCCATCAGCCCGTTTAAGCTCATGTTAAATTCTCTGGTGCGGTTATAAGCCTTGTGGGTATAGCGGTTTACGGTCATCAGCATGGTCATGGCAAACTCGGCAACCGCTTCGGGCGAGTAGCTGGGGACTCGGAGCACCTGGATCTTATCCTCCGCCGCTTTGACATCGACGTGGTTAAATCCGGCGCTGCGCAGCAGGATCGCCTTGACGTGCATATCGTAGAGCTGCCCGATCATCGTTTCATTGACATAGTCGTTCACAAAAATGCAGACGGCGTCATAGCCCTTTGCCAGCAAGACGGTCTCCTCGTGGAAAGGCACTTCGTAAAAATGGATCTCGAAGCCGTATTCTTTGCCCATCGGCTCAAACCAGATCCTGTCGTATGGTTTTGTACTGAAAAATGCGATCTTCATGGTTTACATTCTCCTTATATTCTATAAAAATCAGTATATGCAAAAGAGCGGAAAACATCCGCTCTTTCAGGGAAACAATTTCTCCCAAAAATCACTTGCACTTTTTTTCAAACTTTCGATAAATCCCTGCTTCGCCCCTTCGGCGGCGCTCGCAACTGCATCCGAGATCGCTTCGTCCGCCTGCTCTACCGCGCTTCCCAGCGTCTCATCCGCCCGTTTGACAGCATCGTCGATCGCTTCATCCGCCTGCGTTACGACATCGTCTATCACCTCGCCGGCCTGCCTGACGGCGTCCTGCCCGACCGCTTTCATCTGATCGGTATGCGGAGTCGTAAGCGCCAGATACAACAGGCATAAAATCGCGGCAAGACCGATCAATCTGAATATTCTTTTCATGCTTTCTCCATTTCCCGATCGCAGTTTCCTGTCTGTCAGGATATTCTCTGTAAGATAAAGCGGTAGATATCTCCGTATACCTGCTCCTTATCCGCTTCGTTTAAGATCTCATGCCGATCTTTCGGGTAAAGCCGCATCTGCACGTTTTCCATCCCCAGCGCTTCAAAAGAACGGAAGACTTTTTCCACACTCTTACCGAAGTCGCCTACGGGATCGTCCTGACCGGATACAAAAAGGACAGGGAGGTCTTTCGGCATCTGCGCAAGCTTTTCCTCGTCATAAAGGTTTAAGATCAACTGCATCAGGGTCTTGAAACCATTGGCAGTAAACACAAACTGACAGAGCGGATCGGCACGAAAAGCTTTCACATTTTCGATGTTGACACTGACCCAGTGACCGGAATCCTCCGGTCCCGCCGTAAAATGCTTATTATAAACACCAAAGAGCGCGCGGTCCATCCCTTTGCAGACATATTTCGAACCTCTCAAAAGGCTGATGAGCGAAGCCTGAATCCAGCCGAGTCTCACCATGAATTTCGGCTGCATTCCCGTGCCCATGATGATGGCGCCGTCGATGCCGCTGCCGTAGCGCATCAGATAATTACGCAGGATAAAAGAACCCATGCTGTGCCCAAGAATGATATAGGGAATGCCGGGATATTGTTCCTGCATCATCTTTTTCAGCCTGTGCTCGTCTCTGACCAGAACCGTGGCGGCATCCTCTTCGCAGAAATACCCCATAGGCTCTCCCTCCGGCACGGACAGACCGTGCCCCAGATGATCGTCGCCCACGACGAGGATCCCTTTTTTTGCCATCGCCAGTGCAAAATCCGCATAGCGGCCGATATACTCGGTCATCCCATGTACGATCTGCAAGATGCACACGGGCTTTTCCGTTTCCGGAATCCATTTCATGGCATGCAGTTTGTGCTTTCCGTCCCGGGAAGCAAAATAGAATTCTTCTTTGTTTATCATCAGCAGATCTCCGCGCCTGACGGCATGAATCGTTCGGGTGTCATCACGGCAAGGTTTCCGTCCTCGTCCGCCGCGCTTAAGATCATGCCCTCAGACATTTGTCCCGCGATCTCCCGCGGCTTTAAGTTCGTGAGCACCATCACGCGTTTCCCGACAAGTTCTTCCGGCTTATAATACTGCTTGATACCGGAAAGAATCTGGCGTTTGGACGAGCCTACC
This sequence comes from bacterium, assembly GCA_023666335.1. Taxonomy (GTDB): domain Bacteria; phylum Bacillota; class Clostridia; order Lachnospirales; family Lachnospiraceae; genus UBA3282. Next base: position 38,666 of record JAMPCE010000013.1, read on the forward strand.
TGTATCTCAAACCGCAGCAGTTTTTTGGACTTCGGCACTTCCTCGCAGGAGAGCACCAGCCCCACCTGAAACTGGCATTTATCGAAATCATCGTAAGTGATCTCGGGCTTCGACTCAAGATCGACAACTTTTTCCTCCGCGTTTCCGTCAGCCCCCGCCGCGGTCTCTTCTTCACTTTCGCCCGCCGCCTTTTTCCGCTCGGCAAACATCGCATTCACTTTCTCCATCACTTCCGCAAGATCCTGTCTCGCGAAAAGGATCTCGGGCTTTGGCGTCACGCTATTGCCCGACGGATAAAGCGCCGACGCCCTTGCCGTATCGTTTGTGGCCGCACACTCTTCCAGCACGGAAAAGTCGATGAGCGGCGCGTTCATCTGCTCCGCGATCCGCTTTGCCGTTTCAGGCATATAAGGCTCCAGAAGCGACGCTCCCACAAGGATCGCGTTGGAGAGATTATAGAGAACGGTCGCAAGCCTGTCCTGCTTCGTCTCGTCTTTTGCCAGCGCCCAGGGCATGGTCTCGTCGATGTATTTGTTGCTGCGCTTAAAGAGCGCAAAAATCTCCGTGATGGCGTCCGCCACCCGCAGATCGTCCATCTTTTTCGACACGCGGCTGTAGGTGTCCGTAAGCACCGTAAAGAGGTCCGCATCCACATCCTCCGCGCCTGCGTCCACGCCGATTTTTTTGTTCTCTACTTTACCGCCGAAATATTTATTGCTCATGGAAATGGTGCGGTTCACCAGATTCCCCAGCGTGTTTGCCAGATCGGCGTTCATGCACTCCACCATCAGCTCCCAGGTGATCACGCCGTCGTTTTCAAACGGCATTTCATGCAGTACAAAGTAGCGCACCGCGTCCACGCCGAAAAAGTCGATCAGGTCGTCCGCATAAATGACGTTTCCTTTGGACTTACTCATCTTGCCGTCTTTCTGCAAAAGCCAGGGGTGCCCGAAGACCTGCTTCGGCAGCGGCTCGCCGAGCGCCATCAGAAAGATGGGCCAGTAGATCGTGTGGAAGCGGATGATATCCTTGCCGATCAGATGCAGATCCGCCGGCCAGAATTTCCGATATTGATCGGAACTTTCACCGTCCGCCTCGTAACCGATGCCGGTGATATAGTTTGTCAGCGCGTCCAGCCACACATAGACTACATGTTTGTCGTCAAAATCCACGGGGATGCCCCACTTGAAAGAAGTTCTGGACACACACAAGTCCTGTAAGCCCGGCAGGAGGAAGTTATTCATCATCTCGTTTTTGCGGGAAACAGGCTGGATAAATTCGGGATGCGCATTGATGTGCTCGATCAGCCTGTCCGCGTATTTGCTCATCTTAAAGAAGTAGGCTTCCTCTTTCGCGGGTTTCACTTCCCTGCCGCAGTCGGGGCACTTTCCGTCCACAAGCTGAGACTCCGTCCAGAAAGACTCGCAGGGCGTACAGTAAAGCCCCTCGTAAGCGCCCTTGTAAATATCTCCCTGATCGTAAAGCTTCTTAAAGATCTTCTGCACCTGTTTTTCGTGGTAATCATCCGTGGTGCGGATAAATTTATCGTAGGAGGTGCCCAGAGAGTCGCAGATCCTGCGGATCTCTCCAGCCACCCGGTCCACATAGGCTTTTGGCGTAACGCCCGTCTCCTGTGCCTTTAATTCGATCTTTTGTCCGTGCTCGTCCGTCCCTGTCTGAAAATAGACGTCGTAGCCGTCTTTTCTCTTAAAGCGGGCGATGCTGTCCGCCAGCACGATCTCATAGCTGTTACCGATATGGGGCGTGCCGGAGGTGTAAGCGATCGCCGTTGTGATATAATATTTTCCCTTGTTCATGATGCGCTTCCTTTCACGTTTCCTTCTAACATTTCAGTCTAACGTAAAGGGGCGGGATTGTCAAATCTCATGCGGGAAATATCTTTCCACGCATTTAATAGAAAAGGACGCCGTTTTTATGCTTTGAGATCACCGTTTCCGCTTTCAATTCCGGTATGTAATACAGGCTGAACGAATAATACAACGGATTCCCTTCACTGTCATCATTATAAGAAAGCGTATACTTTGCCATCTGTTTGAACGCCACTATGGGATTTCCCGCCGCTTCCTGAAAAGCAGGATCCGCAGCGGAACCGCATTGCAGCAATATTACGTCCTCCCGGTCCTCCTGGACATAGTAAGAATCGGCGGATAACGTTTCCGCTGTGATCTGACCGCTTTTCTTATTCGGGTCTTTTACATGCAGCAGATAACAGGCTTCATTTCTGATATTGATGCCGGTTCCCTTTTTCAGTTCCGGAATAAAATATATGGTACAGCTCACATTGTTCCACACTCCCGTATGCACTTTGTTGAACACCTCTTTATATGTGACAACTTCGGATGATGCAAAGGACAACTGAAATTTGGATTTTCCAAAAAACACGAGCATAACATCATTCATGTCTTCCGGAGCAACATAGACATTTGCGCTGTTATTCATCTTGATACATTCCATTCGCTCTACGCCGGATATCGTCGGTTCGGGATTCTCCGGCGCATCGCCGGAATCGTCTCCCTGATCCCCGGAGTCTCCCGGATCCCCGGCGCCCCCTCCCTGATCCCCGGAATCACCTTTCTCTTCTATGCCTTCCTGATATCCCCGGTCATGATAAGACTGATTATCCTCTCCTGTCCCCAGGATCAGGCGGCCATTTACCCATGCTGCGGTACCGGCAGAAAGATTTTCGGCAGCCGCCGCCTGAATACGAATCGGTTCTGCTCCTTCCTGTGCGATGCTGCTCAGTTTTCCATCTGCTGTTTTATAGAGTGTCGTTCCCGTTCCCATTCCATAGGCAGCAGGGTCAGTAGAAATGCTCTGGCTGGCTGCGATTCCCTCTAAGATCGTTTCGAAAGACAGGGAGAGCGGATCCGTTTCGTCGGAGGAAGACGGTTTTTGATGCGCCGCGTAAATACCGGCTTCACTTGTAAGCGGTATCCCTCCCGGATCTTTTGAGAGGTAAGTGCCGATTGCGCCAAGCTGCTGCGCTGTCCGTACCTTAAACAGATCCAGTTTATCCGCAAGCGTATAGAGATCGGCAGAGTCGATCACTACGCTTTCCGTTCCATCCTCATAGCGGACCGCCCCCTGCGAGCGGAGACTGTCTCTGGTTGCAGTGGAATTGCCGGCTGCCGTTGAAACCATACAGACGCCGGACAGCATTCCCAAAATAAGCATAATGGATATGATTTTTTTATTTTTCCTGTTTTTCATTTGGATAAAGTCCTCCTTAATATTTTCATAGAGATTTTTTCATCTCCCGGTGTCAGGTATCTCCATAGCTTGCGGGATCAAAGCACTGTGCCGGAATGGTCGAAATCTTTTCCTCCAGCAGCAGGATATCCGCCGCATACAGACACGCGTTTCCCTGCTTTCTCTCATAGACCAGATTCCCGTGGGACACGACAGTTTGTATAGCTTTTGCCTGCATTTTCGGCAGTCCCGCTCCGATAACCGGACCGACTGACAGAAGAAATACCTGTAGAAACTGTCTGACCGCCTGTTTTTTGATCATATCTCTCGCAGTCTTTTTCATGGCTTCACCTCCCGGATGGCATCAGGTAGAGCGTGTTTGCATTTTGATCATAACGATAGGAGAGCGTGCTCTGAGACATTTCATCCATTTTTTCTTCCATCTGCCGCATTCCCTCTTTTATGCTCTGATCCATCTGCTGTAAGCCCTCCTTCATGTTTTGATCCGCCTGCTGCAAGCCTGCCTTCATGTTTTGATCCGCCTGCTGCAAGCCTGCCTTCATGTTTTGATCCGCCTGCTGCAAACCCTCTTTCATATCCTGATCTACCTGTTTGATGCCGGCTTTGGCTTTATCCAGTTCTTCTTCGATATTCTGTATGTTTTTTGCCGTCTTTTCCAGTTGCCCGTCGATCTCTTTCAGGTTTTTATCGATCGCCTTATCCAGATTTCTTTCCACCGCCGCCAATTCTTTCCAGAGTTTTTCATCCTCCTGCTGCAATGATGAAACCGATTCCCGAATGCCCGAGACCTCCGTATGGTTCCGCTCGATCTCGGTGCGGACATCCTTGATCTGCGCCTGGATCGCCGGAAGTTTCTCAAGATTTACCACCTGCATCATATCGCTCAGATCCGCCAGTTTGCTTTCTGTCTGCCTGATATTTTCCGTCGCTTTTCTGATGGAACTTTCCAGTGTACTTAAGGTCTCCTTTTGTGAGACGTCGCTCTCGCTGCGCTCGACGATCACTTTCGTCACTTCCTTTTCTACCGTTTCCATCGTACTCTGCAGCTCGCGCACTTTTTCCGCAAGCGCATTTGTGTCGCTTAAGAATTCCTGCCGCAGTTCCTCCCCGTTATTCTGCGACAGATATTCTTTCATTTTCTCCTCATAAGTAGCCATCGCAAGCTCCTGTGATTCCTCCTGCATACTGACAAGTTCCGCGCTCTCCTGCAACGCTTTCGCTTTGTTTGCAGCCTCCTTTTTTTCGTGAGCGGCATATCCCCACCAAAAGAGCAGGAGCAGGACAACGACGACAATCACCACGGCAGCGATCACCGCAGCTGAAAGCCTGTCCTCCTTTCGCTCCGGATCCTCCCTTCTCTCACTGAAATAATCTGACACTCTTGTCATAAATTCTCGCATAATAACCTCCTTTTTTGTGTGTTCTTTCACATGATCCTGTGTATGTTTCTTTCAAGGTCCCTCTCAACATTTGGAATGATTGGGCGAACCGCCCTCGGATCCGCACAGCGCGCGGAATAAAGTATACTTTATGATAGTTCCAAAGATTGTATGCTTACGATACCAGAGAATCGTTTCCTTTGCAATATCGGAAAGATGCACAATTTTTTGTAAAAGAAAAAGCCGAAGCGCACCTCGCTTTCCGATGCACTCGGGCTTTTGTTATGACAAACGAAATTACGTCTTGCTAAAATTTCTTTTATTCTTTAATAGGTCAGGATCTCGTAGCCGTCCTCCGTTACAGCCAGCGTGACTTCCCACTGGGCGGAGGGAAGACCGTCATCGGTGTAGACCGTCCAGCCGTCCTCGTCGTCAATATAGATGTTTGCCTTTCCCATATTGACCATCGGTTCAATGGTGAAGACCATGCCCGGCACCATCAGCATTTCTGTACCTTTCCTTGTCACATAGCTGACAAAAGGCTCCTCGTGAAATTCCAGACCGATGCCGTGGCCGCCGATCTCGCGCACGATGGAATAACCGTGCTGCATCGCATAGTCGTTGATCGCCTGCGCCATATCTCCGAGGAAATTCCACGGCTTTACCTCTTTGAGTCCCACGTCGATACACTCCCTTGCCACCTGTACGAGTTTTCTCGTCTCCTCCGGGACATTTCCCAGCATATACATGCGCGAAGAGTCGGAGAAATATCCTTTATAAAGGGTAGAAACATCCACATTGATAATGTCGCCGTCCTTTAAGATGCGGTTTTCATCGGGAATACCGTGGCAGACCACTTCGTTGATGGAAGTGCAGACGCTTTTCGGAAAGCCGTCGTAACCAAGCGGCGCGGCGATCCCGCCCATCGCTTTCGTCTTCTCGCGCACGATCCTGTCGATCTCCTCCGTACTCATACCGATACAGATCTTTTCTTCGATTTCATCCAGAATGGCAATGTTCAACTTGCTGCTCTCGCGGATGCCCTGAATCTGCTCGGGTGTTTTCAGAATATCGTGACTCGGCACGATGCACCCCCGCAGTTCGTAACTCTCGATCTTCTCATCCATCGCCATGTGGCAGGCTTTATATTTTTTTCCGCTGCCGCACCAGCAATGGTCGTTTCTTCCCGGTTTTTTCATGTCTTCCTCCGTCTATCTGTACGCTTTTAAGCAGCTTCACAGTGCGCGCTTGGAAATCCTGTGGATTTTTTCATCTTCCGTCTGTGCACTGTTCATTGCCACCGTGGATATTTTAGCACAATTTTGCTCCGCTGTAAAAAGGTGTTTTTGCTTGCGTTTCCGGGAGAGATAAGATAAAATAGGAAATTACACGAATACGATACGGAAACGGAGAAGGGCATGGAAAACATACAGAAAAAACAACGCCGCTTCATCGGCGATAAGGCGTTTTACAAGATGGTGCTCCTGATCGCTGTTCCAATCATGATCCAAAACGGCATCACGAACTTTGTGGGGCTTCTGGACAACATCATGATCGGGCGGATCGGCACGGAGCAGATGTCGGGCGTGGCGATCGTGAACCAGCTGCTCTTTGTCTATAACCTCTGCCTGTTCGGCGCGGTGTCCGGCGCGGGCATTTTTACGGCGCAGTATTTCGGACAGAAAAATCAGGAAGGCATCCGTGAGACCGTCCGTTTCAAACTCTGGATGGTCTCCCTGATCACGCTCATCACCGTGCTATTATTTCTGTTTGCAGGGGACAGTCTGATCTCCCTTTATCTACAGGGGGACGGCACGGCAGGAAGCGCGGAAGACACGCTGCGTTACGGCAGGCAGTATCTTATGATCATGCTGCCTGGACTTGTGCCTTTTATGCTGGTTCAGGTCTATTCCAGCACCCTGCGGGAGTGCGGACAGACCATTCTTCCCATGAAAGCGGGGGTGATTGCAGTTTTTGTCAATCTGGCGCTGAACTACATATTGATCTACGGCAAATTCGGCGCCCCGGCTCTTGGCGTACAGGGTGCAGCCATCGCCACTGTTGTGTCACGTTTTGTGGAAGCCGCCGTCGTGCTCATTCATACGCATTGTCATCGGGAGCAGAATCCTTTTGTCATAGGGCTGTATACCACGCTGAAAGTCCCTGCCGCCCTGACGACAAAGATCATCGCCAAAGGAATGCCCCTTATGCTGAACGAGGCTTTGTGGGGTTCCGGCATGGCGGTGTTGACACAGTGCTACTCGATCCGCGGCTTACATGTGATCGCGGCGCTTAACATAGCGAATACGATCAACAATGTGTTTAATATTGTCTTCCTTGCGCTGGGCGATTCGGTGGCGATCATCGTCGGACAGCTCCTCGGCGCGGGCAAGATGGAAGAGGCAAGGGATACGGATAACAAGATGATCGCTTTTTCGGTTTTCAGCTGCACGCTGGTCGCGCTCGTCATGCTCCTGCTGGCGCGGTTTTTCCCGCTCCTCTATAATACGGACGCAGCCGTGCGGTCTCTTGCGGCATACTTCATTGTGGTCAATGCGGTCTTTATGCCGCAGAATGCTTTTCTTCACGCGTCCTATTTTACGCTGCGCTCCGGCGGAAAGACCATCATCACCTTTCTTTTCGACAGCGTTTTCATCTGGTGCGTCAGCGTGTCGATCGCTTATGGCTTAAGCCGCTTTACAACGCTGCCCGTTCTGGCTGTCTATGTATTCGTGCAGATGGGAGACTGGATCAAGTGTGCGATCGGCTTTATTCTGGTCAAAAAAGGGGTCTGGCTGCAAAATATCGTGTCCTGATCGGAAGCAATCAAAAAGGAACGCCGGGCGTTCCTTTTTGCGTACTGCGCGCAATTAAAACTGCGCCAGATATTTTTTTACATTTTCCGTGATATTGCCGCCGAAGACTGCAGATCCCGCCACGATCACATTGGCGCCTGCCGCAAGCACCACTTTGGCATTGCCCACGGTGATGCCGCCGTCCACCTGAATATCGAGGTCAATGCCCATCTCATCCGCCATCTGTCTGGCAAGGCGGATGCGCTCCGTTGATTCCGGTATGTATTTCTGCCCGCCAAACCCCGGCTCCACCGTCATCACGAGCAGCATATCGAGCTTCGAGAGATATTTCTTCGCTGCCTCCACGGGAGTCTTTGGCTTGATGGACATTCCGACCCGACAGCCGAGGCTCCTGATCAGATCGATCGTCTCATCCGCGTCCTCCGTCGCCTCCAGATGAAAGGTGATGCTGTCCGCGCCGCATTCCTTAAATTCCCGAATATAGCGATCCGGCTCGACGATCATCAGATGTACGTCAAAGGGCAGGACCGTCGCCTTGCGAATCGTACGGATCACCGGCATCCCAAAGGAGATCGAGGGCACGAACACTCCGTCCATCACATCGATATGAATACAATCTGCGCCTGCCGCGTCGGCTTCTCTGATCTGTTCCCCCAGCCTGGTGAAATCAGCTGCCAGAATGGAGGGCGATAACATGTTTTTTCTCATTTTACAAACGCCTTCGTTTTCTCATAGATGCCTTTTCCGTCCAGACCGTACTTTTCCACCAGCGCGTTTGCCGGACCGGACTCGCCGAACGTATCCTGCATACCGATCCGCAGTACGGGCGTCGGGCATTTCTCAGAAAGACAGTCGCAGACTGCGCTGCCTAAGCCCCCGATCACCGTATGTTCCTCCGCCGTCACGACCTTGCCGGTCTTCTTTGCGGATGCGAGCACCAGCGCCTCGTCCAGAGGCTTGATGGTGTGGATGTTGATCACTTCCGCGCTGACGCCGTCTTTTTCCAGCATCTCGGCAGCCTCTAATGCAGAAGAGACCGTGATGCCGCTGGCGATGATCGTCACGTCCTTTCCCTCTTTCAGCAGAACGCCTTTACCGATCTCAAATTTGTAATCCGGTCTGTCGTTGATCACCGGCACCGCCGCACGGCCGAAGCGGAGATACACGGGGCCTTCCATTTCGATCGCCGCACGCACCGCCGCTTTTGCCTCCACGTCGTCGGAGGGCACGATCACAGTCATGCCGGGAATCGTGCGCATCAGCGCCACGTCTTCGTTACACTGATGGGTCGCGCCGTCTTCGCCTACGGTGATGCCCGCGTGGGTCGCGCCGATCTTGACATTCAGGTGCGGATACCCGATGGAGTTGCGCACCTGCTCATAGTTGCGGCCTGCCGCAAACATCGCAAAAGAACTGATAAAAGGAATCTTGCCGCAGGTCGCAAGACCTGCCGCGATGCCCGTCATATTGCATTCCGCGATACCGCAGTCGATGTGGCGGTCGGGAAACGCTTTCATAAATACGCCCGTCTTCGTTGCGCCCGCAAGGTCTGCATCCAGCACCACCAGATTCGGAAACTCTGCGCCGCACGCAGCCAGTGCGTTACCATAGCTTTCTCTCGTTGCAATCTTTTTTACATCTGCCATCAGTCCGCACCTCCTAATTCTTTGCCGATCTTTTCCAGATCCGCCATCGCCGTCGCATACTCGTCATCGTTGGGAGCCTTGCCGTGCCAGCCCGCATTGTTCTCCATGAAAGAAACGCCCTTGCCTTTCACCGTCTTACAAATGATCGCGGTGGGCTGTCCCTTGGTGGCTCTCGCCTCCTTGAATGCCTTGTCGATCTGGTCAAAATCGTTTCCGTCGATGTCGATCACATGGAAATTGAACGCCTCAAATTTTTTGTCGATCGGATAGGGCGAGCAGACGTCGTCGATCTTTCCGTCGATCTGCAAACCGTTGTTATCCACGATGACGACCAGATTGTCAAGTTTTCTGTGACCTGCAAACATTGCCGCCTCCCAAACCTGCCCTTCCTGGATCTCACCGTCGCCCAACAGGGTGTAGGTGCGATAATCTTTGCCGTCCATCTTTGCTGCCAGCGCCATGCCAACCGCCGCGGAGATTCCCTGTCCGAGAGAGCCGGAGGACATATCCACGCCCGGCGTCTCCTGCATACAGGGATGCCCCTGTAGATAAGAGCCGAGATGACGGAGTGTCGGCAGATCTTCTACCGGAAAGTATCCGCGGTTTGCGAGAGCGGAGTAGAGTCCCGGCGCCGTGTGCCCCTTGGAGAGCACGAAGCGGTCCCGATCCGCTTTCTTCGGATCTTTCGGATCGATGTTCATCTCCTCAAAATAGAGATAGGTAAAGATATCCGCTGCGGAGAGCGATCCGCCCGGATGGCCCGCCTTCGCGCCGTGTACTGCGGTCACGATACCCTTGCGGACCTCGTTCGCTGTTTTCTGTAACTTTAATTTGTCCATCACTTTCCTCCTTTATTTTTGACCATAGTATGCATTCGCCCCGTGCTTCCGGAAATAATGCTTATCCTGCAATTCCTGCGGCGCAGGCTGGATCCGCGCGTTGATCGTCTCCGCTCGGTAAGCCATTTTTGCCACCTCTTCCAGAACTACCGCATTGTGCACCGCTTCGTGCGCATCCCTGCCCCAGGCGAAAGGTCCGTGATTTTTGCAGAGCGCCGCAGGCACAGCCGCGGGGTCCTTTCCCATTCTCTGAAACTCATTCACAATCAAAAGCCCGGTGTTCTTCTCGTAGGCGTCCTCGATCTCCTCCGCACTTAAGCAGCGCAGACAGGGGATCTCGCCGTAGTAGTAATCCGCATGGGTCGTGCCGTAGCAGGGAATGCTTCTGCCCGCCTGCGCCCAGCTCGTCGCATAGGAAGAATGCGTATGTACCACGCCGCCGACCTCAGAAAATGCCTTGTAAAGTTCCACATGCGTCGCCGTATCCGAAGACGGATTGTATTCGCCCTCCACCTTTTTCCCGCTTAAATCTACCAATACCATATCGTCCGGCGTCAGCCTCTCGTACTCGACGCCGCTCGGCTTGATCGCTAAGATGCCGCTCTTCCGGTCGATCTCACTCACATTCCCCCATGTGAACGTCACCAACCCGTATTTAGGCAAAAGCATGTTCGCTTCATACACTCGTTGTTTTAATTTCTCTAACACAAGGTTCAATTCCTTTCTGTTCATTAACTTATATCAGGGTTTGAGCTATATTCCTGAAAATCCCGAAGCACTGTTTGAGCGCTGAGCTTGCAATGCAAGGTGAGCGCGAGTTTGCGCAGGGATTGAAGGAATATACTCAAACCCTGTTTATTCATTTTAATGCTTGAACCGCCGCCCTCTCGATCGCCAGCCCCGCGCCATACCGCTTCATAAACGCTTCAAACCCTTTCACGTCACGCTCCTGCGGCGCCATCTTTTCCCCTTTCTGCCCCGCGAACACCTTACTGTCGAGGAATGCCGCAAGGCTCTCTCCCGCATCTTTATGGATCATGTAAGAAGCAAGAAGCGCAATACCCCACGCACCGCCTTCGCCCGCCGTCTCCATCACGCTCACCGGCGCATTCATGGCTGCCGCGAGGATCCCCTGACCTACGCCTTTTGTCTTAAAGAGACCGCCGTGCCCGAAGATCTCATCCGCCTGCACGTTCTCCTCTTTGAACAGGATGTCGAAACCTGTCTTCAAAGCGCCCAGAGAGGTGAACAGATGCACCCGCATAAAGTTCGCCAGATTGAATTTTGCGTCGGGCGTGCGTACAAATAACGGTCTGCCCTCATTGAAGCCCGTCACATGTTCTCCGGAGAAATAATTGTAAGCCAACAGCCCTCCGCAGTCGTCATCGCCCTCAAGCGCCTTGCGGTAGAGCGTGCCGTACAGTTCGTTCCTGTCCACTTTCATGCCCATCGCTTCCGAATATTCCTGAAACAGATCGACCCAGGCGTTCAGATCGGAAGTACAGTTGTTACAGTGCACCATCGCCACCAAACTGCCGTCCGGCGTGGTCACAAGGTCGATCGCGTCGTACACTTTCGACAGTTCCCTCTCCAAAACGATCATGCCGAATACGCTGGTGCCCGCCGATACGTTACCGGTACGTTTCGCCACGCTGTTGGTCGCAGCCATGCCCGTGCCCGCGTCACCCTCGGGAGGGCAGAAAGGAATGCCTGCCTGCAATGTCCCCGTCGGATCGAGAAGCTTTGCGCCCGCCGCTGTCAGCGTTCCCGCCTGCTGCCCCGCGGTATATACGGCAGGAAGAATATCTTTTAACTTCCAATCGTATTTTTTATCTGCCACCGCCTCGTCAAACTGCGCGATCATCTTTTCATAAAACTGCCCCGTCGCGATGTCGATCGGGAACATGCCGGACGCCTCGCCGACGCCGACGATCTTTTCTCCGGTCAGCTTCCAGTGGATATAACCTGCCAGCGTGATCACGAATCTCAGATCCGCCACATGCTCCTCGCCGTTAAGAATCGCCTGATACAGATGCGCAATCGTCCATCTCTGCGGAATGTGATAATGGAACAGCTCCGTCAGTTTTTCGGAAGCCTCCTCGGTGATGGTGTTTCTCCAGGTGCGGAAAGGCACCATCAGTTCATCCTTTTCATTGAAAGCCATATAACCGTGCATCATCGCCGAAAAACCGATCGCGCCGAGCGTCACAAGCTTCTCGCCGTACTGCGCCTGCACGTCTTCGGCAAGTTTTTTGTAACAATCCTGAAGCCCCGCCCAAATATCATCGAGACTGTAAGTCCAGATGCCGTTCTCCAGGCGGTTTTCCCAGTCGTGCGCGCCGGACGCGATGGGTCTGTTGCTCTCGTCCGTAAGTACGGCTTTGATGCGCGTCGATCCGAATTCGATCCCCAGCACGGCTTTTCCGCCCGCAATACACTCTTTTGCTCCCATATACCCTCCTCATATTCTGACAACAGGTTCCCCATATATTCAGGCAAGCTGCACACATACAACTTGCCTGTCATCCTCCTGATCGGTATGCACTCTCTGACAGCCGCCCGAACCGCCGGGCACTTCGCTACCCCTGGAAGCAGGCGGTCTGTTCGCTCAGATTGCCCACGACGCCCGAAACCTGATCCAGCGCTTTGATGATATCCTGCATATTATTTGCCAGCGCGGTGGTGTTGTCCACAACGCCGCCGACGCCCTGCGTACTCTCGCGCACCGTATTCGTGATGTTGTCGTTGGATTCTGCGACCACCTGCATCATGGAACCGATATGTTCCATAGAGGAACGCATCTCACCCATAAGCTGATCCACCGTATTGGAATCATCCAGATACTGCCCGCCCGTGCGCTCTAAGATCTCATAGTCCGGCATCACGCGCTCATTGATGAAGTCCACCAGTTTTTTGGCGTTTTGCGCCAACGATGTGACCGCCGTCACCACGCTCTCGGAGATCTGCTGAATATTCCCTGCCGTCTCCTTGGAATTATCCGCCAGAGCGCGGATCTCGTCCGCCACGACCGCAAAGCCCTTACCCGCTTCACCCGCTCTTGCCGCCTCGATGGAGGCATTCAGCGCAAGAAGGTTTGTCTTGGAGGCAATGCTCAAAATATCGCCTGTCAGGTTGTTGATATTCTCGATCTGCCTGCTGTCTTCAATGGAAGCGTTCAGCGTTACGTCAAATTCCCGGATGATCGCTTCCGCGGTCGCATGGCTGTCCTTTGCAAGCTTTTGCAGCTCCTCTGCACGGCTCTTGATCTCCTGCGCGAATTTTGTGCCGTTCACGGCTTTTTCGACCATCTCGCCCACGGAAGCTTCTGCCTCGCGGGTATTCTCATTGACATATGTAACCATAGCGGACATTTCTTCCATGCCCGCCGCCAGCTCCTCCATCGTCGCAGAAGTGTCGCTCGCGTGCCGGTTCGTCTCGTCCACCACGCTGCTCACATTCGTTTGCAGCCGATCGATCTCATTGCTGCAAGAGATCACACCGCCGATCATATCCTGTAAGATATCCAGAAACTGATTGACGCCGCGCGCCAGATCGGCGATCTCGTCGTTGGTCAAAACAGGCACCCTTTCATTTAAATTTCCCCTGCTTTGGTTGATATTTTCGATCATCCCATTGATGACCTGCGCGATCTTCCGGATCGGTATCACGATGATGTTACGCGCGATCAGCACCGACAGCACAACCGCTACGATCAAAACCGCAATGACCACTACGATCATAATATAGGAAGTATCCGCTTTCCGCTGCAAAAAGGTTTTGCTGCTTTCCAGTTCTGCCGCGGAATAATCAAGCAGATCCGTCATGCACTTATCGATGACATTGTTTAACATCCCCAGATTATTTGAGATCTGTGAACGCGCGCGGTCTTTGTCCATATCGCGGCTCGCCTGTAAAATAGCGTCCACATAATTGTCAAAACTCTCAAGGCGGTTATGTAAAGAATCATAGCTCTCCCGCACCTCGTCGGACGTGATCATCGTCTCGTAAGCCGTCATGGAAGCCCACATATTCTCCCGCAGTTCCAGAATATCGTCGGCTTTTTTGTTCATCGTCTTCAACAGCTTCGAGTTGACATGGTCGTTGACTGTCGTGCTGATGCTCAAGTAGTCTTCATACACGCTGTGAATCAGATTGATCTTCTCCACCTCAACATTCATGGCGCTCTGACTGCTGGACGCAATCGTCATCATATTATTTGCCAGAACCCCCAGTGATATGATGGAGATCAGAGCAAGCACCATGATCGCCGCCGCTACTTTCAAACCGATTTTTTTCATAAGGAAGACCTCCTTCTCCGTATAACCCCTGTTCTCAGTATACCACATGCGAAATATAAAGTCTATTTGCAAAACCTCGAAATTTTGCTTGCACATTTTTCGCGGCTGTGTTATCATAGATACCCGTGATATATTATTTTTGGCAGTATGCCATACATCCTTGCTCTTTCTATTAAGGAAAGGGCCAGAGACCAAAAGGAGGTAGAAAGCATGAACAAGTATGAGTTAGCCGTTGTTGTCACCGCTAAGATCGAAGATGACGAGCGCGCCGCTGTTTTGGAGAAAGTAAAAGCTCTGGTGGAGCGGTTCGGCGGAAAGATCACGGAAGTGGACGACTGGGGTAAGAAAAGACTCGCCTATGAGATCCAGAAGATGAAAGAGGCTTTTTATTACTTCATCCGGTTCGAAGCTGAGAGCACCGCTCCCGCTGAGATCGAGAGCCGCATGCGCATCATGGACAACGTCATCCGATACCTGTGCGTCAGACAAGACGAGAAATAAGAAAGAGGTATTCGTATGAATAAAGTGATTTTGATGGGACGTTTGACAAGAGACCCCGAGGTGAGATATTCTCAGGGAGAAAATTCATTGGCGATCGCCAGATATACGCTGGCGGTGGACCGCAGATTTAACCGTAATAACGACGAACAGACGGCGGATTTTATCAACTGCGTCGCTTTCGGGAGAACCGGCGAATTTGCCGAAAAGTATCTCCACAAAGGCACAAAGATCGCCGTCACGGGTCGTATCCAGACAGGAAGCTACACGAATAAAGACGGCGTCAAAGTATACACCACGGAAGTGGTCGTGGAGGATCATGAGTTCGCGGAGAGCAAGAACGCTTCCGCAGGGGACGGCGGGTACACGCCCGCAGCCAGATCCGCTTCCGCGCCTGCGGCGGCAGGAGACGGCTTTATGAATATTCCTGACGGGATCGACGAGGAGTTACCTTTTAATTAGATAGGAGGAATGAGTCATGGCATTTAATAAATCGGATAAGCCGGATTTCCCGAAGAAAAAGGGAGGGATGCGCAGAAGAAAGAAAGTCTGCGTATTCTGCGGCAAGGATAACGTAATCGATTACAAGGACGCTAACAAACTCCGCAGATACATTTCCGAGCGGGGCAAGATCCTCCCCAGAAGGATCACCGGAAACTGCGCAAAGCATCAGAGAGCGCTGACCGTTGCGATCAAGCGGGCAAGACATTTGGCGATCATGCCTTATGTGCAGGATTAAAGTAAATTTTGGGACCCCGGGTGTTACGGCGCTCGGGGTTTTCCTATACCATATTCTGTCATTTTTACACGAAAAACCTCTATATATTGGTGTAGCGGTCTTTCCGAAAAAATGCTATACTTAATTGAATATCATAGTTTATCATTGAGGAATCTTATGAAAAATACGGTAAAGCTGAAAGGGAGGATGAAGTCGTATCTGCAATCCTCCTTATATCTGGGGTTTTTGCTTGCGGTCGTGGATATCATGATCTATATGCTGGACTATCGGGCAGGGCTCGTACTCACCGCCTATCTGGTCTTTTATATTGCGATCGTACTGGCGATGATGCTCTATAATAAGCCCATTATCATCAATGAACTGATCAGTTTTGCGACGCAGTACGGGCAGATCCAGCGGCGGCTTTTGCGCGATCTGGAGCTTCCCCATGCGCTTTTGGACGATTCGGGCAAGATCATCTGGACAAATATCGCTTTCGAAAAACTCACGCATCAGGAAAAGGGGTATCATAAGTCGGTGACGTCCCTCTTTTCCACCATCACGAAGGACAAGCTGCCGGGGCAGGAAGACGCCGGCGACGAGGTGGAGTGCCGTGTGGAGTACGAGAACGGAAATTACCTCGCAAAGCTGAAAAAGATCTCCCTAAAGGAGATGGCGGAAAACAGCGATATCATTGAAGCGCAGGGCTATGACGGCTATCTGATCGCCCTGTATCTGTTCGACGAGACCGCGCTGCAGATCGCCTTAAAAGAGGTGGACGACCAGTCCCTTGCGGTGGCGCTCATTTATCTGGACAACTACGAAGAGGCGCTTGAGAGCGTGGAGGAAGTCAGACGTTCCCTCCTGATCGCCCTCATCGACCGAAAAGTAAACAAATATATCGCCGCATTGGACGGCATCTGTAAGAAACTGGAAAAAGATAAATATCTTGTCATCCTGCGCAAGGAGGCGGCAACGCATCTTAGGGAAAACCGCTTCGACCTCTTAGAGGATGTAAAGACCGTCAATATCGGCAATGAGATGGCAGTCACCATCAGCATCGGCATGGGGCTAAACGGTCTTTCCTATGCGCAGAATTACGAGTTTGCGAGAAACGCAATCGATATCGCCCTTGGACGCGGCGGCGACCAGGCTGTGGTAAAAGTTCCCGAGAATGTGATCTACTACGGCGGCAAGAGCCAGCAGGTAGAGAAGAGCACGCGCGTCAAAGCGAGAGTGAAAGCGCACGCCCTCCGCGAGATCATTTCCGTCAAGGACGAGGTCTACGTCATGGGGCACCGCCTAGGCGACGTGGACAGCTTCGGCGCGTCCGTCGGCATTTATCGAATCGCGCAGGTTCTGGACAAAAAGGCGCACATCGTATTGGATGACGTGACCAGTTCCATGCAGCCGATGGTCGAGATGTTCCGCGGCAGGGAAGAATATGCGGAGGACATGATCGTCAGCAGCCAGTTTGCCCTGGAAACGGTGGGGAACAATGCCGTGCTGGTGGTGGTGGATGTGAACAAACCCAGCATCACGGAATGCCCCGAACTTTTGAAACGCTGTAAATCCATTGTGGTTTTGGATCATCACCGACAGGGCACGGAGATCATTGAGAATGCGACGCTTTCCTACATTGAGGCTTACGCTTCCTCCGCCTGCGAGATGGTCTCGGAGATCTTACAGTATATCAGCGACGATCTGCGGCTTAAACCCGAGGAAGCCGACTGTATGTATTCCGGCATCATGATCGACACCAATAATTTTATGACAAAGACAGGCGTAAGGACTTTCGAGGCGGCAGCTTATCTGCGCAGGAACGGCGCGGATGTAACGCGCGTCAGAAAGCTTTTCCGGGACGACGCCGCAGAATATAAAGCAAAAGCGGATGCGGTGAGTCAGGCGGAGATCTACCGCCACTTTTACGCGATCTCCATCTGTACCGGCGAAGATGTGGCAAGTCCCACCGTCGTCGGCGCGCAGGCAGCCAACGAACTGCTCAATATCAAGGGGATCCGCGCCAGCTTTATCCTGACGAAATACAACGGGATCATCTATATCAGCGCGCGTTCGATCGACGAGGTAAACGTGCAGCTCATCATGGAACGGATGGGCGGCGGCGGACATTTGAACGTCGCGGGGGCACAGTTGGAAAACGGCACGATCGAGGAGGGGATCGAGAGTATCAAGAGGACGCTGGATGCGATGATCGAAGAGGGCGAGCTGGAGTAAGGAGGCACATATGAAAGTTATACTGCTTGAAGATGTGAAGAAGCTCGGAAAGAAGGGCGATATCGTGGAGGTCAGCGACGGGTATGCGCGGAACTTTGTGCTGCCGAAGAAACTGGGCGTGGAGGCAAATGCGAAGAATCAGAACGATTTAAAGCTACAGAAAGCCAATGCCGATAAAATCGCGGCTGCGCAGCTTGCGGAAGCAAAAGATCTGGCACAGCTTTTGGAAACGAAAGAAGTGGTCGTAAAGATCAAGTCCGGCGAGGGCGGCAGGACTTTCGGTTCCGTCTCCTCCAAAGAGATCGCGCAGGAAGCGAAGACGCAGTGTGGTCTTGATCTTGACAAGAAAAAGATCCAGCTTTCGGAGCCGATCAAGGCGCTCGGCGCGTACGAGGTGGGCGTGAAGCTCCATCCGAAAGTAACCGGAACACTGAAAGTCAAAGTAATTGAGGAATAGAATGCTTAAAAGACAGCATTCTCCGTTATGGAGGACACCCTTTTGGCGGCAGAGGAAGCATTGTTAAAAAGAATATTACCGCACAGCATGGAGGCGGAGCAGTCCGTCGTCGGCGCCATGATCATGGACGCGGAAGCCATTGTTGCCGCTTCGGAGATCGTGACAGCGGAGGATTTTTATAATAAGCAGTACGGCGTCCTCTTCGACGCCATGTGTGAATTAAACGACGAGGGAAAGCCTGTCGATCCGGTGACGCTGCAAGACCGTCTGAAAGAAAAGGACGTGCCCTCCGAAGTCACCAGCCCCGAATTTATCAGGGATCTGATCACGGCGGTGCCGACCTCCGCCAATGTGAAATACTATGCGGGCATCGTGGCGGACAAAGCGGTTCTCCGGCGGCTGATCCGCCTGAATGAAGAGATCGCGAACGACTGCTATGTAGGCAGAGAGAGCCTCGAAACCATTCTCGAAGATACGGAAAAACGGGTCTTTGACCTGATCCAGCGGCGCGGCGGCGGTGATTTTGTTCCCATCCGGCAGATCGTGATGGATGTGATGGACAATATCGAGCGCGCTTCCCGCAACAAAGGCAATGTCACGGGCGTTGCGACAGGCTTTCTGGATCTGGACTACAGGACAGCCGGCTTACAGCCTTCCGACCTTATCCTGATCGCAGCGAGACCTTCTATGGGAAAGACTGCTTTTGTCCTGAATGTGGCGGAGTATGTCGCTTTTAAGCAGAACAAGACCGTGGCAGTATTCAGTCTGGAAATGTCCAAAGAGCAGCTTGTGAACCGCCTTTTCGCTATGGAGGCGAAAGTGGATTCCCAGCATCTTAGGACAGGCAATCTCTCAGATGCGGAGTGGGAAAAACTGATCGAGAGCGCTGCCGAGATTGGAAAATCGAACCTCATCATAGACGACACGCCCGGTATCAGCGTTTCGGAACTTCGCTCCAAGTGCCGCAAGTACAAGTTGGAACATAACCTGGAAATGGTCATCATCGACTATTTGCAGCTCATGTCGGGAAGCGGCCGTTCGACCGATTCCAGGCAGCAGGAGATCTCCGATATCTCCCGTTCCCTAAAGGCGCTTGCCAGAGAACTCCGCGTGCCCGTGGTGGCGCTGTCGCAGCTTTCCCGCGCCGTGGAGCAGCGGCCGGATCACAGACCCATGCTCTCGGATCTGCGTGAATCGGGAGCCATCGAGCAGGACGCCGACGTCGTCATGTTCATTTACCGCGACGATTATTATAACAAGGATACGGAAAAGAAAGGCATCGCGGAGATCATCATCGCGAAGCAGAGGAACGGTCCCATCGGAACGGTGGAGCTGGTATGGCTGCCGGATTACACGAAATTTGCGAATTTGGCAAAATAACGAAAATAATTTACAAAAGAGACGAACCCTGATCGGGAACGTCTCTTTTTTTCTTTGCAAGACAGCAAATCATAAAGCAGGAACTATATGCCAGAAAGGAGGAAGGGAAAACGCGAATGGAGGGAAAAACGGTTTATTATATCTCGGAAGCTTCAAAGCTGGTACAAGTGGAGCCGCATGTGCTCCGCTACTGGGAGGACGAGCTTGCGCTGCCCATCGAACGCAACGAGATGGGACACCGCAGTTACACGCAGGGGGACATCGAGCGTTTCCGGCAGATCAAACACTTAAAAGAGCAGGGATTACAGCTCAAAGCGATCCGGATGGTGCTGCATGGAGACGCGGAACAGGATATCACAGAAAAAGTGGAGGATATGGTCATGAAGAAAGCGAAAAAATATATGGTCACGATGTCGAAAGGAAAAGAGACGGTATTGGAACTCCCGCAGGAGGAATTGCAGGAATATGAGACCACCGCCGACACGGAAGACGAGAAAGCAAAGAAAGCCGCCCGCTTACAGTATCTGTTACAGCATCTGGTGACAGACGCCGTAAAGAGCGCCAATCAGGAAATGTGCACGGAGATCAAGGAGAGCATCCTAAAAGAACTGGATTATCAGTTCCGGCAGCAGGAGGAACGCGACGAAGCGCACCGCAAGATCGAGGAGGAGCATTACCGGAAGATCGACGAGATGATCCGCAAACGGCATCAGCCTCGCGAACGCTTCAGCATGGGCAAAAAGAAAGAACCGCTTCCCCCGAAATAGGAGAACGGTTCTTCCTCATCCGTCCGTACCGAAATCAACCCTGAGAGATAGAGCCTGTCGGGCAGACACCTGCGCAGGATCCGCAGTCGATGCACTTTGCCGCATCGATCTCAAACTTGCCGTCTCCCATGCTGATCGCGCCTACCGGGCACTGACCTTCACATGCGCCGCAAGCGACACAAGCATCACTGATTACATATGCCATGACGATACCCTCCTTATGTGATAAAGTGAATTGATAACGATATCAATTGCTTCTTTCTATTGTAATATAAAAGGTGCAAATATACAAGTGTTAAAATATTGACAAAGCCCTGCTGGCGGAAGGGAAATACAGTCACCTGACGACTGTAAGCGAATGGTCCTTAAAATCCGTCAGTGTGATACAAGGCATCATTGGCGGTTTTAACAGCACTACTAGGACCAGTGTAGAACAAAAAGTGGATGCAAAGCCGATCGCACCCGGCAGGACGCTGTTCCGACCGGGATGTAGTATCGTATGTGTTATGAAACATGCTCCGTAAGATCAAGATACAGATCTTCATAAATGCCAACCTTGATCTGTTCGGAGAAAGGATATTCAACAGCCTCCGCGCCGTGCTCCAGATCATATACCGTAACGATCTGCCGCTGCGGATCTACGATCCAGTATTCACGGACGCCTGCTTCACGGTAAAGTTTGAGTTTGCGCTCGTAGTCCATGTGTTTGCTGGACGGGGAGACGATCTCGATGACAAAGTCCGGTGCGCCGAAACAGCCTTTTTCTTCAACCTTATTTTTATCGCAGATGACAGAAATATCCGGCATCACAAAGTGGCGGTCGTCATCTTTGATATAGATTCCATAAGGTGCGGAAAACACTTCACAATTTCCTTTGTTCTTTCTGATGTAAAAACCAATATCCAAAAAGAGTTTTGCAAAAATCCTCTGGTGTGTTGTCGTCGGCGCTTCCATCCGAAACATTTCGCCATCGATCAGTTCCGCATACTCTCCCTCAGGGAGTGCCTCAATATCCGCGACTGTGTAGACCTTTCCGCCTTTTCCTTCCAGTACCATAAAACGTTCCTCTCTGATTCTTATCGGTTCCATGCGTTTTACGCCCACTCCGTAAGATCAAGATACAGATCATACGCCGTAATTATACCCAATCTTCCACAGTTAAACCAGCCACACGATCAAATTCCCTTGTGTTGTTCGTTACAAGTGTAAACCCTCCTGACTTTGCATGGCCCGCTATCAACGTGTCCATCGGTCCAATAGGCGTTCCTTTCTTTTCAAGCTCTGCCTTGATTCTTCCATATTCTTCTGCAGCCCGTCCGTCAAATTCCAAAATCATAATCGGGGATAAGAACAAAGATATTGCAATGCGGTTTCTCTCCACTGCCATGCTTTTTTCAACACCATGCATCAATTCTGCGTATGTAATTGCTGAAATGTACAATTCTTCCGGATCATGCGACAGAAATCTTTTGATTACAGTATCCGGTTTATGCTTTATTACATAAATACAAATGTTCGTGTCTAACATATACTTCTTCACAGCATCTCCCTCTCCTGATTCGCAGACTTTATGCGCCCGTCTTTCATAAAATCCTCTGAAAAAAGATTCAGGCTGTCCAAAAAGCCAGACCACTTATTCTCTTTTGGCATCAAAATCACAACATCACCAATTTTATTTACAGCCACTTCCTCATCACTAAAGCGATATTCTTTCGGAAGTCTGACTGCCTGACTTCTACCATTTTCAAATATTTTTGCCGTCATCATCTTTATGCACCTCCCTATATAGTATATATCGCGATATATACTGCGTCAATACAATTGAAATTTTTGTCATTATCATACCATATTCCTCCGTTAATATACGTTTATATCGTATGTGTTATGAAACATGCTCCGTAAGCTCAAGATACAGATCTTCATATATGCCAACCTTGATCTGTTCGGAGAAAGGATATTCAACAGCCTCCGCGCCGTGCCCCAGATCATATACCGTAACAATCTGCCGCTGCGGATCCACGATCCAGTATTCACGGACGCCTGCTTCACGGTAAAGTTTGAGTTTGCGCTCGTAGTCCATGTGTTTGCTGGACGGGGAGACGATCTCAATGACAAAGTCCGGTGCGCCGAGGCAGCCTTTTTCATCCAATTTATCTTTATCACAAACGACTACGATATCCGGTTCTACATAATTGCGATCGTCATCTTTAATATAAACGCCAAAAGGCGCAGGCAATACTTCGCAGTTTCTTTTGTTCCTCTCAATATAATCGCTAAGTCTTCTAAGCAGTTGGACAAGAATCCTCTGGTGCGTCAAAGTCGGCGCTTCCATCTTAAACAGTTCCCCATCAATGAGTTCCGCGCGTTCCCTCTCCGGGAGCGCTTCAATGTCCGCGACTGTGTAGGTCTTTCCGCCCTTTCCTTCCAATACCATAAAACGTTCCTCTTTTCTGCATCTCTGCCGTCTGTTAATAGTTGTTGAGTAAACGGCAGAAACTGCCTGAATGTGCGAACGCACGGTTCTTTTGATTACTCGATTGGATTAAGTATACTTCCTGCTCTAATCTTTGTCAATAGTTTGCGGGGGATTTTATTAACGCAATTCCGTTAATGCAACTTGATTCTGAATAACTACGCTTCTATTTTTGATATAAATAAAATTTTTCTTTTTCCACTTGACATATGCTTATCGACGATATGGAATATCGTCGATAAGCATATCTAACATATGCTTATATCTATTATATACTTGCCTTACAGGTCATCCATGACCTGAAAACAAACAAGAAAGGAAATAGAAATTATGGGAAAATCAAAAACGATCCGGGATCAACAAAAAACAAATCAGGAATTTCAGCAGTATCTTGATGAAATGACCCGAGACATGGCACAGCGGCAGAATATGCTTGCCGAGCAGCTTGAAAAAATGGAGCAGGACCATTACGCCTGTTTTCCTGACAAAGCTCTGCTGGTTGAAGGAAAATACAGTCATTTGACGACTGTAAGCGAATGGTCCTTAAAATCCGTCAATGTGATC
>JAMPCE010000014.1 GCA_023666335.1 bacterium
CTTGAAATGACGGAGTCAGAGTCCGTTGCCTTACCGTTTGGCGATAGCCCATCAACAATTAGCAATTATAACGGAAAAAGGGCTGTTTGGCAAGCCCTTTTTCCTATTTTTTTTAACAAATTCCCAAAATTACCAAAACATTAAATCTCAAACATCAGCTCGCCGTAAGTCGGGATCGGCCAGTATTCCTTATCCACGATCATTTCCAGTTCATCCGCAGGCGTCCGCAGTTCCTCCATGACCGCCCTGACCGTGTCCTTATAAAAGAACGCCTGTTTTTTTGCATCCCCGATCGCAGAAGCCTCTTTCTCCGCCTTTTTCAGCTTATCCAGCGCAGTCTGCATCGCCGCCAGCTTCTCGCCGACTTCCGTCAAGAGCGCATCCTGCACGGAAGCGTCTCCAGCCGCCGTCTTGACCGCGTTCACGGTATCCGCAAGCGCTTTGGTGTAGCGGATGACCGCCGGAATAATCTGCTTGCCCGCCATATCGATCATCGTGAGCGCTTCGATGTTGATGGACTTCGCATAGGTCTCGTAGATGATCTCTTCTCTGGACTCCAGCTCCACCTTCGTAAAGATCCCGAACTTCTCAAACAGCTTCACTGCCTTGTCGGTGGTGATGGTCTCCGCCGCCTCGATCATGGACTTGATGTTCGGCAGCCCTCTCCTTGCCGCTTCCTCCACCCACTCGTCGGAGTAACCGTTGCCGTTAAAGATAATGCGCTGATGCTTCGTCATGTACTCCTTGATCAGGTCGTGGATCGCGATCTCCTTATTCTCCGCTTTTTCCAGTCTGTCCGCCGCCTCGCAGAACGCCTCCGCCACGATCGCGTTGAGCGTGGTGTTCGGGCTTGCGATGGAATCCGCGGAACCCACCATACGGAACTCGAATTTATTGCCGGTGAAGGCAAACGGCGAAGTCCTGTTTCTGTCCGTCGCGTCTTTCTGGAAATCAGGCAGCGTGGAAACGCCTGTCTGCAAGGTGCCGCCCTCCTTTACGGAAGTCGCCGTACCGGTCTCGATCAGCTGGTTCACCACATCCTCAAGCTGTTCGCCGAGGAAGATGGAGATGATCGCCGGAGGCGCCTCGTTCGCGCCCAGTCTGTGGTCGTTGCCGACGTCTGACGCGGACTGCCTGAGGAGATCCGCATGGGTATCGACCGCTTTCATGATGCAGGCAAGGACCAGCAGAAACTGCACGTTCTCGTTCGGCGTATCGCCGGGATCCAGGAGATTTACGCCATTGTCGGTGGTGATCGACCAGTTGTCGTGCTTACCGGAACCGTTCACGCCTGCATAAGGCTTTTCATGCAATAAACAACGCATGTTATGTTTTACAGCCACCCGTTTCATGGTCTCCATGACGATCTGGTTGTGGTCAACTGCTATGTTTGCCGTCTCATAGATGGGCGCAAGCTCGTGCTGCGCGGGCGCAACCTCGTTGTGCTGGGTCTTTGCCGTCACGCCCAGCTTCCAGAGCTCTGCGTTCAAGTCTTTCATGTAAGCGCCCACGCGCTCTCTGATGACGCCAAAGTAATGATCCTCCATCTCCTGCCCTTTGGGCGCCGGTGCGCCGAACAGGGTGCGGCCCGCAAACATCAGGTCGGTCCTCTTCATATACAGATCCTTATCCACAAGGAAGTATTCCTGCTCGGGTCCTACGGAAGCCGTCACCTTGGTCGCCTCGGTGTTGCCGAAGAGCCGCACGATCCGCAGCGCCTGCTCGCTCAATGCCTCCATAGAACGTAAGAGAGGCGTTTTTTTGTCCAGCGCCTCGCCCGTGTAGGAGCAGAACGCCGTGGGGATGCACAGGATCGTGCCGCAGCCGGACTCTTTCAGGAAAGCGGGGGATGTAATATCCCATGCCGTATAGCCTCTCGCCTCAAAGGTTGCCCGCAGACCGCCGGACGGGAAAGAGGACGCGTCAGGTTCGCCCTTGATCAGCTCCTTGCCCGAAAACTCAGTCAGCATCTTGCCCAGCTCGTCGGGATGGGACACGAAAGCGTCATGCTTTTCCGCCGTGATACCCGTCAGCGGCTGGAACCAGTGCGTGTAATGCGTCGCGCCGTTCTCCACCGCCCAGTCTTTCATCGCCTTGGCAACGATGTTCGCGGTGCTCATGGATAACTCGCCGCCCTCGTTCATCACCTTCACTACCTCTTTATAGGCGCTTCTGGTCAGACGCTCCTGCATCTTGCCGAGGGTGAACACGTTCTTTGCAAAAATCTCTTCCACATTGAATACTTCGCTCATTTTTTCCTCCTCACCCGGCTTCAAAAAGAACGCGCTCCAAAAAGACTCCTTTTTTGGAACGCCATCGTTCTGAATACCTGTATACAATTTCTGTAATCTAAGATACTCTATTTTTCGGGAAAATGCAAGCATAAATTTTATTTTTTGGAAAACTTACCATACGATTACAAAAATTACACCGAAAAAGTGTTATCTGTTTACATTTTTTACACCGAAAAAGTGTAGCGCCGTTACATTTTTTGCAACGAAAAAGCGTTATTCTTTCTCCGCCCGCAGAATATCCCCCGCCTTTGCCTCCGCGGACAACTCCACGTCGATGATCTGTTTCGGATGCGGGCAGGACTGCACGGGATTCCCTGCCTCGTCATACATGGCGAGCACCTTTGCGGGAACGTCCTCTCCGCCCGGCTTCATGATCTCGACAGCGTCGCCCACGCAGAATTTGTTGCGCTGTTCGATGCGGATTTTTCTATCCGCCGCCGCACGCACCGTCCCCAGATAGACCGCCTCGCTCACATAGGTGCTCTCGTCGTAGATCTGGGTCGTCTCGTCCGGCTTTCCGAAATAGAAGCCCGTGGTAAATTTGCGGTAGGTGCACTTTCCGATCTGTGCCCGATACCAGTCCATACCTGCACGGTACTGCTCTTCGGAAGCAAAGTAATCGTCGATAGCCCGCCTGTAGGTGCGCGCCACGGTCGCCACATAGAGGGCGGTCTTCATCCTGCCCTCGATCTTAAAGCTATCGATCCCCGCCTCCACGAGTTCGGGGATGTGCTCGATCATGTTTAAGTCTTTGGAATTAAAAAGGAAGGTGCCGCGGTCATTTTCAAAGATCGGCAGATACTCTCCCGGTCTGCTCTCCTCCACGACCGCGTACTTCCAGCGGCAGGGGTGCGTACAGGCGCCGCTGTTCGCGCTCCGCCCTGTCAAGTAGCTGCTCAAAAGGCAGCGCCCGGAATAGGAAATGCACATGGCGCCATGCACAAAGCTCTCGATCTCCATCTCCTCGGGAATGTTTTCCCGAATCTCACGGATCTCCCGCAGGGACAGCTCCCTCGCGCTCACTACGCGCTTTGCGCCCTGTTCGTGCCAGAAGCGGTAGGTCAGATAATTGGTATTATTTGCCTGCGTGGAAATGTGGATGTCGATCTCGGGGCAGATCTGCTTTGCCAACAGGAACATCCCCGGATCCGCAATGATGAGAGCATCCGGCTTCAAGGCTTTCAGCTCCCGAAAATATTGTTCCGCGCCCTCCAGATCATAATTGTGCGCCAGAATATTTGCCGTAACGTAGACGCGGACGCCTCTTTCATGGGCAAAGGCGATCCCCTCCGCCATTTCCTCCGGCGAGAAGTTCTTTGCTTTCGCCCGCAGACCGTAAGCTTCCCCGCCGATATAGACTGCGTCCGCCCCAAAAATAACACCCGTTTTTAATACTTCCAGGCTGGCGGCAGGCACCAGCAGCTCCGGTTTCTTCTGAATCATATCCTATTCTCCTGCGAAACTTCTCTCCGTGCGTATACAACGATT
This sequence comes from bacterium, assembly GCA_023666335.1. Classification (GTDB taxonomy): domain Bacteria; phylum Bacillota; class Clostridia; order Lachnospirales; family Lachnospiraceae; genus UBA3282. Next base: position 3,783 of record JAMPCE010000014.1, read on the forward strand.
TGTTGTGCCGTTGCTTTCCCTCGGTCCGCGCTAACAACATTTTGTTGTAAGCGTCACGCCGTCCCCGACTGGCAGCACCGTCGTCGTGAGCGCATCGTCGTGGGTCAGTTCAAAGAGATACTGCCGCATCCGGCTGTGAATGGTGCGGTCCCGCCGCTCCACGGCAAACCGCGATTCCAGAATGTCGCCGTCCTGCAATACATTGTCCGAGACAAGCAGACCGCCCGGTGTTAGCAGGCGCAGGACGTCGGGCAAAAAATTCGGATACTGCCCTTTGGCGGCATCCATAAAGATCATATCATAAGGACCTGTAAGCTCCGGTAAAAGATCCGCCGCGTCTCCCGCCAAAACGGTGATCGTTTCCTCTCTGCCCGCCTTTTTGATGTTTTCCCGCGCCGTTTCGATCCGCCGCTTTACTTTCTCTATGGTAGTGATCCTGCATCCCGCCGGGGCGTACTCGCTCATGAAAAGCGCGGAAAACCCGACGGCGCATCCCACTTCCAAAATGGACATCGGCTTGTGCAGGGCAAGCAGAAAACGCAGGAGTCCCTGCGTCTGCGTGCGTATGATCGGCTCGCCGTTTCGTGAGGCTTCCCGCTCGATCTGTTCTAAAAATGGGGGATTCCCTCTGTCGAGGGAACTTAAGAAAACCGCAAGCCGCTCCTCGTCAATCACTGTGCGACCTCCTGTGCTTCCTCCTCGTCGGGCGCATTTTCCGCCATCACCGCCATCATCTCCTCCGCCGTCATAGCCGTGCTCAAATCGTAGATGCCGGGCTGGATCTTGCCGTGGCTTTCGGAGAGCAGCTCCTGGATTACGAAGAGGTTGGCGTCCCGAATCAGACCGCGCTCTTCCAGCATCTCGCCCACCGCCCTGACGGAGACGGGATCCTCGACGCTCACGCTGATGATCCTGCCCTCGCCCAGGGAGACCGGAGCTTCCGTGAAGATGCGGTAGCCGTAGTCGTAAGCCCCCGTGCACGCCTTAAGCAGATATGTCACGAAGAAACCCAGCGCCACTATTTTGATGATCAGCTCGATCGTCGAGCCGATGATACCTTTGATGGTCATGATAACCTCCCATGCACAGCTTGACCCCGCCCATTCGTAATGTCGCATCTTCGATGCTTTCCCGCTGTTTCACAGCTAACATTACTCACGAGCGGGCGCTTCGCTCGTGCATGACAGAAAGCCACAACTCGTGCAAGCACGGTTTTGCCTCTCTGTCATGCACGGTCAAGCTGTTATTCAAAGTCTATTTCCTCCGCGAGCAGCACATACACTTCCTGCATCATGCGGCAGAACGCCAGTTCGGCGCGCAGAAAATCGTCCACGAAAGGGTTCTCGCGGAACTTCTCGTACTCCATCTCAAAAGCTTCCACGCGGTCAAAGAGTTCCTCGCTGTCCGTCTCGTTCTGGAGATCAAAATTGCGCTGTCTGAACTCATTTACCTTTTCGTAAAGTTCCGGCTGCTTCTTGATCGTTTCCCGCTGAAACAGATATTCCTTATAGGTATCGGAAGCCATGATCGTGTCCGCAAACCGATGGGTGGCTTCGATGATCTCTTTGTCTGACATGGTGTTCTCCTTTGTTATCGGCTAGACTTCCATGATGATGGGCAAAATCATAGGTCTTCTCTTGGTGCGCTTCCAGACGAACTCGCTCAGGGTATCCTTGATGATTCCCTTTAGCTTACCCCAATCCGCCTTTCTGCTCTTGTCGAGACAGTCCTGTACAGCCTCTTCCACAATGCCTCTCGCCTCATCCAACAGCTCTTCCGATTCTCTGACATAGACAAAACCTCTGGTCACGATATCGGGACCGGATATGAGCTGGTCGCTTCCGGATTCGAGAGCCAGCACCACGATCATGATACCGTCCTCCGCCAGATGCTGTCTGTCGCGCAGCACGACATTTCCCACGTCGCCTACGCCGAGACCGTCCACGAGAATTGCGCCCACAGGCACCTGCCCGGTGACAGCCGCTTTCTGCTCATCCATCTCCAGCACATCGCCGGATTGCAGCATAAAGATATTTTTCTTCGGAATGCCAAGCTCCGCTGCGATCTTTGCCTGCGCCTTTCTGTGCTTGTACTCGCCGTGGACGGGCACCGCGTACTTTGGCCGCACCAGAGAATAGATCAGCTTGATCTCCTCCTGGCAGGCATGGCCGGAAACATGCACGTCCTGAAAGATCACGTCCGCGCCTTTCATCTGCAATTCATTGATCACGTTGGTGACCGCTTTCTCATTGCCCGGTATGGGATGGGAAGAAAAGATCACCGTATCTCCCGGCATGATGGAGATCTTTTTATGGTTATCGCTCGCCATGCGGCTCAAAGCCGCCATGCTCTCGCCCTGGCTTCCGGTGGTGATGATGACCGTCTTCTCCGGCGGAAAGTTTTTCAACTCCTCCATATCGATCAGCGTTCTGTCGGCGATCTTCAGATAACCGAGTTTGGAAGCCGTCTCGATGATATTGACCATGCTGCGGCCCTCCACCACGACTTTCCTGCCGAATTTTTCCGCCGTATTGATGATCTGCCGCACCCTGTCCACATTGGAAGCGAAAGTCGCAATCAGGATCCTGGTATCTTTATGCTCCAAAAAGAGCGAGTCAAGCGTCTTTCCCACCGTTTTCTCGGAGGGCGTAAAGCCCTGTCTCTCAGCGTTTGTGGAATCGCACAGGAGAGCGAGAACGCCCTTTCTCCCAATCTCCGCAAAGCGCTGCAAGTCGATCGCATCGCCAAACACAGGCGTGTAATCCACCTTAAAGTCTCCCGTATGCACCACTACGCCCGCAGGGGAATAGACCGCCAGCGCCGCCGCGTCCACGATGCTGTGATTGGTCTTGATAAACTCGATCCGAAACTGCCCCAGATTGATGGATTGACCGAACTTCACGACTTTCCTCTTGGTGATCTTCATCAGATCATGTTCTTCCAGCTTATTTTCAATAATGCCCATCGTCAGCTTCGTCGCGTAGACGGGAATATTGATCTCTTTCAACACATAGGGCAGCGCCCCGATGTGATCTTCGTGTCCGTGGGTGATCACAAACCCCTTTACTTTACTGATATTATCCCGCAGATATGTGATGTCGGGTATCACCAGATCGATACCGAGCATCTCGTCCTCCGGGAATGACAGACCGCAGTCCACCACAACAATGCTATCCTCGTACTCAAAGGCGGTGATATTCAGTCCGACCTGCTCCAATCCGCCCAGAGGGATAACTTTCAGCTTACCCGCCGATCTTCCCTGTTCACTTTTTCTCAAAAAAAACTACCTCCATTTCCTACATTTGTTACACAATGTCCACGTCGTCCATTATCTTTTCAAACACAGCCGCCACTGCGTTTAAGGTTTCATCGTCATCTACGATCTCGTACAGCGCCTCTTTTTCCTCCGTCCGGGAAAGATCGCGCAGAATCAGCGCCTCGCCGTCACCCTCCTCTGATTCTGTCACCAAAAGGTAGTCCGTGCCGCCGATCCGCGTCTGTTCCAACACATAAAAATCAACCGGATCCCCTTCCTCCGGAGTAAAAGTAATCTTGTCCATAATATAAACCTCAGTTCTTTTTACACGTTGCACGAGTCGAGATATCCCTGCAAGATCAGGCATGCCGCAATCTTATCCACATGGTCTCCCCGCTTTTCCCTGCGGATCCCGGCTTCCATCATTGCACGCTCCGCCGCTGCCGTGGTCAGTCTCTCGTCCCACATCCTCACGGTAAGCCCCGTCCTTCTCTCCAGCTTTTCCCGAAAAGCAAGCGAAAGCTCGGCTCGTTCTCCCAGCGTGTCGTTCATATTCTTCGGCAGACCGAGCACGATCTCTCCCACCTCGTACTCCTCGATCAGTTCCTCGATGCGCGCCAGCGTCTGCCTGAGCTTATTCTCGCGTTCCCGTCTGATGATCTCGATTCCCTGCGCCGTGATGAGCAGCGGGTCGCTGACCGCCACCCCTACCGTCTTCGCGCCGAAATCCAATCCCATGATCCTCATTTGCTTCCGCCTTTGTTGACCGACTCAGTCAATCTTTCTCCATCCCGCCGATAGAATTTTTAATGTACTCCACCAGCATTTCCTCCACAAGCTCGTCCCGCTCCACTTTCATGATCAGGCTTCTCGCGCTCTTGTGGCTGGTGATGTAAGTGGGGTCGCCCGACATGATGTAGCCGACGATCTGGTTGACCGGATTATAGCCCTTTTCGGTCAGCGCCTCATAAACCGTGGACAGCACCAGCTTCACGCCCGTCTCCGGCGGTTCCGTCTCCACCGTAAAAAATTGTGTGTTCTCTAAATCCTGTTCCCGCATATTCCTCACGCCCTTATCTGTTGTCTATTATTTCCAGCTATTCCGTCGTCTAAACCCGCAAACGCACGCTTCCGCATTTTATCCGATTGCCGAACACCCGTTATCCTTTCCTATCATACCGCATTCTTCCAAAAAATTCAATTCCGAAAAATCGTCGCCCGAAAACGGCTTATGTTCTGGTTTCGGATGCGGACGGTCTGTTGTGATTCCACAGCAAAAATCTTGCCTCCTCCGACAGTGCGGGCGGTACGGCTCCGGGTCTCGCCAGATAGAAGCCCTGCAAAAGATCTACGCCGAGCCCTAAGAGCGCGTGTAATTCCGCCCCGGTCTCGATCCCTTCCGCGATGATCTTCATATCCCGCTGGTGTGCATATTCCACGATATTCCTGACGATCTGCTGCTTGTTCTCGTCCGCATCCACATTCCGCACGATGGTGACGTCCACTTTCACATAGCGGGGATTCAGGGAAAGGAGATTCAGCTCACTGTTATAGCCGCTGCCGTAATCATCCAGCGCGAAAATTCCGGTAAAGCCCTCGGCTTCGCTCTTTTTGCGGATCAGGGTAAGTTCCATATTCTCCGTCTCCGTGACCTCGATGATCACGCGGTCCTGGATCCTCCCGAACCGCTCGTGGTATTCCCGCTCCTCCTCTTCCGTCATATCCTCGTTGGCGATGGAATTGATGAAGAGGAAAGCTTCCTCCGAAACCAGCCCTTGATCCAGCAGCTTCATATAACTCTCGGTTGCCACAAACATGGTGAGTTTCTCGATCTCTGCCATACAGCCTTCCTCCCTGGCGATCTGTAAGACCGTCTGCGGCTGTGAAAGGCTCGGCATATCCGCCCGCATCAGGGCCTCGTACCCGAAAACCCTGCCGTTTTCCGCGCGGAAAATGGGCTGGAAGTGATAACTGATCTTCTTTGCCTCCAGCATCTGGTGGAACTCGATGCGGGTCTGATCCTCGGACTCCTGCTGCGCCCATTCCCCGCTGTCAAATTCGCGGAGCAGCCCTTTCTTGGTGCGCTTCACCTGATACATGGCAAAATCGGCATATTTCAAGAGCATAGCCAGGTTATCGGCATCCTGCGGATACCACGCGTAGCCGCCGGATGCGGAAAGACCCATGTTGAAGCCGTCCGGCAGGACAAAGTTCACCTCGCCGATCGCCTGATACAGTTTTTCCAGACACGCCCTGATCTCCTCCTGCGCGTCGAAGCCGTAGAAGAGGATCACAAACTCGTCCCCGCCCATACGGGCGCAGATCGTGCCCTCCGGCGTATTTTCCTGAAAACATCTTGCCGCCGTCTGGATATAGAGGTCGCCAAAATTATGACCGAATCGGTCATTGGTGGTCTTTAAGTTATCCAGATCGATCATCACGAGCGCCGCCTGCTTCATAATCTGCGGCTGCGCAAACAGTTCGTCCGCTTCCCTGCGGAAGCCCTGTCTGCCGTAAAGTTTCGTCAGGGCATCGCTGTCGCGCTCCCGCTCGACCTGCTTCCTCTCCAGCGTCGAGGCTGTCACATCCTCCAGAAGACCCACCAGCATATCCCCGTCCTGCGTGGAGGAAGAACGCAGATAGCGCACTTTTCCGTCCGGCTGCGTCATGGTATAAACGGTGCTGCCGTCCTCCATCGTTTTGCCTGTCAGATGTTTTTTGGCTTCCATCTTGATCTCGCGGAACCGATCGACCGTCAGATTTCGGACATCCACATTGTCCGCGCCCATCATCGGGAAATAATTTTCCGTCACGAACACCTTATCGGAGCCTTCCTTTAACTCATAGCCCGCCATATCCAGACTGGACATCCGCATGATCTGCGTAAAACGGGTGGCGGAATCCATGACCTCTTTCTGTAGATGGGCGATGGCGTCGGCAAACCGATCGATCTCGCGAATCCCCGTGTGGGAAAGGGAGGGCATCTCCCCTTTCTCCTCCGCCTTTTTCACCTCGTCCGAGAGCAGATGCACCGGATGCGAAAGGTGATAGCTGACCAGAAAGATACCGATCAGCCCGATCAGCATCGTCAGCAGGAAGCATACGATCAGTGTCCGCCTGATCTGCGCGGCAAAGGTAAACAGATCGCTCGACTTCCCCATGCCGATCAGATACCAGCGGTCCGCATCAAAAGGCGCGTTCCGGCTATAGAGGACCAGCCTCTGCGCCGCGCCGTAATACTCATTTTTACCGTCTGCGACAGTAGACATACTGGGATCCGTAAAGTTTAACTTCATCCCCTCAAGAGTCTCCAGATCCAGCGTCTCGCCGGAGAGGATCACAGGTTTTACGCTGCCGTCCGATTTCCAGCATGCCAGCACATAGGAACCGCGCTCCCGCTCCGCAAGCTCGCTGCAAGGCAGAAGCGTATTCATATAATCCGCAAGGATCTCTACGCCGATCACACCGTAGACCGTGCCGTCCGACAGGATCAGCGGCTGTGAATACGCGATAGCCTGTTTGCTGTCTCCGGAAAGCTGATAGGTCTCCGTCGTCCAGTAGCCGCAGGTGGCAGCGTCGATCAGACCGTCTCTTTCCAGCGCCGCCTCGAAAGGCTTCCTAAAGAAAGGCTGTTCCACACTATCCTCTGCGGAAAAGACAGGCTGCCAGCCCGTATCGGTCGCCAGGTAATTCCCCCGCACCACCTCTACCGGGGCGCGCTCCACCAGAATATCCGCATAAAGCTCCGAAGCGCTGGAGGTGGGATCCATATCCCGCAGGTAAATCCCCTGCACCGTCTGCGGCGCATTTTCCGGCGGTCTCGTATTTAAGAGCACAAAAATGCCCGACACCTGCTTGCTGTACATGGCGTCGATCAGATCCGGACACAACTCCCCGATCAAACCGGCGGCGCCGCCGGGGCTGTCGATGTCTTCCATCGTCAGGTCGCCCTTGATCAGCATCTTGTCCGTCTTTTCATTGACCGATTCAGTCAAATCTTTGAGATCCGCCCAGCTCTGCACCATACTTGCAGTCAGATAGTTGCTTCTGTTCTCCACCTGCTTCGCCAGGATATCCCGCGTATTGCTGTTGATGGTCTGGATCACGCCGCTCATCGCAAGCGTTCCCACGAGGAGCAGCATCTCCGCCGCCAATACTGCCAGAAGCGACCCCAATGCGATCCGGAAAATCGATCTGCTTTTTTGTTTTCTTCGATCAGCCATATATTATCCACCCATTACCGTTTCTCTGCCGGTATCTTACACTGACTGCCTACTGTGCAAACTCCTGCAGGCGCTGCAGCGTCTCCTCGTACCAGATGTTGAAATTCGCGTCTGTTTCAAACGCCGCCACAGCCTGCTCCAGACTCTGTCCCTGCGCCATCTTCGTCACGACGGTCTCCCTGTCGGCGACCGCCTTATCGCTCATGGCGTACTCCAAAACAGTTCTCGCCCTGCCGCCGCCCTCGAACGCTCTGGTGGTGTACAGTTCGTTGGCATTCACCGTCTCCACGCCCGCAGTCAGGATCTTCTGCATATCGTCCCTGATCTGCGTGCCGCTTCCTAAAATGGCGTCCAGGGTATTTGCCGTCTTCGTCACGGGAAGATAGCCGGAATCCACGGAAAACTTGATGTTTCTCTCGTCCGCCGTAAACCATTTCAAAAATTCCACGGAAGCGTATACTTCCGCCTCCTCCCCTTTCGTCACGACCATGCCCGCGCCCTGCTGCACCGCATAATCGCCGCCGGAAAACTTCGGACAGGGAAGCACGTCCATCTCGATCGGATAACTCTGCGCATCGCTGATGCTCACAGAATCCGGAAAGAAAGATGCGCCGGAACTCGATCCCACATAACAGATGATATTGCCCGTCTTGATATCGTCGCTCCGAAAGCGCCCGGTCGCCGCGAAATGCCCTTTCACAAAAGGAATATAGTAGTTATCCCACAGCTTTCTCGCTATGTCCTTGTCAAAATGCAGGGTCATCTTCTGGTCTTCCACCTCAAAGATCTCCTGCCCCAGCTGCAAACTGCCGATCAGCATATAATTCGCCATAGCGTCCCTGCCAAAGAGCGCTTTCCCGTCATCCGGCACATCGGGCGTCTGCGCATCCGTCCACTCAAAATACTTTGCCGCCGTGGCGGTCAGGCTCTCCATATCCGAAAGATCGTCGTAGGACGCGCCCGTCGCCTCCGCGAAAACGTCCCAGTCCGTCTTGTTGATCACCAGCAGCTCAAGGGACTTTGCCGTGGGGAAGATCTTGATCTCGCCCGTGCCTGCAAAATCGCCCTCCTGCATATAGCTGTCCACATAAGCGCGCTTTTCCTCTTCGCTTAAGTAGTCTTTTAAATCTACGGCTTGACCCATTTGGTCAATCTCGTATGCCGTGTCCGCGTATGCCATGAAGATGTTCGGCACCTCGTCCGCGCCGACCTCACCCTGCACAGCCGCGATCACGTTGGTCTCCAGATCGTTCACCGAACCCTGGCTGACGCTCTTTACGATGATACCCTCCTGCGCGCCGACAGTCTCGTTAAACTCCGCCACCAGGCTGTCAAGCGCACTGAGCTGGTCGCCGTTATAATAAGTCCATATCGTGATTTTCGTGGGATTCTTCGGATCCAGCGGCGACTGATTGCCGCATGCCGCGAGGATGACCCCCAGCGCGCCGGCTGCGCATAAAAGCGCCGCTTTTTTCTTCCGTTTCATGATGTTTCCCCCTCCATGACAGAGCCATTTCCTGCATTTTATGATAAACTCTGCCAATATACTGATTTATTATAGCACATTCTCAGACGCAAAACCAGCAAAATATTTAAGAAAGAATTGTTTTCTCCGCGAGCAGGACGTCCTCTTCCCAAAAAGACACGAGGCGGCATGGAATTATGCGGTTTTGCAGAGATTCTCCCTCTTTTGCCCGACAGGCGGCTCTCACATAATGCGGCGTATGCCCGATCCACCAGCTCCCGTCCTCTCTCTCCATGACTTCCTCAAAAAGAACCGGCTCCGCCTTTCCCAAAAAGGCAGCCCGATAAGCCCGCGACAAGTCCCGCTCCAGCTTCACGAGCCGCTCGCTCCTTGCCGCCTTTTCCGCTTCGGTGAGCTGTTCCGGCATATCCGCCGCAGGCGTGCCCTGCCTTCTGGAATACTTGAAAATGTGCATCTCATAAAAACCGACCCGCGCAAGAAAGTCCTCCGTCTCCTGAAATTCCGCTTCCGTCTCTCCGGGAAAACCCACGATCACATCCGTTGTGACCGCCGGATTTTCATAATGATTCCGCAGACGCGCGACCGCCTCCAGATACGCCGCCGTGTCATACTTGCGGTTCATCCTGCGAAGAACGGCGTCGCTGCCGCTCTGCAGGGAAAGGTGGAAATGGGGACACACTTTCGGCAGAGCGCTCAAACTTTCCGCAAACGCCTCCGTCACAATGCCCGGTTCCAGCGACCCCAGGCGGATCCGCTCCACGCCCGGGATCTTAGACAGCCCGCCAAGCAGCGGCAGAAGCTCCGATCCGCCCCTGTCCATGCCGTAAGAGCTCAGATGGATCCCCGTCAGCACAAGTTCCCGATAGCCCGCCGCCGCCAGACGCGCCGCCTCGGCAAGCACATTTTCCTGTCTGCGGCTCCTGATCCGCCCTCTCGCATAGGGGATGATACAATAGGTACAGAACTGATTGCAGCCGTCCTGGATCTTCAAAAAGGCGCGGGTGTGCCCGGAGGTCTCCCGCAGCGAAAGTTCCTCGTATTCCGCGGCCTGCGCGATGTCGATCGTGTGGATTCGGGTATCCTGCCCTGCCAGATACTCTTCCAGAATCTGCGCAAGCTCCCCTTTTTTGTTGTTGCCGATGGCAAGATCCACCGTGCCGTCCGCGATCAGGCTCTCCTGTCCGGTCTGGACATAACAGCCGACCGCCACCACCACGGCGTCCGGATTCCGCTTTCTGGCGCGGTGGAGCATCTGCCTGCTCTTTCTGTCGGCAATATTTGTGACCGTACAGGTATTTACGATATAGACATCCGCTTTCTCATCAAAAGGTACAATTTTATACCCCTTTTCTTGTAACATTTGTTGCATAAAGTCCAACTCGTAAGCGTTTACCTTGCACCCGAGATTATGTAATGCTACACTTTTCATAGTAATCTCCGCATTTTTTGTAGTGTTTTATCCTTGACTTTTACGTTTCCAACATTTAGTATAGGTTCAGAAAGTATAAAAATCAAAGGAGGTAATTCCGCAATGAAAACAGTACAGATTTCTTTAAATTCTATCGATAAGGTTAAATCTTTCGTGAATGATATCACAAAGTTTGATTACGACTTTGATCTTGTGTCCGGCAGATATGTCATCGACGCAAAATCTATCATGGGTATCTTCAGCTTAGATTTATCCAAGCCGATCGATCTGAACATCCACGCTGAGGACGGCACGGATGAGGTTATGGAGGCGCTTAAGCCCTATGTAATGTAGTGAGTCTGTAGACAGCTCCGGAAATTCCGGAGCTGTTTTTTTATGCCTTTTTCCGGTGCAGACGTGAATCGATTCCCTTTGCGGAACACAGGAAAGTAATATCTCAAGGAGCCCCTCAAAATTCGCCGGCGCTTGATGAGGTATTTCACGAATCTAGCGTCCGCTGCGTATTTTGCGGAGCGAAAGCGCGGCGACGCAGATATTGCTTCCCCGTGTTCTTTCACAGCCTAAATTCCTCACGCCTGCACCACGATCGTTTCTTTTGTTTCCAGCGCTTTCTCCACCAGCCCGTCGATCTCCTCCCGCAGGTTCTGCTCGTGCCGCTTAATGACATTCAGGCTCGGTTTCGTGACGGGATGCTTTGCCACAAAAATGGTACAGCAGTCCTCGTAGGGCAGGATGGACGTCTCGTAGCTGTCGATCTTCTCCGCGATCTCCACGATCTCCATCTTGTCAAATCCGATGAGCGGCCGATAAACGGGCATGGTGCACACCTCGTCAGTCGCTGCCAGACTCGCCATCGTCTGGGACGCTACCTGTCCGATGCTCTCACCCGTCACCAGCCCCAGACACTCCGTCTCTTTCGCGATCTGTTCCGCAATGCGCATCATGTAGCGGCGCATGATGATGGTCAGCTCGTCGTGCGGGCACTTGTCGTAGATGTAAAGCTGGATGTCCGTAAAATTCACCACATGAAGCCAGACCGGTCCCGCGTATGCCGCCACTTTCTTCGCCAGATCGACCACTTTCTGTTTCGCCCGCTCGCTGGTGTAAGGCGGCGCATGAAAGTATACCGCGTCGATCTTTACGCCGCGCTTGGCGATCATCCATCCCGCCACGGGAGAATCGATGCCGCCCGACAACAGCAGCATCGCCTTGCCGCCCGTCCCGACCGGCATACCGCCCGGACCGGGTATGATCTCGGAATAGAGGTAGATCTTGTCCCGCACTTCCACATGCAAAAGGATGTCCGGCTGATGCACGTCCACACGCATTTCCGGGTAAGCGTCAAGGATCACGCCGCCCAGTTCCACGTTCATTTCCATTGAATCAAGCGGATAATTTTTGCGCGCCCGCCTTGCCGCCACCTTGAATGTCCGGTTCCTGTCCTGGTACACGTCGCCGATGTAGCGCACCACATCTTCGCAGAGCTTTTCAAAGCCCTCGTCCTCCACATGCACCACGGGGCAGATGCCGGAGATGCCGAAAACTTTTTTCAGATTTTCGACTGTCTCCTCATAATCAAATTCCGAGAGCGCGTCCACATAAATGCGCCCGTCCGTCCTGCGCACCGCGAACTCCCCCTCCGCTTTTTTCAGGGCGTATTTGATCTGTTTGACCAGCGCCTCCTCGAAGAGGTAGCGGTTCTTGCCCTTGACGCCGATCTCTGCATACTTGATCAAGAATGATTTATACATTTGCTTCCTTTCTAATTGTACGAATAGTATAATCAACGCAGACTCGCTTGCGCTCCATTCCGAACGTAATGGTACTAAGCTCGTGGAGTTGCGTAGCAACTCCGAACCTCGCTAAGTACCAACGTTCTCCAAGGGTCTGCTTATGATTATACTATTCGTACAATAATTAACTTGTCAATACCTTGTATATTTGCGCAGCTGCGGCACGATTTCCTCCAAAGTCCGACAGGTGTAGGCGATCTCCTCCTGCGTGGTGAATTCGGAAAGGCTGAAACGGATCGTGGAATGCAGAAGCTCCTTTTCCACGCCGATCGCCTTTAAGGTCGCCGACGGCTGCGGTTTGTGAGCCGCGCAGGCGCTTCCCGCGGAAACATAGATCCCCCGCTCCTCCAAGGCATGCAGGAGCACTTCGCTGCGGACGCCCCTGAAAGATGCGCTCACGATATGCGCCGCGCCCTCCCTGCCCGGGCAGCCGTTGATCACCACGTCGGGTATTTTTTTGACTGTATTGGTCAATTCTTCCCGCAGGGCATACATTCTGTCTACGTTCTGTTCGAGATTTTCATATCCCAGCTTTGCTGCTTCGGCAAAGGCAGCGATCCCGGGCAGATTTTCCGTGCCCGACCGCAGACCGCGCTGCTGCCCTCCGCCGTACATGACGGGGCTTACTTTCGCGCCCTCCCGCAGATACAGAAGACCCACGCCTTTTGGTCCGTGGATCTTGTGCGCGCTCGCGGAAAGCATATCGACGTTCATCTTTTTCGGGGTAAGGCGCACCTTGCCGAATCCCTGCACCGCGTCCACATGAAAGAGCGTCTGCGGGTTTTTGCGCTTGATGAGCGCGCCTGCTTCCGCAATGGGCTGTATGCTGCCGATCTCGTTGTTGGTGTGCATGATAGAGACCAGAATGGTATCCTGCCTGACGGCGTCCGCCAGTTCATCGAGAGAGATTCGACCAGTTCGGTCAACAGAAAGACGCGTCACCTCGAATCCCTGATCTTCCAGATACGCCATAGGCTGCAAGACCGCCGGATGCTCGATCCCTGTCGTGATCACATGCCTGCCGCTCCTGTGGTTTGCCATCGCCGCGCCGACGATCGCTATGTTGTCGGACTCCGTTCCGCAGGAGGTGAAGTAGATCTCTTTCTCCTGCGCTTTCAACAGTTTGGCGAAGACTTCCGTGGCATGGCGCAGATAACCCTCCGCCTCCACGCCTTTGTGATGCAGGCTGGACGGATTTCCGTACGCTTCCCGCATGATCTTATGAGCCAGAGACGCGGCCTCCTCCAGACAAACGGTGGTCGCGGAATTGTCCAAATATACTTCCATTCCTGTCAGTTCCTTTCACATATCATGTCTGCAAAACACTTCAAAATGTTGTCATAATTGTGCAAATAGCATAACCAACGCAGACTCGCTTTCGCTCCATTCTGGGCGCAACGCCGAGCCTGCGAAGCAGTGCTCGAGTGGTTAATTCCGCAGGAATTTACCACATTTTCAAGGGTCTGCTTATGGTTATCCGATTTGCACAATAATCCCCGCGTTGTAACATGTTTCGCAATCGTCTAACCTAGTTTAAATATATGAATCACCCCTCGAAATGGTACATCAGCCAAGCAAGAACGACAAGCCCCGCCGTCTCGGTGCGCAGGATACGCCGCCCCAAAGTGACAGGCAGGACGCCCGCAGACAGCGCCATTTCCACTTCGTTCTCTTCAAAACCGCCCTCCGGTCCGATAAAGACTGCCACACTCTTTCCCGGTTCGATCCCGTCTATGAGTTCTTTCGTGCGCGCCATCCCGTCCGCCAGCTCATAGGGAAGGAGCCGCACGTCCGCCTTTTCCGCATAGGACAGCGCCTCCTTCATCGTCATGGGCATTTTCACCGCAGGAATGACGCCCCGCCTGCACTGTTTGGCTGCCGCCTCCGCAATGCCCTGCCATCTGCCGCACTTTGCCGCCGCTTTCTTTTCGTCCAGCTTCACCACGCAGCGCTTCGCCGCCACCGGAATGATCTCGTACACGCCAAGTTCCACGGCTTTCTGCACGATCAGTTCCATCTTGTCCGCCTTGGGAAGACACTGAAAGAGATAGACCTTTGAGGGGAGTTCCACGCCCTCCTCTCTGATGAAGCGCAGGGAGCAGATCACCCGATCCTGCAAAAATTCCTCGATCCCGCAGCGGTACTCCCTGTCGTCCGCGCTGCACCTGACCGCGATCTCCTCGCCAATCTTCATGCGCAGGACATTTTTGATATGGTTGACGTCGCTCCCTGTGATCGTGACTTTTTTATCCTGTATCTGCGACGGTTCCACAAAAAATTGATACATTTAGCTGCCCTCCGGCGCGTCCGTTTCCCCGCTCTGCTGCACAGGCTCTTTCGACTTTTGCTCCGCTTCATCCTGCTGCCCTGACTTTTCCTGCTCCCGCTCCTGTCTTGCTTTCTCCCGCTCTTCCTGACGCTTTCGCTGTTTCTCCTGCTGCCGCGCCAGCTTCTCCTGCTTCTTCGCTTTCCTTGCTTTCACGACGCCCACGATCTTCACGACGAGCGCAAACACGACCACGCCCAGGACCGCGCCCGCGCTGTCAATCAGCACATCCGTAAACCGCCCTGCACGACCTGCCACAAACAACTGATGGATCTCGTCGGTGGCGGCATAGACGGCAGCTGCCCCGGCGGCTGTTGCGCCCTTTCGCAAAAAACCCATCTCCCATTGCCCGATCCAGATATAAAGGAGCACCGAAAGAAGCCCAAACTCCGCCATATGCGCCACCTTGCGCACAAAGCCCTCGATCGCGTCCGCGATCTCTTTCACCCGCGCATCGGACAGGTCCAGATGAAAAAAGAAATTGGTCGAACTTACCATCTGGTAAGTAAAGCCCGCGCTCATCTCGCCGGACTCCTCTTTCGGCTGCGCGGAAAAGGCAAAGATGATACACATCCACACGATCGCCAGCACGCCCGCCAGATTCCGCAATAAAATCATTTTGAATTTCTTTTTTGTTTCCGCCATGATAACCTCACAATTTTTGCGCCGTCACGCTTCTCCACTCGCCCTGCGCAGTCACCTCTAAAACGGTCAGCCCTGCCGCCCCGCAGGCTGTCGTCACCAATTCTTCTTTTCCCTCGATAATACCCGAAGTGATGTAGACGCCGCCCTTTTTCAGGCAGGACGCGATGATCGGCGTGAGCGGCACGAGCACATCCGCCAGGATATTGGCTGTCACGATATCGTATTTTTCATAACCGACCCTGTCCTGCACATCTTTTTCGGTGATGATGTTGCCGATCAGCAGGTCAAAAGCATCCTCCGGAATGCCGTTTGCCTCTTTGTTCTGCGCCACGGCGTCCGCCGCACAGGGATCGAGATCCGTGCCGAGCGCGTGCCCCGCGCCGTACATCAACGCCAGAATGGCAAGAATACCGCTGCCCGTCCCCACATCCAGAATCTCCGCCTGCGGCGTCAGGTACTTCCAAATCTGCCGGATGCAGAGCTGCGTCGTCTCGTGCATCCCCGTCCCGAACGCCGTGCCCGGGTCGATGTGCAGGATCTTTTTCTTTCGGTCTTCCTCCTTTACCTCTTCCCAGGAGGGGATCACCAGCAGGTCGTCGATCGTAAATTGATGAAAATACTGTTTCCAGTTATTGATCCAGTCAATATCTTCCGTCTCGGTGACAGTGACTGTTCCCTCGCCGATCTCCATGAACTGCCGCACTTCTGTGAGCGCTTCCTCGATCGAGTCAAGCACACTCTGCCGATCCGTCTCTTCTCCATTTATGACAAGCATGTCATTTTCCTGCTCTTCCACAAAGAAGCTGAGATATGCCGTGCCGTCATCTTCCTCGCTCTCGGGCGGGATATCGACGAACATCTGCTCCTTTTCCAGCGCGGTCAGGGGCACTTTATCCTCGATCTGCGCCCCCTCAAGCCCTCTGTCGTAAAGTTCGCTGATGATGATGTCCTCCGCGTCCACGACAGTCCTGATCCTGAATTTCATCCACTTCATGACGCGGTCTACTTCCTTTCACTCAGCTCTAAGAGCTTCTGCTTGAGGTCGTTTTCCATCACCCGCATCTCTTCCTCCGCCACGCGCCGCTTCTCCCTGCCGTCCGCCTGGATCTTCATCACTTCATCCAGCGTCGCAATCAGATTGGCGTTCGTATTCTTAAGCGTCTCCATATCGACAATTCCGCGCTCAGATTCCTTTGCGCTCTCGATCGCAGATACTTTTAATACCTCCGCGTTTTTCTTTAACAGCTCATTCGTCATATCGGAGACTTCCCGCTGCGCTCTCGCCGCCTGCTCCGCGTGTGTCACGCCCAGCGCCAGCACCATCTGGCTCTTCCAGAGAGGAATGGTATTGACGATCGTGGACTGGATCTTCTCCACCATCATGGTATCACTGTTCTGAACCAATCGAATCTGGGGCGCAGTTTGGATAGACACTACTCTGGTCAATTCCAGATCATACAACTTTTTTTCAAAACGATCACATAGGGTTTCCATGTCCCTCGCCGCCTGCGCGTCTTCCGGCAGACCGCTCGCCTTTGCCTTTTCCAGAAGTTCGGGCAGTTCCGTCTCTCTGGTCTCCTGAAGCTTCTTCTTTCCCGCCAGTATGTACATGGAAAGTTCCTTGAAATAGACCAAATTCAAATCATACATCTTATCCAGAATATCAATATCCTTAAGGAGCTTTACCTGATTGCTTTCTAACGCCTCGCAAATCTTGTTGATGTTTGTCTCCACTTTAGAATATTTTGCTTTCATGGATTGCAGTTTATGTGCCGGTTTCTTAAGAATACCGAAAAGCCCTTTTTCTTCCTCATCAAAATCCTTAAGCTGTGTCACTACATCGGAAAGCATATCACCAACTTCCCCTAAATCTTTCGCTCTCACATTTCCCAAGGCATTACTGGAAAAATCTGCTATTTTTTTCTGAGTTCCTACACCATACTGCAAGATTGCGGTAGTATTATGCAAATCGATCTGTTTTGCAAATGCATCAATCTTCTGTCTCTCTTCATCAGTCAAAACAGAATCGTCCAGCTCCTGCCCCTCCGTCTTCGTCTGCGGAATCTCCGCAAGGGGCGCCTGCTCTTTCACCATGCTCTCTACCTCCCCGAACACCAAAGTCGGGGTCTCCATTTCCTTTAAATCTACTTCGCTCATTCCGGTTATCTCCTTTCTGTATTCGGTCTGCCTGAACTGTTAATTTAAGTATCCGTCCTGCTTTAATATCGTATGTAACGCCGAAATATCCGACTGGATATCCCACGCTTTCTCCCGAAAAAGTTCATCCAAAAACTTTTCAAAGGCTTCGTTGATGTTGTCCACCGCCGTCTCGATCTCCCGCTTCGTCTGCTCGATATTGGACAGATCGAGCTTTTGTCCGTCCAGATCGCGGTACGCCTCCAAAAGTTTCTTTGTGGTCGGCAGATAAAAGCTTAACATCTTCCGCAGTTCGGGCGCAAGTTCCGGTTCTTTCTCCACCTGCTCAAAGATCCTCGTCACCAGCAGTTCCAGACGGTCCAGCTTATCCGACATCTCCTCGCCGGGGATCTCGTCGTTGCACTGGCGGATGAGTCGAACGTATGTTTTCCCTTCCTCGATTACCTCCGCCGCCTCGCCCAGACGCTCCTTTTCCTGCTGTTTCCGCTCGTCGGCAAGCTTTTCGATCTCCAGCTTTTTCTGCTCCTCCTCATAATTCTTCTGCGTGAGCATATACTGGTCATACATCTCGTTGCTGGCGATCAGGCAGGTCTCCTGTTGATCCAAACGTCCCTGCGCAAACATTCCCAGCCGGAGCATCTTTTTGATATCTCTCAGGACAAAACGCTCGCTTTTCCCTATTTGCAGCGCCATCTCCTGAATCGAACAGTAAAGTTTGTCTTTCAGCATATTCACATAGCGTTTGTAACGCCCTGCGCGGCCCGTCAGTCTGGTGCCGTGGATGCCGACGCCCAGCCCTCCTGCAAACAGGATCAATGCCGTGACAAGAGATGACGCGTTCCCGACATAGACTGCCATTTCCGCAAGCGAAACCGGTATCGCAAGCGCCGAGACTGCCGCCGTGGTATAACCCGCGCACATACATACAACGCCCGATATGGTTCCTTTCGGCGTGCGCTGAAACAGTCTGGAATCCGGGCGGGTATTCGGATGCCTGTACTGCGGCAGATGCGCATACGGACTCTGCGGCTGCAAAGACGCTCTGACGCCACGTCCCATATTTCCGGCGGTGCGTTCAATACCGCTTCCCACATTGTTGACGACGCGGTTCACGCCCTGCCCCACCGCCTCCACGGTGCGGTTCACATTGTCCCCCACAGTCCCCACCGTGCGGTTCACTTCCCGCATCGTGCGGTTGATGGTCTCGTTTACCGTATTGCTGATATTTTTGCCAAGATTCGTAAAGTTACCCGTCTCTACCGCCTGCTGTACCTGATCCCGGATATCTTCTCCTGCCCGATACCACTCATTCCTGTCCATACTCCACAAACTCTCCGTATTCGTCCCATATATTGCAGATCCAGGTGCTTCCCTGGTTAAAGATGATCTCCTCGCCCGCCTCGTCATAGAACTTTGCCGGCGTAAAATCACCGTCGTAGCGCTCCCAGGTGCCTTTGATGACCCTGCCGTTCGTAAAGACTGTCGCTCTTCCCTCGCCGTGCACGCCAAACGCCAGATAATCGTGGTCATCCCTCACTTCACCGTGGCAATACTGGAATACCACATTCGAAAACGTCAGCTGCTCGCCTGTCAGCTCGTCGATCTGCTCCTTGCCGTCCTGAAAACGGTAGTAGAGATGATCGTCCTCGTGGTATGCAAAATAAGGATGATACGCACCGTAACCGCCGGAATTGCTCGCGCTCTTCCCGCCCGGATAAATAAAGGAAGCCTCCTCATTTTCCGCATACTCCGCTCTCACGTCATCCGCCACAAACAGGAACGGCGGCACATAGGCATCATCATAATTCCAATCGTATCCCAGCCTTTCCACCGCGTCAAACAGACCGCCGATAAAGAGATATCCCGTAAATTCCAGCGAATAGCCGGGACGCTTATATCTGCCGAACGCCTCGTCCGCCGGATTGTGGATGCCTGTCACCGCCGCACTCACATTGTAATAATTCGGACGGTTGATCAGTTCCTCCACATAAGGCACCGCAAGCCCCCAGTTACAGTAGATCGCCTCGTAGCCCATCGCCTGATAGACGTAATAATCCCTGCTGGAACGGACCGGACCGATCCTGTCCAGATCATCGAACTCCTCAAACACCCCCATCAGACGGGTGATACGACCCTCCACCGGCGCCTCGTAGATGATCGCCGCACGGGAAAGCCCGTACTGCGGCATCGCAGGCGCATTGTTCGGGATCATCACCGCAATAGGCCGCCTCGTTGCCTGTTCTTTCTTCGTCCACTGCCCCGTCAGATAACTCTGGATCTCGCCGCCCTTTTCTTCTCTCTCTCCGATCACGGGATAGGCGGTGGTAATCTCCGGTTCGGGTTCCGGCTCCGGCTCAGGTTCCGGCTCCGGCTCCTCGATCACCTGCTCCTCCACGATCGGTTCGGGTTCCGGTTCCTCGACCTCCGCCTTGCCGCAGGCTCCGAGAAGGACTGCTGTACATAGAGCTGCCACTGTCAGTAATACTGCTTTCTTCTGAAACATTTCTACCTCTCTTCCACGATTCACGTTCTTTTGTCTGTTAAATCATCCGCACTGATACACACAGATTAGTATGCGGCGCATAGATGTTTTTATTATAACCGAAAACTGGAAAGCTGTACAGAAAAAAACTCCCCTTTCCGGATTTTACTCCGAAAAGGGGCTTCTGCCTGTCTCTTATAATTTGAATTTTCTCTTCTTTTTTCCGCCGCCGTTCGTCTCGTCGCTCTGGTCGGAGGTTATGTTCTTTGCCGCATTCAGGCTGTCGCCCGTACTCTCGTCAAACTGTTTCAAAAGTTCTTTCGCCTCGTGGGAAAGTTTGTCGGGCACCTGCACCACCAGCGTGACATAATGATCGCCGCGCACATCCTTGCTCCGAAGAGACGGTACGCCCTTGCCTTTCAGGCGGACTTTGGTGTCGGTCTGGGTGCCTGCCTTTACCTCGTAGATCACTCTGCCGTCCACCGTGTCGATCACGATATCGCCGCCCAGCGCCGCAACCGCAAAGGACATCGGGACTGTGGAATAGATATTCTCGTCCTGCCTCTGGAAGATCGGATGTCTTCCGACCACCACTTCCACCAGCAGATCCCCTCTGGGACCGCCGTTCGATCCCGGCTCGCCCTTATCGCGGATGCGGACGCACTGGCCGTTGTCGATCCCCGCGGGGATGGAAACCTGGATCTTCTTTTTATTCGCGATGTAACCCGTGCCGCGGCAGTCAGGGCACTTATCCTTGATGATCTTGCCCGTTCCGTGGCAGTCGGGACAGGTCTGCACATTCCGCACCGTGCCAAAGAAAGACTGCGACGTAAACACGACCTGACCTTTGCCGCCGCACTTCGGACAAGTCTCGGGACTGGTGCCGGGCTTTGCGCCGGTGCCGTGGCAGGCGGTGCACTCGTCCTTAAGCGTCAGCTCAATCTCTTTCTCCACGCCGAAGACCGCTTCCTCGAAAGTGATGCGGACGCTGGTTCTGATATTCGCGCCTTTCATGGGACCGCTGCTGCGCCCGCCGCCGCGTCTGCCGCTTCCAAAAAGATCCCCGAAGATATCGCCAAAGATATCACCGAAATCCGCGCTGTTGAAATCGAAGCCGCCGAAACCGCCTGCGCCGCCCGCACCGTCGAAGGCAGCATGACCATACTGGTCATACTGTCTCCTCTTCTCGGGGTCGCTAAGGACTGCATACGCCTCCGAGGCTTCCTTAAATTTTTTCTCCGCCTCCGCGTCCCCGGGATTCATGTCGGGGTGGTATTTCTTAGCCAGAACGCGATATGCTTTTTTGATGGCGGCGTCGTCAGCGCTCTTCTCTACGCCGAGCACCTCATAGTAATCCCGTTTTTGTTCTGCCATGATTCATCCTTCCCTGGATTTCCACCATCTCAGCCGCAGCCGTCAAATTCGTGCAAGCTCGATTTGCCCGCTGTCTTCGATTCGGCTGAGCTGGTTATACCTCTCTATAATCTCCATCTACCACATCGTCCGCGCCGCCGTTATCCTGCTGCGGACCTGCCTCCTGCGCGCCGCCCATATCGGGAGCGGGACCGCCCTGCGCCTGCTGCATATTCTCGTACATCTTGGTGAAGAGCGCCTGCGCGGAGTTCGTCAGTTTCTCTTTTGCCGCTTTCAGTTCGTCAACCTGGCTGTCGGTCAGTTCCTGATCCTTAGTCTTCTCAAGGATATCTTTCACCGCCTGCAGATCAGCTTCCACGCCCGCTTTCTCGGAAGCGTCGATCTTGTCGCCCACTTCGTTTAAGGCTTTTTCGGTCTGGAATACAAAGGAGTCCGCATCGTTTCTGGCGTCTACCGCCTCTTTGCGCTTCTTATCCTGCGCTTCGTACTCCGCCGCTTCTTTCACGGCTTTCTCGATCTCGTCGTCGGACATATTGGAGCCTGCGGTGATGGTGATGTGCTGCTCCTTGCCCGTGCCGAGGTCTTTCGCCGATACGTTCACGATGCCGTTGGCGTCGATATCGAATGTCACCTCGATCTGCGGCACACCGCGCATTGCCGGCGGGATACCGTCCAGTCTGAACTGTCCGAGGGACTTGTTATCCTTTGCAAACTGTCTCTCACCCTGCAATACGTTGATGTCCACCGCCGTCTGGTTGTCGGAGTAGGTGGAGAACACCTGGCTGTGCTTGGTGGGAATGGTCGTATTTCTCTCGATCAATCTGGTCGCAACGCCGCCCGCCGTCTCGATAGAAAGTGACAGGGGTGTCACATCCAGCAGAAGAATCTCGCCTGCGCCCGCGTCGCCCGCAAGCTTACCGCCCTGTACGGATGCGCCCAAAGCCACGCACTCATCGGGATTCAGGGACTTGCTCGGCTCTTTTCCGGTGAGCTGTTTTACTTTCTCCTGCACGGCAGGCACACGGGTGGAACCGCCGACAAGAAGTACCTGACCGATATCCGCGTTGGTCAGACCCGCATCTTTCATCGCGTTCTGCACGGGTACTGCCGTCCGCTCTACCAAGTCGCTTGTCAGTTCGTCAAACTTCGCTCTGGTCAGATTCATATCAAAGTGTTTCGGACCGTCCTGCGTCGCCGTGATGAAAGGCAGATTAATGTTCGTGGTGGTCGCGGAGGAAAGCTCTTTCTTCGCTTTCTCAGCCGCCTCTTTCAATCTCTGGAGCGCCATCTTGTCATTGGAAAGATCGACGCCCTCTTTTGCCTTGAACTCGGAAAGCATCCAGTCGATGATCTTCTGGTCAAAGTCATCGCCGCCCAGATGCGTGTCGCCGTTTGTGGCGAGCACTTCGATCACGCCGTCGCCGATCTCGATGATGGACACATCGAATGTGCCGCCGCCGAGGTCGTAGACCATGATCTTCTGCTCTTTTTCATTGTCCAGCCCGTAAGCCAGCGCCGCCGCCGTAGGCTCGTTGATGATACGCTTTACGTCAAGACCCGCGATCTTACCCGCATCTTTGGTCGCCTGTCTCTGAGAGTCGTTAAAGTACGCCGGTACGGTAATCACAGCCTCCGATACGCTCTCGCCCAGATAGCTTTCCGCATCCGCTTTTAATTTCTGTAAGATCATCGCGGAGATCTGCTGCGGGGAATATTTTTTGCCATCGATGGTGCGGCCTCTGTCCGTACCCATATCTCTCTTGATGGAGGCGATGGTGTTCTCCGCGTTGGTGACTGCCTGACGCTTTGCAGGCTCACCTACCAGCCTTTCGCCGTTCTTCGTGAATGCCACGACCGACGGTGTGGTGCGCGCGCCCTCCGTATTCGCGATGACAGTGGGCTTGCCGCCCTCCATAACTGCCACGCAGCTGTTTGTCGTTCCTAAGTCAATGCCGATAATTTTGCTCATAATATTCTCCCTTTCTGAAGCACTTCCCGCTTCCATATATGATATTTTTATTTTTCTCTTTTTCCACTTCTACCGCGGCGTTTTCTCTCTCATATTTCTGCTGCCGTTTCATTCTGTAAGGGCTGTGCAGAAACCATTTCTTAAGGAGCCCCTCAAAATGCGCCGGCGCTTGATGAGGTATTTCACGAATCTAGCGTCCGCTGCGTATTTTGCGGAGCGAAAGCGCGGCGACGTAGAAATGATTTCTGCGCAGCCCGCATTCACTGAACTACTGCTACCATACTATGCCGTACAACGCTCTCGCGGTAGGTATACCCTTTTTGCAACTCCTGCGCCACGACCCCGCTCTCAAATTCTTCGCTCTCCACCTGCATCACCGCATTGTGGAAATCGGGGTTAAATTCCTCGCCCACCGCCGGGATCGGTTTGACCTCCAGATTCTCAAGCTCTGTCATCAACTGCTTGTAGATCATCTGCATTCCCTGCGCGACCGCGCCGTCCTGCTCTCCCTCGGGAATGCTCGCAAGCCCTCTCTCAAAATTGTCCACGACGGGAAGAATCTTTTCGATCACGCTCTTTGCTCCGGTCTCAAACATAGCCGTCTTTTCTTTCTCCGTCCGCTTGCGGAAATTCTCAAACTCCGCCATCTGCCGCTTTACGCGGTCTTCCAGCTCCTCGATCTTTTCCTTGAGGGCATCCTGCTTTTTGTCTTTCTTTTTCTTCTCTTTCTTTTCTGCCTTATCGTCCGGCGGCGTCTGCTCCGTTGGCGCATCGGCGCCCTGTTCCTGTGCCGCCTCCTCCGCTGCCGCGGCTTCCTTTTCTTCCTCCGCCTCGTTTGTCCTGTCCTTTTCTTCCGCCATGATATTCATCTCCCATCTATCTGTTGACTGATTCAGTCATTTTTTACCCTTTTACGGTACTGCCTCAGCGCTTATAAAGATCGTCCAGTTGATTCTTCAAAAGCCTTAAGCTGCTCACGACCTTTTCATAATCCATCCGCTTGGGTCCGATGATGCCGATCGTTCCTTTCATGCCCTCATCCAGCTCGTAAGTGGCTGTCACGATGCTGCAGTCTTTCATGCCGGCAACGGGCGTCTCGCTCCCGATGTAGACCTGAATGCCGGTATTGTTATCGCCCGAAAGGTTATCCTGCACAAGCTCGGTCAAAAGCTGTTTTTCTTCGAATGTCGTGATCAGTTCGCTCGCCCGCTCGTGATCCGCCAGCTCCGGATACTTGAAAAAGTTCTTCGTACCGCTGGTGTAAATCTCCAGATCCTCGTCCGCCTTGATGGCTTCCGCCACCGCGTCGATGACGCCCGCCACGATCTCGCTGTGGATCCCCGCCTGCTGCTTTAACGCCGCGATCATCCCGAGATTGATCTCCTCCATCGAAAGCCCGTTCAAGTGGGTATTCAGAAGAATGTTCAGCTTGAGAAGCGTCTCGTCGTCAAGCTCTTCCTCCACATTCAGCATCGAGTTCTTGATCACGTTTCCCTCTACCACGATGACCGCCAGGAGGTGCTGCGCATCCACTCTGGAAAGCTGAATGAATTTCAGCTTATTCTGATGGTACTGCGGCGCGGAGACCATCGCCGCATACTCCGTGTTGTTGGCTAAGAGTCTGGCTGCCTGTTTCAGAAGATGATCGACCTTATCTTCCTTTTCCAGAAGAAGTTCTTTCTTCTCCTCCACCTCGCGCTCTTTTTCTTCCATCAGCTTATCGACGTAGAGACGGTATCCCTTATCGGAAGGAATCCTGCCTGCGGAGGTATGGGGCTGCAAAATATATCCCAGCTCCTCCAGGTCCGCCATCTCGTTGCGGATGGTCGCCGAACTCAAATTCAGATCGGTGTATTTGGAGATGGTACGGCTGCCGACCGGTTCGCCTGTCTCCAGATAATTCCGGATGATGGCCTGCAATATGATATATTTTCTTTCGTCCAACTGCATCCCGTTTCCCTCTGCCCGAATTGTTAGCACTCGATTCGTTAGAGTGCTAACACCTTCTGTTAGTAAGGTATCACTTTGCCATTTTATTGTCAACACTTAATTTATAAAAAAAGTGTAAAACAAAGACAGTCAATCCAGTATACCCTGAATTGACTGTCCGCATTCGCTGTTATTTCTGTTTGATCAGATGCCGAAGTTTCCTGCCACGTCGCCGTTGATCACATAGTAAACTACGCTCTCCTCGGGCTTCACATAAAGCTCTACGCTCTTGAAATCGCCGACCTTTCTCTTGAGGTCGTATTTCCAGACATCCTTTGCGATCTTTACCAGATCCTCCGTCGTATAGGACTTGCCCGCGAACTCTACATGCAGGTTCTCCTTGACAGCCGTCTTTCTGGTGGTCGTCTTTGCTCCGGTTTCCTTCTTCGCTGCCGCAGGCTTTCTGCCGGGCTTCTTTGCGGTCGTCTTCTTTGCCGCCGTAGTCTTGTTCTTGGAACCGGGCTTTCTGCCGGGTTTCTTTTTCTCTACGGGAGCTTTCGTCTCCGCCGCCTTTGCCGGCTCAGCCTTGGTCTCAACCTTTGCTGCTGCCACAGGCTCGGTCTTTGCTGCAGGCGCTGCCACGGGTGTCGTCACAGTAGATGTCTTGGTCTCTGCCGCTTTGTTGATTTCAGGTTTCTTGATCTCTGCCATGAGTAATCTCCTTCCCCACTTTCAAAAATATTCTTTCCTATATTTTCGCCGCGCACATTCGCGCACTGCATGACTTCATTAGTGGTATCATAGCTCATTCTGACGAGACTGTCAACTAACAATCTGTAGGAAATAGTGAATTTTTATTGTAAAATATTATACGAAATGCTATAAAAACAGCCTGAAAATGTCTTTTTTTTAAAAATTACGCCAAAGAAAACCACGCGAGCACCGCAATTCCGAGTATGATCCGGTACCATCCGAACACCTTGAAATCATGTTTTTTGATGTATCCCATCAGGAATCGGATCACCAAAACCGATACGACAAACGCAACGATCATGCCCGCCGCCAGAATCGCGATCTCCTCCCCTGTAAAGACGAATCCGAACTTCAAAAGCTTTAAAAGGCTTGCCCCCAGCATCACGGGAATCGCCAAAAAGAAAGTAAATTCCGCCGCCACGGTCCGCGATACGCCGATCAACAGCGCGCCCACAATGGTCGCACCGGAGCGGGAAGTCCCCGGGAAAATGGCTGCGATCAACTGAAAGACGCCGATCAAAAGCGCCGTCGTGTAGGTGATATCGGAAAGTTCCGTGATCTTCGGCGTCATATCCCGATTGCGGTTTTCGATCACGATAAAGGCGATACCGAACACGATCAGCGCCACCGCCACGCACCACGGATTGTAAAAAAGCGCATCGAACACGTCGTCAAAAGCAAGCCCGATTACCGCTGCCGGAATACAGGCAGCCAGAATCTTGAACCAGAGCGTAAAAATATCTTTCTGCACCACCGGCTTCTCCCGAAAACGGAAGGGAAAAATCTTGTTCCAGAACAAAAGCACCACCGCCAGGATCGCGCCGAGCTGGATCACCACCAGAAACATCTCCCAGAACGCCTCGCTCACGTTCAGCGTCACAAATTCATTGAGCAGGATCATGTGCCCGGTGCTGCTGATGGGCAGCCATTCCGTGATGCCCTCCACGATGCCGAACAATACCGCCTTTAATAATTCTATGATATCCATACTGTTTCCTTTCTGCGAAACTCATTCATATGTATTGATATTGTGCAAATACTATAATCAACGCAGACGCGCTTGCGCTCCATTCCAAGCGTAACAGTGCTAAATTCGTGAAAGACCTCATTAAGCACTGACGCTTTCCAAGGGTCTGCTTATGATTACAGTATTGCACAATAATTATAACCCTGAGACGAGTTTCGCAAACGCCGCAAGCGACCGCTCCACCTTCTCCGTGTCGATACAGTAAGCCAGACGGAAATATCCTTTTACGCCAAAGCTGTCGGAAGGCACCGCGATGATATCGTATTTTTTCGCTGTCTCGGAAAATGCCACGGCATCCCCGCCCGGCGCTTTCGGGAACATATAAAAGGTGCCGCCCGGCTCCACGCACTCGAATCCGAGAGAAGTAAGCTCTTTATATAATATGTTCTTATTTTTCTCATAGACCGAAAGATCCGCCGTCAGGTCAAGAACTTCCGCCACCGCGAGCTGAATGATGGACGGCGGGCAGTTATGCCCCGTCCCGCGCGAAATCTGGCTGCACATCACGCTGATCAGCTCCGCGTCCGTGCACTTCGGGTTTACCGCCACATACCCAATCCGCTCTCCCGGCAGGGAAAGGGATTTCGAGAAAGAATAGCAGGAAAGGGTATTATCGTAAAATGTAGAAGGATAAGGCGCATCCACGCCCGCAAACACGATCTCCCTGTAAGGCTCGTCGGAAATCAGGAAGATATCATGCCCGTACGCTTTCTGTTTTTCTTCCATGAGCTTCGCCATTTTTTGAATGGTCTCCGTGGAATAGACGATGCCCGAGGGATTGTTCGGCGTATTGATCAAAACCGCCATCACCTTGTCCGTGAGCATTTCCTCAAACGCCTCGAAATTGATCTGGAAACTCTCCGTGTCCGCAGGCACCACTTTGAGGACAGCCCCCGTCAGATTCACATAAGGACCGTACTCCGGAAAATACGGCGCAAACGTGAGCACTTCATCGCCCGGCTCCGTCACGGCACGCAATGCGTGGGCGATCGCGCCCGCCGCTCCCGTCGTCATAAAGATATGATTTCCCGTGTAGTTCATCCCGAACCGCCTGTTGAGGGAAGCCGCCACCTTGTCCCTGACGGCGGGAATACCCAGACTCTGGCTGTAGCCGTGCAGCTCCATCGAATCCATTTCCTGTAACATCCGTATCATCGTGTCCGTAAATTTCTGCGGCACCGGCACAGACGGATTTCCGAGACTGTAATCAAATACATTCTCGTAACCGATCTCTTTTCCCCGCGCCGTCGCAAACTCCGAGAGCTGCCGAATCACAGATTTTCCCTGTAACATATCTTTATATTTCTGTACGATCATTTTTCCCTCTCCATTTCTCCTCTATATTTCTGTTTATGTCGATATCGAGCGGTACAGAGCACATGATTATAAGCAGACCCTCACAGGACGTCGGTACTTGATGAGGTTTTTCACGAATCTAGTACCGTTACGTCCGAAATGGAGCGCAAGCGCGTCTGCGTTAATCATGCGCTTGTATCGCGACAGATTTTTACACTACAACGAGGTGCAGAATCCGTCCCGCAAAATCCCCTCCGATAGACGGCACATTGATTCCCGCATAATGCAGCGTATCTCCGCGGTACTCGGTCTGCCCGATCTCCGGCCAATCCGCCGCATTCTCGATCACATAGGTCTTCTCCGGATCCAGCCCCGGGATGCAGATCCGCCTGCTGTGGTAATTGGGTCGGTTCAGCACCTGAATATAGGTAACGAGCGCCTCGCTTTTATCTTTCGCCACCACCGCATAGCAGTCATAATAATGATTCTCCGCATAATGCGCGATGCGGTAATAATCGCCGCGGCGCACCAGATCGTTATATTTATGGTACATCGCCACCTGATCCGGAATCATCCCGCGGTCTTTTTCGGGAATCTTCGTCACATCCAGCTCATACCCGAATGTGCCCGCCAGCGCCACATAACCTCTCGTCTCAAAAGGCGTCGTCCTCCCCACCGTATGGTTCGGGCAATCGGACACATGCGCGCCCA
The DNA here is from genome assembly GCA_023666335.1 of bacterium. Lineage (GTDB taxonomy): Bacteria > Bacillota > Clostridia > Lachnospirales > Lachnospiraceae > UBA3282. Next base: position 32,639 of record JAMPCE010000014.1, read on the forward strand.
TCGTGGAGAGCGGATAGATCATCGCCGTACCCGCCTGGATCGACAGCCGCTCTATGGCGTCCGTATCGTCGGAACACCAGATCTGCGGGCTGTAGTAGAGCATACCCGGATCGAACCTCGCCCCGCCGCCGGAGCAGTTTTCCAGAAGAAGGTTCGGGAAATCCGTCGTCAGCCGCTCCTGCATCTCATAGACCGCAAGCGCCTGTCTGTGGAAGAGTTCGCCCTGCCTGTCCGCCGGAAGACCGTAGCTGCCGACATCGGAAAGCTGCCTGTTCATATCCCACTTCACATACTCGATGTTGGCGCTATGAAGCACCGCCGCGATCCTGTCATAAATGCAGTCGCGCACTTCCTTTCTCGTTAAGTCGAGCACATACTGGTTTCTGGCAAGGCTTCCCACCCTGCCGGGAATCTGGATCGCCCAGTCCGGGTGCTGCCTGTAGAGTTCCGAATCGGGGGAGATCATCTCCGGCTCCACCCAGATACCAAACTTCATCCCAAGCTTATTGACTTCATCGACCAGATATTTCAGCCCGCCTTTGATCTTCTCCTCATTCACAAACCAGTCACCGAGGCTGGTGTTGTCGTCGTTCCTGTGCCCGAACCACCCGTCGTCCATCACTAACATCTCGATGCCGAGCGCGGACGCCTGCCGCGCGATCCCCAGAAGTTTTTCCGTATCGAAATCAAAATAAGTCGCCTCCCAGTTGTTGATGAGGATCGGTCGCTTTTTATCTTTGTAAACGCCCCGGATCAGATGGTTCCGGTACAAATCGTGGAAATTTCGGGTCATGCCGCCCAGCCCCTCGGCTGAGTACATACAGATCACTTCCGGCGCCTGAAAGCTCTCCCCCGGCTCCAGTTTCCAGCAGAAATTTTCCGGATGAATCCCCATCATGGCGCGGATGCTGTCGAACTGATTCTCCTCGATCTGCGCAAGGAAATTCCCCGAATAGACAAAGTTCATCGCATATACATCGCCCGTCTCCTCCGTCGCCGTCCGGCTCTTCCATGCCATAAACGGATGCTCCTGATGGCTGGACTCGCCGCGCACCGAACCGACGCTCTGCTTGCCTTTCCTGATCGGATAGGTCCTGATCGCGCGCTCCCTTGCCCAGGAACCGTGCAGAGTGATCATCTCGTAATCTTTCTGATCCATATCCATGCAGGCGGACATCACCTTTGTCAGGTAGACCGCCGCGCCGCCCTGATTCACAACGCGCACACTCCTTGCGATCGCATCCGTGTCCGCAAAGATGCTGTAGGATAAGATCACCTGTAACTTTAAGACCGGATCTTCGCATGTGATCTCCAGCGTCTTACATTCCTCTTTCCCGCCGAAAGTCGCAGGAAGTCCCTCCAGCGCCTTTTTTCCCTCATAGATACTGTGCGATACATAATAGAGCGATACCCCCATATGTCCGGACAGGGTGCGTACCGCAAACGACCCCTCCCGGTAATCGCCGAGATCGTTCCCCGTATATTCCATCGGAAAAGTATCTAAAAAGGACGTCCTGTCCCGATTGTTCTTTGAGGGCACAAAAGGCGGTTCCCCTGTGCGCATCAGATATGCCAGATCGTCCGACGCAAGGCTTCTGCCATAATACACATGCCCTAAAAAATTGTCCTCGTCCACCACACCGATGCAATAGGTCGTGTGCGGCGTGTCCAGCTTAAAGATCCTGTTTGCTTCATTGTAAGTAATGTTCATCATCGTTTTTCCTTTCTATGTTTCGTCCGCCCAGGCAAGCGCGCATCTGACGGCACGTTTCCATCCTTTTACAAGCTGCTTTCTCGTCTCGTCCTCCATCGTCACATCAAACCGCTTTCCGAGCTGCCAGTTTGCACAGATCTCCTCTTTGTCTTTCCAGTAGCCCACCGAAAGACCCGCCAGATAAGCCGCGCCTAACGCCGTCGTCTCGATACAGTCCGGCCGGTACACCGCCTGTCCCGTGATATCCGCCTGAAACTGCATCAGAAAATCATTGGCGCTCGCGCCGCCGTCCACTTTCAGTTCCCGCAGCGGGATCCCGGCATCCTGCTCCATCGCCGCAAGCACATCCATCGACTGGTAGGCGATCGACTCCAACACCGCGCGCACAAAATGCTCTTTTTGACAGCCCCGCGTAATGCCGACCACGGTGCCCCGCGTATAGGGATTCCAGTAGGGCGTCCCCATGCCGACAAAGGCGGGCACGACATAGACCCCGTTCGTGTCCGGCACGCGCATGGCGTATTTTTCGGAATGCCGGGCGATCTTCATCATCCGCATCTCGTCCCGCATCCACTGTACCGCCGCGCCCGCCACAAACACGCTGCCCTCCAGCGCATAATCCGGTTTCGGAGAAGCCCCCGCCGCGATCGTGGTGAGAAGACCGCTCTCCGAAGCGATCGCTTCCTTTCCCGTGTGCATCAGCAGAAAACAGCCCGTTCCGTAGGTATTTTTCACCTGTCCCGGCTCGAAGCAGCACTGTCCAAACAGCGCCGCCTGCTGGTCGCCTGCCGCGCCCGCGATCGGAACCGGCACGCCAAAGATACTCTGATCGGTCTTACCAAACACCGTCCCGGAAGGCTTTACTTCGGGCAGCATCTCTCTCGGAATCCGCAGCAGGGAAAGCAGTTCCTCATCCCATTCCAGTGTGTGGATATTGTAAAGCATCGTGCGGGAAGCATTGGTGTAATCGGTGGCATGCACCGCGCCTTTCGTCAGGTTCCAGATCAGCCAGCTGTCCACCGTACCGAACGCCAGTTCTCCTCTCTGTGCCCTTTCCCGTGCGTCCTCCACATGATCCAGGATCCAGGCGATCTTGCTTCCGGAAAAATAAGCGTCCGGCACAAGCCCTGTCTTTTCCCGTATCATCTCCGTATGACCCTGCGCTTTCAATCCGTCGATATATGCCGCCGTTCTCCGGCATTGCCATACGATCGCGTTACAGACCGGCTCGCCTGTCCGTCTGTCCCATACGATCGTGGTCTCGCGCTGGTTCGTAATGCCGATCCCCGCCAACTGCCCCGCATCCGCGCCGATGTTCGCCATCGCCTCGATCGCCACCGCAAGCTGGGAAGCCCATATCTCGCGCGGATTATGTTCCACCCACCCTGCCTGCGGGTAGATCTGCGTAAATTCTTTCTGCGCCATGCTGCAGATCCTGCCGCTTTTGTCAAATAAAATGCAGCGCGAACTGGTTGTCCCCTGATCCAGCGCCATGATATAATTCTGCATAAATTCCTCCAAGTCATGCAGCTTACTGCTATGACACATTGTTTCACACTAATCAGTATATAACGGGCGCGGGAGAAAAACAAGCGGCTTACTTCTTTCGCTTTTAAAGAAAAGATATGATATAATAGCCACAAAAGAAAAACAGAGGTATGGTATGAGCACATTCATTGTTTTGCAGCAAATGGTCATCATCTTTATCCTGATCGGCATCGGTATGATCCTTTACCGGCGCAGGATGATCTCGGAGGAAGGCTCCAAACAGATCTCCGGTCTGATCATCAACGTCACCAACCCGGCGCTTCTGATCTGTTCCGCGCTTGAAGACGGTCCCAAAGCTTCCCTGCGGGAACTCGGCGCCGCTTTGGCAGCCTACGCGGTCGTTTTTGCCGTTCTCATCGGGATCAGTTTTCTGCTTCCCCGCATTCTTCGCGTGCCAAAACACCTTCACTACGCTTATCAGATGCTCACCGTTTTCGGCAACGTGGGATTTATCGGCATTCCCTTATCTTCCGCCGTGCTCGGCAGCGAGTCCCTGATCTATGTCTCCATTTTTAATCTGCTCTTCAATCTCCTGATCTACACTTTCGGCATCTCGCTGTTGCAGAGGGCTGCCGCGAGGCAAACCGCCGAAGACATTTCGTCGTCTCTTGGAGCGGCAAGCGAAAGCGCTGCGGTTCCCGCTCAAAATATGCCGGAAAACACAGTGCTGTCCGCATCCGACCGCCTGAAAAAACTCATCAATGCGGGAACGATCTCCGCCGCAGTCACGATCTTTCTTTATCTGAGCAATATCCGCGTGCCCGTGATCCTGTCGGATGCTCTCTCCTATACGGGACGCGCCACCACGCTGTTATCCATGCTGGTGCTGGGCGTATCCGTAGCGCAGATGGCGCCGAAAGACATTTTCTCCCACCCGAAACTCTACGCCTTTACCCTGCTGCGGCAGATTCTCATACCCATCGGCTGCGTCCTGTTGATGCGCAGCTTCCTCGATCACAAACTGATCTTAAATACCATGCTGCTGATGGTCGCGGTTCCCGCCGCCAATATGCCCCTGATGCTGGCAAAGCAGATGGACATGGACACAGGCGCCATCTCGCAGGGCATCATCCTCACGACCGTGTTAAGCCTCATCACGGTGCCTGCCGCCTGCCTGTTTCTAACCTGACGCAGACTCAGCAGTCTGCGTCTCAAGAATTACTTCGTAATTCTTCCGGCATCGCCAAGGATTACGGCTTCTGAGAATCTGATAAACGGACGCAGACTCAGATTCCCCGGAACGTAAAGCAAAACGTCATCTTCCCGCTCACATCCAGATGATACTCGGGATGCACCGGCGCGCCCCAGCTGTCGTCGCCGCCGACGCCCATCTGTCCGAGGGCTGCCCGCACGACAGTGTAGTGGACGGGCGGAAGTTCATAGGGGTGTTTTGCGTTCTCGATCTCATGCGGCGTGTAAGGCAGCGCCGAAAAAGACAGCTCTTCCCCTGTAAAGAGAAGTCCTCTGCCCCGTCTGTCCGTCACTTTCGCGAAACGTACCTTTGTCTTATTGCCGCACTCCTGCGGCACGATGTAAGCTGCCATGTTGTCCGCGACCCTGTTTCGGTAAATGCCGAGCTTTGCGCCCCGTTCTCTGTCCGCATAAGTCTCCTCCGGACCGTTTCCATACCATTCCAGCCGATCGTAATCCGCATTCAGCTTGAACAGCACGCCAAATTCCGGCATATCCGAAAGCCCCTCCACGGGGTCGTAAGAGAGCGTAGTCACTATGCGCCCGTCGCCGTAAACCTGATACTGCAACTCACAGAATGCGGCAGGCGTCGTCTGTAAATTGTAACGATACGTTACGCTGACGTGATCTTCCTCTTCCCTGACGCGCGGATTTTCCCCGACGCCTTTGCAGGTCGCGTAGAGACTTGCCAGTTTCCACTGTCCCTGCCGTCCCGCCATGTTGTTGCCCTCGTCGTTGTCGGTCGGCGCGCGCCAGAAATTCGGCTTAGGAACCGCTTCGATCATTTCTTTCCCCGCATAGCGGTAAGATACAAGTCCCCCCGCCGCATCCGAAAAGAGCACATCAAAGTCCTCGCCTCTGACGCCGATATTGTCATTGCCGCGTATGACTGTGAAAGGCTTTTTCCCGTCCTCCGCTTCCGCGGGAATCTGCGCAGCCACCGCCTGCCCGAAAGCTATTTCATGTCCCGCCTTTGCCCAAAGCGTATCTTCTTTTAATAAGAAAGAGATCGTCACCACATACTCTCCCGGTTCCGCCGGAATCTCGAAAGGCAGCGGATAAGCGCGCGTTTCACCCGGCGCCACGCTAACTCCCTCCACTTCCTTTTTTCCGACCGGCACGCCGTCTTTCAAAAGTTCCGCCATGCAGCGGAATCTGTCCGTGGCTATAAAAAGGTTTTTGTTCCACACCGTAAAGCCGTCTTTTTCCACCGCCACCGCGATATTCTGATAATTGTATTTCACCGCCTGCATCTTGGGCGAAGCTTCCCGCTCGCCGCCGTACGCGATGCCGTTTCCGCTGAAATTATAGTCCGTGGGACGCTCCCCGAAATCGCCGCCGTACGCCTGAAACCACTTCCCGTAGCGGTCCTTTTTATAGATCGTCTGGTCGATGTAATCCCAGATAAAGCCGCCCTGATAACCGGAATTTTCACGGTCCGCCAGCTCCGTATACTTGTGCATCGCGCCGCAGGAATTGCCCATAGCGTGCGTATATTCGCAGCAGATAAATGGCTTTGCGCCGTCCTTTTCCAGATATTCCTCGATATCCGCCGCCGTTGCGTACATACGGCTCTCCATATCAGAAGAATCGTTATAACGCCTATCATTGAAGACGCCCTCGTAGTGCACCAGTCTGGTGTCATCCAGTTTGCGGAACAGTTCCGACATCTCGTAGATGGTCTCCCCGCCGTAGGACTCATTTCCCACCGACCAGATCAGCACCGCCGGATGGTTTTTGTCCCGCTGGAAGCAGGAGGTGATGCGGTCGTACATCATTTCCTTCCACTCAGGCTTATCGTTCGGCACGACGAAAGACATATCTTTTCTGCCCTTGAGATAAGCCGACCAGCTTCCGTGCGATTCCATATTGTTTTCCGCGATCAGGTAAAGCCCGTAGCGGTCGCAGAGCTCGTAAAGCTTTTCCTTGTTCGGATAATGGCTGGTGCGGATCGCGTTGATGTTGTTGCGCTTCATGGTCACGATATCTTTCAGCAGTTCCTCATCGGAGACAGCCCTGCCGGAAACGGAACTGAAATCGTGGCGGTTTGTTCCTTTGAAGACGATTCGTCTTCCGTTTAAGAGCATCCGCCTGTCCTTCAATTCAAATTTGCGGAAGCCGACCACCTGGGAGAGATACTCTACCGTCTCCTCCCCCTCCAGACAGGAGATCGTAAGCTCATACAGATAAGGCTCCTCCGCGCTCCAAAGTTTCGGCACCTCCACAGGCTCCTCAAAAGCGATCTCCTCCGCCGCAGGAACTTCTTTCTCAAAAATTGTCGTCTCCCCATCCCGCAGACGGAAACGGCACACGCCGCTGCCCGATACTTTGGCGCGGACGGAAAGTCTCGCCTTGGTGAGATCGTCCCCCGCAAAGAGGGTCTTGACCGTCATATCTTCCACATGGATACGCGGAACCGCATAAAAATATACGCTCCGATAAATACCGGAAAAGCGGTAAAAATCCTGATCTTCGCACCAGCTCGACGACGTCCACTTATAGACCTGTACCGCCAGTTTATTTTCTCCGTCCTTTAAGTAAGGCGTCAGATCAAACTCGGAAGGGGTGAAGCTGTCCTCGCTGTAACCCACATAAGCGCCGTTGCACCAGAGCGCCATACCGCTCTCTGCGCCCTCAAAGACAATGCGGATCTTCTGCCCGCGCATACTTTCCGGAACCTCAAAATATTTCACATAGCTTGCCACGGGATTAAACCGCTCCGGAATCTCACCGGGAACAAGTTCTTCTCTGCCATCCCACGGATACTGCGTGTTTGCATACTGCGGGATGTCGTACCCCTCCATCTGAATGTGCGCCGGCACGCGGATATCCGCCCAGGGCCTGCAATCGTAGGTCTCTTTCTCAAAGCCCCTGATGGCGGAGTCTGCATTCACCGCATAGGAGAATTTCCAGACGCCGTCCAGAGATCTGCGCAGGGAGCTTACGCCCCGCACCGCTTCCGCCTCATTTGCATAAGGTGTAAACGCTGCGTGCGCAGGCAGGACATTTTCTTTGAAAAACTGCGGGTCCTTTACCTTATTATAATGAAATTCAGCCATATTACGACACCTCTCCCTTTCTCGCAATCATTTCAATCATTGTACCGCAAATACTGCGATTATGCAAGAAATCGCCGCTGCCGCAATTTCCTAATGATACAGCGAAATCCCCGGCAATAAAACGCCGGGGACTTCGCCGTGAGTAATGTATAAGATTAAGGGATATAGATGTAAGCTTATTCAACGTCCTGCAAAGCCGCGAAATCCTCTTCGCCCGTGCGGACTTTTACGACTTTATCCACATTGTAGACGAAAATCTTGCCATCTCCGATATGACCTGTATAGAGCGCTTTCTTGGCTGCCTCCACCACCGTATCCACGGGGATCTTGCTGACCACCACTTCCACCTTGACTTTCGGCAGGAGGGTCGCATCCATCTCAACGCCGCGGTACTTCTCGCCCGCGCCTTTCTGAATGCCGCAGCCCATGACCTGCGTTACCGTCATGCCGGTCACGCCCAGATCGTTCATAGCCTTGCGCAGCTTGTCGTAACGGGACAGTTTCGCGATGATCGACACCTTATACATACCGGTAGCGGAAGCCATCGGCACCTGCGCCACTTTCACCGCCGCATCTTTCTGTACCTGAGAAGCCGCCTCGTAATCTTCCACACCCAAACTGGTGTTCTCGTTCACGTCCATCACCATCGCACCGGATACATCCATGATGCTGAAACCGGAATACGCGGAAGCCAGACCGTGCTCGGTCGTGTCCAGACCGACGATCTCCTCCTCCTGAGAAGCGCGCAGACCCACCGTCGCCTTGATGACAAGGAAGACGATCGTGATCGTCACAAGCGTCCATGCCGCTACTGCCGCAAAACCGATCAACTGCAATCCCAACAACTTGAAACCGCCGCCGTAAAACAGACCGGTCAGTTTCGTGCCCGCCGCATCCGCGATCGAATAGCCCGGCGCGGTGTCCGTCGCAAACAACCCTACCGCGATCGTACCCCAGATACCGTTCATCATATGTACCGCCACAGCGCCAACGGGATCGTCGATCCGCAGCTTGTAATCCAAAAGCCAGACGCCAAACACCACCAGAAGACCCGCGACCGCTCCGATCACGATCGAGCCGAACGCATCCGCCACATCGCAGGGTGCGGTAATCGCCACCAGACCCGCCAGAGAAGCGTTCAGGCACATGGAAACATCGGGCTTGCCGTACTTGACCCAGGTAAAGATCATACACACTACCGTCGCCACCGCCGGAGCAATCGTCGTCGTCACAAAGATGGAACCCAGCTGCTCCACGCTGGTCGCCGCCGCACCGTTAAAGCCGTACCAGCCAAGCCACAGGATAAACACGCCCAACGCGCCCAGCGGAAGGCTGTGTCCCGGAAAGGCGTTGACTTTTGTGACTTTGCCGTCCTTATCCGTTGTGAACTTACCGATACGGGGCCCTAAGATCTTCGCGCCCACCAGCGCGGAGATGCCGCCTACCATGTGGATCGCGCAGGAGCCCGCGAAATCGTGGAATCCCATCTGCGCAAGCCAGCCGCCGCCCCAGATCCAGTGCGCCTCGATCGGATAGATCAGCGCCGAAATAATGCCGGAGTAAATGCAGTAGCTCAAAAACTTTGTGCGCTCTGCCATCGCGCCGGAAACGATCGTCGCCGTGGTCGCACAGAACACCAGGTTAAAGACGAAATTCGACCAGTCAAAACTCTCGTAAGCCGTAAAGATATCAAATCCCGGCTTACCGATCAGCCCCATCAGGTCTTCGCCCAAAAGAAAGCTGAAACCGATCAGAATGAACATCACCGTGCCGATACAGAAATCCATCAGGTTCTTCATGATGATGTTGCCCGCGTTCTTCGCCCTCGTGAAACCCGTCTCCACCATCGCAAAGCCCGCCTGCATCCAGAACACCAGCGCCGCGCCGATCAGGAACCAGACGCCGAAGATCTGTCCGTTTAGTACCTCCATAATCTCTTCCATAATAGTTTCCTCCTCATGAAAAGAGGCGCCTTGAGTTTCCTCAAAGCGCCTTTGCTTTTATGAGTAGGATTGTAGCACCATCCTTATGGTGTGTCAAGCAACTTTTGTATGTTTGTATACAATTATGCAATTTCCTGCCCTAATCGTCTGTTTTTCCGTCATTTTTTTCAACCTTTTCATTCCGCTTCCCGACATTGATCTGCGCAAACAGCACCGCCCCGAAGAGCAGCGCGCATCCGAAGATCTCCCTGCCGCTCATGTGTTCCCGCAGGAGCAGCGCGCCCGCGAGCGCCGAAAATACGGATTCCAGACTCATCAGAAGAGACGCCACCGTGGGATTTAATCCGTTCTGCCCCACGATCTGCAAGGTGTAGGCGACGCCGCAGGAGAGTACGCCCGCATAGAGGATCGCGATCCACGCATCAAGACTTCCCAGCGTTTCAAGCCACTCCGCCAGCCCTGCCTGCCGCAGTTCAATCAAAAGCATCGGCACAAGCCCCAGGATCCCGCAGGTCAGAAATTGCAGACATGCCATGCGCACGCCGTCCACCAGCGGCGAAAAATGATCCACCAGCATGATCTGCACCGAGAAGCAGACCGCGCACAAAAGGACCAGCATATCGCAAAACTGTAGCGAGAATCCGCCCGTCAGGCAGATAAAGTAAAGCCCGAGCACCGCAACGGGCACGCTCACCCAGACATTCCAGCCGCACTTTCTCCCCAGAAACACACCCAGCACCGGCACGAGCAGAATATAGCAGGCTGTCAAAAATCCGGCTTTGCCCGCCGTGGTGCCGTAATACATGCCAAGCTGCTGTAAGGTACTTGCCGCAAAGAGCATCACGCCGCAGGAAACGCCGCCCGCGATCAGCGTCTTCCCTTTCTTCATCTCCTCCGTCTTTCCCTCTCCCGCCACTCTGTCCAGAAACGGGATCACAGGAACGAGCACAGCCGCCCCGATCAGGGAGCGGATACAGTTAAACGTATAAGGTCCCGTAAGCGCCCCGCCTTTTCGCTGCGCCACAAATGCCACGCCCCAGATCGCGGCAGTCAGGATCATAAGCAGGGAATTGCGGACTTTCAGATCTATCCTTGGTTTTTTCATGGTTTTCTCCGTTTCAAGACAATAGTGTAACCCCTGCCGCTCCCTTCGTCAAGACAGGCTTTCCATTTACTGTCTAATATAGTATAATTATTTCAGTATTTCACTAAGGAGTTTTTATCTCATGCTTGCATTTATTGATGAAAGCGGCTATCCGCGTCCTACTGATTCAACCAAAAACCCTGTATTACTCGGCGTCTGTATCCATGAAAATGATATCAAACCAATCACAAACCAAATTTACAAACTAAAAGACAGCATTTATGGCAAGCAGGATGAAATCAAGTCCACAAAGTTGATTCGGGAAGCCACTATCCTTAAAAATCGCACAAACAATAAAACCTATGTGGAAAGTATGATAAATATTATCTCCTCCTATGATGCGGCTGTTTTTGCCGTCATTATGGAAAAGCCGGATAAACCTGTCATTGTGCCGGAACACCATCTTCCCCGGCAATACTATCTCCTGCTCAAAAAAATAGAATTTTTCTGTAACCATCACCAATACGGAAAAGCCATGTTGATATTTGACGAAATACATGAGGATGCCGACAGGAAAATTGCGGAAGCCATCACAGGATTTCTGTTCAAAACAGATTTTGGTCGTTCCTTTCAACATATTCTCGAAATGCCCTTATTTGTCAGCTCTGCTGTTACTCCTGCGATACAGCTTGCCGACATATTTGCCGGTGTAACAAGGCATTATTACGAAAATAATCTCGATCAGAAACCGCCCGAAACAGAATTTCAACAATGGATCTCAACTCTTTTTTCTAAATTGTACAAGCTGACAGAAAACAACCTTGCTCCCAATCATCATTACATGGAATATGGTTTTCAAAAAATGGGGAAAAATTTTCTGTATCCTGTATAAAATACTAATTGACTCCATACAAATATGGTGTATAATATTATCAGAGTCATATGTCGTTCCGTCCTGGAGCCGCGTAGGACTCGTAATATTTGCCAGAATATCGCACTTGTCAACTGACAGGTGCGATTTCGTTTTCCGCTCTCACAGTTCTTTTATCAGCAGTATATGCGCGATTCCGTCCTCCCGCACAGTACGCTCCCGTACAAACCCCAGCTTTTCACACAGCCTGAGAGACTTCTCATTCCCCGCCCGCACAAGCGCCTGCACGCGCTCCATGAAAAGTTCCTCCCCCGCATAGCCAAGAATCGCCTCACAGACCTCGAAAGCATAGCCCTTTCCCTGCCAGGGCACACCGATCACAAACCCTAACTCCGGCAGATCGTATCCCTCCCGACGGGTGATCCCCGCCCTGCCGATCACTTCGCCGCTTTTCTTTTCCAGAACCGTCCACATCCCGTACCCGTAAAAGGCATACCCTTTCTCGATGAGATCCCTGATGCGGGCAGTCTCCTCCTCCCTGTCCGCAGAAAGTCCTTCCATATAAGCCGTGACGGAACGTTCCGCATAGATCCGGTAAAAACTGTCCACATCCGCAAGGGTCGTCTCTCTAATTTTACAACGTTTTGTTGTGCATATATCCCAGGGGATCCCTGCCAGCCGCCTGTAAATCGGTTCCAGCGATTCTTTATCCATCTCCTCCAAATGTTCGACTGCCCAGAGCGCCCCGGGGAAATCCGCGCTTTCGCTGCTTTCATGCAGATACGGCAGGACATAGCTGTCCTGCGCCCGCAGAGCGGCATAGGCTTCTTTTTCATCCGTGATATAGAGGATATCTTTTCCAAAATAAATTTTTTCCAGCATGGACAATCCCGCCGCTTTCTTATACAATAAAGGTATCGGTTCCAGAAAAGCCTGTTGCAGATAGAAAATCTATTATAATAGAAAGGATAACATATTATGACAAATAATCCCATCGTAACCTTTACCATGACAGACGGCAGCGTGATCAGGGCGGAACTTTATCCCGAGATCGCGCCGACTTCCGTCAATAACTTTATCAGCCTGATCAACAAAGGCTTTTATAACGGTCTGATCTTTCACCGCGTCATCAAGGGCTTTATGATCCAGGGCGGCGATCCCGAAGGCACCGGTATGGGCGGTCCCGGCTACTCGATCAAAGGGGAATTTAAGCAGAACGGCTTTGATAATAACTTAAAGCATACCGCAGGCGTTCTTTCTATGGCAAGAAGCATGCATCCCGATTCTGCGGGCAGCCAGTTTTTCCTCATGCACAAGGACGCTCCGCATCTGGACGGCGCTTACGCGGCATTCGGAAAAGTGATCGAGGGAATGGATGTGGTGAACCGCATCGCTGAGACGGCGACCGACTATGAGGACAGACCGTTGGAAGATCAGGTCATGCAGACTGTCACCGTCGAGACATTCGGCGTGGAATATCCGGAACCCGAGCGGTGCTGATGCATCGCTCTAAAACTCTAATGAACACATTTGAGGAGCAAGCTATGAAGAGAACAGGAAAAAAATTGACCGCATGGATCTTGGCTGTATTGATTGCCGTAACTTCCGCAGAACTTCCCGTTATCCCTGCCTATGCGCAGGAACAGGAGCAGGCGCTGCCGGAGCTGCCCGCAGAAAAGACGCCGGATGAGGACGCGGAAAACGGTGTGTCCGGCAACAGCACGGTAAGCGGTAACTCTGACGATGAGCAGATAACACCTTTCTTAAATCCGCTCTCCGACGATGCGGCGGACGAAGAAATGGCAAGCATATCGCTGGAGCTGGAGGGCGTCTATCAGTTTGGCGGCGCGCCGACAGGATCCGCCCCGACTTCCTATACGTCAAGACCTAAAAAAGCTCCCCGAAGCGGTGACTCAATAGAAACCTATCTCTATAATCAGCTTCGCGAAAATCGTGATAACATTGACTCAAATAGTCAAGCAACAATTGATATCTCCTCATACAATCTCTCGCTCTCGACTGATCTGGATTATCTGGGGCGCGTATACAGCGGTGTGCTGAACGAGCATCCCGATCTGTACGATGTAGATCATTCCTGGGCGCCTTATTATAATACAACTACAAACCAAATTGTTTCAATGCAAGTCACTTACATACAGGGACTGGACCACGACAAATGGGAGCAGGGCTTCGAGGCTGCAAAAGCCGCTGTGACAAATCCGTCCAACCAATTACAGACAGCCATCGAGCTGCACGATTATCTGGCTGTCAACTGCGTGTATGACTACCAGAATTTTTTAGATAATACCGTTCCGCAGGTATCCCATTCTACCTACGGTGTATTTGCAAACCGTGTGGCTGTGTGCGACGGTTATTCCCTTGCCTATAAGTATCTGTTAAGTCAGTTTGGTATCGACTGCTATATGGTTACCAGCACACCTATGGAGCACGCCTGGAATCTGATCGAATTGAACGGCAAATATTATCAGGTGGATGTCACATGGGACGACCCCACATGGGATCTGGTCGGCAGAGTTTCCCACCAATTTATGTTCCTGAGCGATACCACCTTTGAAAGTATACGCGTCGGCAATCCCTCTAACCCCGACTATCACCATGACTGGCAGGTCACAAAAGGCAGCGATATCGTTTCTTATATTGCGGACGACACTGCCTATGACAGCGCCTTTTGGGCAAACTCTACCGCGCCATTGGTGTTTTACGAAGGCGCCTGCTATTATACTGATTGCGATGCGTCACAATATAAAACCGTAATTAGAAAAAAGGAGGATGCGCTTGCCGATATTTCAACCTCCGGCGATACGTTCCATACCATCATCAATTCCGGCTATAATATAGCGCTTTCCGGACTCTTCCAAATCGGCGGCTACCTATACTATAACAATTATAACCATATTTGCCGTACCGCCATAGATAACGTAAAAGAAGAAATTATATTTACCCCTGATGAATCCGGCTACATCTACGGCTGCGCCTACTATCCGGAACCGCCGACCGATCCAAATAATCCATCCAAAATACACTATTCTCTGCATGACTCTACAAACTTGGAGGAGGCAGAAACTGTGCTGGTAGCGGAGATTCCCGATCTGCCGCAGCCCGACGATCCCGTCCCTGCCCGTCTCACGCGCCCGACTAAGACCACCTATCCGGTCGGAACGGAACTTGACCTCACCGGCGGAAAAGTCAACTATCCGAAAACAGAGGGCGGCAGGGAAACCGTAGAGCTTACCGCAGATATGATCGACGGCTTTGACTCTACTGCACCGGGGATTCAAACGCTCACCGTCACCTATGACCAAACCAAACCGGACGAGACGCTGTCCTTTGACGTCCTGATCGTTGAGGTGCCCGAATTGACCGATTCGGTCATTCTGTGTGGGCAGGCGCTCAACACGATCTCCCTTTCGGATCATGACAACGACGGCACCGGGACATACGCGTGGAAAGACGGAACGACCCCACTGACAACCGAAGGGGAACAGACTGTTTCGGTCGTATTCACACCGAACGATCTGTCGCTTTTCCAGACCATCGAACTGATGATCACGGTGACGGTAGAAAAGATTACGCTGGCGGAGCCTGATACAGTCGTAACGCTGGAAAACGATTCCTATGTCTACAACGGGAATCCGCGGAAGCCGTCTGTCACGGTCTCCCATCAGGGCAAAGCGCTCCGGGAAAGCGTTGACTACACGTTGTCTTACAAGGATAACAGCAGCGCAGGCACGGCAACCGTCACCGTGAGCGGTAAAGGCGCTTACAGCGGCAGCATCGAAAAGACCTTTACGATCACGCCCGCGCCGCTTACCATTACTGCGGCAGACAAGACGATCCGGGTAGGCGATCCGCTGCCCGCGGCAGATTCCTACGGATATACGACCACGGGACTGTGCGGAGCAGATATCCTGACCACGCTTCCCGTTCTCACCTGCGCCATCACCGATACCGCAGCCGCCGGGGAATATGAGATCGTCCCGAGCGGCGCGGATGCAGGCGCAAACTATACGATAACCTACGTGAACGGCAAGCTGACTGTAACGGCGGGCGACATTGTCGTCTACACCGTCCGCTTCGACGTGCAGGGGCACGGAACGGCTCCCGCTCCCGTCACGGATCTTACCGCGGGAAGCAAGGTGGCAAAACCGACAGATCCCACAGCGGCAGGCTGGCGTTTCGACGGCTGGTTCAAGGAAGCCGCCTGCACCAATGCCTGGAACTTTGACACCGATACCGTGCAGGCTGATCTGACCCTGTATGCCAAGTGGACGCAGGAAGACGGCGGTGACGGCGACCCGGAGGAGGACGGCTTCACCCTTTCGGAAATCCCCGACCTGATCTACACGGGCAAGGCACAGAAACCCGCCATAACCGTAAGTTATGGCAGGACGCTCCTCAAGTCGGGCCGCGATTATACGCTGAAATACTATCATAATACCAACGTAAACGCAGACGGCATTTTGGCGGACAGTTCCTCTTTCGACGCTTCTCTTCCTTATGTGGAGATTACCGGAAAAGGCAATTATGCCGCAAAGATCCGGCTGAACTTTAACATCCTGCCCCGTTCCATCGGCGACGGCAGCGCAGCGCCCGCAGACGGCGTGACATTAAAAGTAACGGATCAATTTGCCACAGCCAATAAGACGCTCAAGCCGTTCTCGTCCATCCGCTCCGTGACTTCCATGCGGTTAAATAAGGACTTTTCCCTGCGGCTGACGGCCGTAAACACGCGCGACCGATCCGGCGCGGCGCTGGCTGCGGGCACGGAGCTTACGGGCGCTTCCATCCCTGCAGGATACAGCGGAGAGTTTCTGCTTGCGGTCACCGGGCTTGGCAATTACACGGGCAGTATCACGAAGTCTGTTTATGTCACGGACAAAGCGCATCTGCTCAAAAATATGACGGTCAAGCTCGGGCAGAACCTGAAAAACATCCCGTTCCGGGAGCAGCCGATCGAACTTACGCCGTCGGAAGTCGAAACGCCCGACACTTTCACGGTCAAATACGGAAGGACCGCGCTGCGCTATGGCACGGATTACACAGTCAGCTATCGGAACAATGACCGCGTCGGCAAAGCGGAACTCATCGTCACGGGCATCGGTGAATATGCCGGAACGAAAAGCGTATTTTTCAACATTAAGGGAAAAGCCTTTAACGCCAAAAAAGTCCGCGTAGACGGCATTGAGAATAAAGTTTACACGGGCCTTGCACAGACGCAGGACGGAATGACTCTGCTCTATGGCGCCGGGACTGCGGACGAACAGAGCCTAGCAGCGGATACCCATTACACGGTCAGCTACAAGAAAAACACCGATAAAGGCACCGCTACGATGACCTTTACGGGACTTCCGCAGGCAGGTTTTTCCGGCAGCTTCAAAAAGACGTTTAAGATCACGCCCGCATCCATTACAGAGACCACGCAGGCGGACGCCATGAAAGATCTTTCTTTCTGTTACAACAAGAACGGCGTGAAACCCGTGGACGAGATCGTCCTCACGAACGCGCAGGGCATTTTGCTGCAAAACACGAAAGACTATACCTTGAAATATCAGAACAATAAGGCGGTCGCCGAAAAGACGGCGCAAAAGCCGCCCACGGTCATCATCAAGGGAAAGGGCAACTATACGGGCGAGTTAAAGGTCTTTTTCACCATCAGAAAGGCGGATTTTGACAGTGCGGAAGACGGTCTTACGTTCACGGCGACGTCGATCCCCTATCTGCCCGATCAGCCCGCTGACTATACCTACACGCCTGTCATCAATGTGCGCGACCAGAATACGAAACTCCGTCTCAACAAGGACTACACGATCACCTATCTGGATAACACGCAGGCAGATTACGAAAGCTTTGTCAGGACGCTTAAGGAAACGCCAAAGGACGTCCATCCCATTCCGCGCGCAGTCATTACACCGACGGCAGACTCTCCTTATCAGTCTTCGCACACGGTACTGCTGCCGGTCTATATGAGCGAGCTGACAAAGGACAATCTCGAAGTGAAGATCGTAGGCAGTACCGCCTACACGGGCGGACAGGTCAGACCGAAAGTGGAGGTCTACTACACGGGAGACGGCGGCAGGGTTCTTCTGGAAGAGGGCAATCATAAAGATTATGTGGTCGTCTACGGTGCAAACAACACGACCGGAAAAAACAAAGGAAAGCTCACGATCCACGGAACGGTGCCCGACTACGGCGGTTATGTCACAGTGAAATTTGACATTCAAAAGAAATCTTTTTCCAACTGAGAACGGACGGGCTTGTTTGAGATTTTGAACAAGCCCGTTCATAATTTGTTCATATTTAATTTCAAAAAACTTCATTTCTGAATCATGATTTAGACATTTCTGCCCCGTATACTAAAATCATAAGATACACAAAAGCAAAAAACGCCGTCAGGTGTGCTGATTAATTAAAACTTTTTCATAATAAATGCCAAGTAAGGGCAACCTTACTTGGCATCCTCCCTTTTATAGGGCTTTTTTTGTTTTCAAAATTGTTTCTTTACATCCATGTATACAATCCTCTTGCCAAATGTTCTTCCTTATGTTATACTTAGATTTCGTAAACCGTCAAATGAGGAGGACAGGAGCGCCGCTATCGCGGAAACGCTCCGGAATGGAGAGTATTATGGTAGAATTTATCACAAATGTGAACAGCGCCGTCAACGGCTTCGTCTGGGGCATTCCCATGCTGGTGCTGCTCGTCGGTACGGGTATTCTGATGACTTCCCTGACCAAATTTTTCCAGCTTTCCCACATCGGACACTGGTGGAGCAATACCATCGGCAGCATCTTTAAGGACAAACATATCACCCAGCACACGGATAAGGAGGATCAGTCCATCTCCCAGTTCCAGTCCCTGTGCACGGCACTGGCTGCCACCATCGGCACAGGTAATATCGTCGGTGTGGCGAGCGCGCTGATCGCCGGAGGTCCCGGCGCGATCTTCTGGATGTGGATCGTGGCTTTCTTCGGCATGATGACGAACTATTCCGAGAATGTGCTCGGTATTTACTACCGCCGCAAGAATGAAAAAGGCGAATGGTGCGGCGGCGCCATGTATTACTTAAAGGACGGGCTCGGCTCCTACAAGGGCTTTAAGCAGGTCGGCGCAGTACTTGCGGTGCTCTTTTCCGTCTTCTGCGTGCTGGCTTCTTTCGGGATCGGCAATATGAGCCAGATCAATTCCATCTCCGGCAATATGAAGTCGGCTTTCGGCGTCCCCACTTATGTGACAGGTATCGCGCTGCTGATCCTTGCCGCGCTGGTGATCGTAGGCGGCTTGAAGCGTATCGCTTCCGTAACAGAGAAGTTAGTGCCCTTTATGGCGATCATCTATGTTGTGGGCGCGGTGGTCATCTTTATCATGAACATTGATCAGTGCGGCGCGGTATTCTCCGCGATCTTCAAGGGCGCGTTCGGTCTGCGTGCCGTGGGCGGCGGCCTTGTCGGGAGCGGCGTCAAGATGGCGCTCACCTGGGGTATGAAGCGCGGCGTGTTCTCCAACGAGGCGGGTCTTGGTTCCTCCGTTATGGTGCATTCCAGCTCCAACGTCAAGGAGCCTGTGCGTCAGGGTATGTGGGGCATCTTTGAAGTATTTGCAGACACCATCATCGTCTGCACACTGACCGCTTTCGCGGTGCTCTCCTCCGGTCTGGTAGACTTAGAGACCGGCGCGGTGTTAAGCGCATCCGAGGGTTCCGCTCTGGTGGGAGAAGCTTTCGCTACGAAATTCGGCAGTATCGGTCCCATGTTCATCGCGATCGCGATCCTGCTGTTTGCTTTCTCCACGGTGCTGGGCTGGAGCCACTATGGTTCGAAAGCCTGGGAGTACCTCTTCGGCACCAAGTCCATGATCGCCTATAAGATCGTATTCGTCCTGATGATCTATGTCGGCGCGACCATGAACTTAAGTCTTGCCTGGGATCTCTCCGATACCTTTAACGGTCTGATGGCGATCCCCAACCTGATCGGCGTCTTAAGCCTGTCGCCCGTCGTGATGCACATCACGAAGAACTATGTGGCGCGTACGCTGAAAAAGGAATCTGTGGAGCCGATGCTTTCCGCGTTCCCAGATATTCAGAAGACGCAGGCTGAGGAACTTGCGGAGTTGCATAAAAACAGCGCGGAATAAATACTGGGAGACAGATTTTACAGGCTATCTGACAGTTCCGAAGCACTGTCTGAGCGCTGAGCTTGCAAAGCAAGGTGAGCGCGAGTTTGCGCAGGAACAGAGGATACCTGTAAAATCTGTCCTGACTACTTAGTCAAAGAACCCCGACACGGCTACTCAGCCAATGTCGGGGTCTATTTTTGCTTTGACAAATGCCGCGCGTCTTACGCCTTACCGTCGGAACCGAGCACATTCTTGATCTTGTGTGCTACCATATCCTTCACAGCCTGTCTTGCGGGTTTCAGATACTGTCTGGGATCAAAGTGATCGGGATGCTCCGCGAAATACTTACGGATGTTACCGGTCATCGCCAGACGGATATCGGAGTCGATGTTGATCTTACATACGGCAAGTTCCGCCGCCTTACGAAGCTGCTCCTCCGGGATACCTACCGCGTCGGGCATGTTGCCGCCGTACTGGTTCACCATCTTGACGAACTCCTGCGGAACGGAAGAAGAACCGTGCAGCACGATCGGGAAGCCGGGCAGTCTCTTGATGCACTCCTCCAGCACGTCGAAGCGAAGCGGAGGGGGAACCAGGATGCCGTCAGCATTTCTCGTGCACTGTGCCGCCGTAAACTTGTATGCGCCGTGGGAAGTACCGATCGCGATCGCCAGGGAATCACAGCCTGTCTTATCGACGAACTCCTCAACCTCCTCGGGATGGGTGTAGGACTCTTTGCCTGCCTCTACCACGACCTCATCCTCCACGCCTGCCAGCGTACCAAGTTCAGCCTCTACCACAACGCCCTTGTCATGCGCATACTCAACGACCTGCTTGGTCAATGCGATGTTGTCCTCGAAAGACTTAGAGGAAGCGTCGATCATAACGGAGGTGAAACCGCCGTCGATACAGGACTTACAAAGCTCAAACGTGTCGCCGTGATCTAAGTGGAGAGCGATCGGGATCTGCGGATTCTCAGCGACCGCCGCCTCAACCAGCTTCACCAGATAGGTGTGGTTTGCGTAAGCGCGCGCGCCCTTGGAAACCTGTAAGATCACGGGGCTGTTCAGCTCGCCTGCCGCCTCGGTGATACCCTGAACGATCTCCATGTTGTTCACGTTGAAAGCGCCGACTGCATAACCGCCGTCATAGGCTTTCTGAAACATTTCCTTTGTTGTTACCAATGCCATAGTGTTCTCTTCCTTTCTATCTTATTTTGTTTTTTGGAAACAAGTGGAATACCAACTTTTATTTTAACAGTCAAGCCCTCGAAAGTCAATAACGCTCGCGGGGAACACGGATCGTAAGCGCCCGGTCCCAATTTTTAATCTCTACCATCTGATGTTCGCCGCCATACTCGCCGTCCAGCGTCCAGGCTACCGGCTCCTCCGACTCCACTTTCACGCTGTCGGTCGTAAACGTGTAGATGTACTCCGATTTCACCCGCTTGTCCACCAGCGCCACGATAATATTGTTCAGGTCCAGCGGATTCGTGGGTCTGCGAATCAGCGTCACTTCAAACAAGCCGTCATCCAGCGCCACGTTCTGCCCCGTAATGCCGCGAAAGCCGCCGACGGAATGCGAGTTCGTGACCATGCCATAGAGAAAATCCCCCTCGATGACCTCCTCATTGCAGGTGATCTTTAAGGGATAAGAACGCACCGAGGGCAGGCGCTTCACGCCCTCGATCAGATATGCCGCATGTCCCAGCACATTCTTCGTGTCCTGCGGCGTCCCGTAAGACACGTCCGTAAAAATGCCGAACGCCGCCACATAAATGAAAATGCCCTGATTAAACAGCCCGACGTCACAGGCAAAATCTCTGCCGTTCACCACCACGTCCGCCGCCTGCACCATATTCTTCGGAATGCCGAGGCTGTTAGCAAAGTCATTCGTGCTGCCCGCCGGAACATAGCCTATGGGAAGACGCTCGTCCGACTTCATCATGCCCGTGACCACTTCATCCAGCGTACCGTCCCCACCGCTGCAAACCACGATATCGTAACCTGCGCGCCGCTCCCGCACCGCTTTCACAGCGTCGCCGGACGCCTGCGTGGGATAGGCTGTCACTTCGTATCCGGCTTTTACAAAAATATCAATGATATCGAGAAAATTGCTTCTGATCCTTGCCTTTCCGGATCTCGGATTATACACAAAAAGCATCTGTTTCGCCATCTTATCCCCTTTCCTAACGTAAAGCGCCCGGCGCCTCACTCGCTTAGGCGCGTCTGAGACTCCGGGCAGTTATAGTTAGTTATGCCTTATCAAATGTCAATCCTGTCACACTTATCCGCTATCTGGTGGTCAGGAATTTCTCGATTTCCGCTACGGCATTCACCTCGTCTGTACCGTCCGCGGTCACCGTTACCTCCGCACCACTCTCAAGGCCCATACTCATCATGCCCATGATGCTTTTGGCGTTTACCCTTTTGTTTTCCGCACCCAGGTAAACGGTGCTCTCAAACTGGCTCGCCACCTGTACCAGCATAGCCACCGGTCTCGCTTCGAGTCCTGTCTCCAGCTTGATCTGGATTGACTTCTGAATCATACTGTTCTCCTCTTTTCCGAAGCGTCGCGCTTCTCTTTTTAAGAACGCAGTTTTTCTGCGATCTCACTCAGTCTGCGTAACCTGTGATTCACCCCGGATTTCCCCACATTCGGCTCCAGATACCCGCCCAGCTCTTTCAGCGCCGCATCGGGATACTCCAGCCGTACCTCCGCCATCTGCCGCAGATTATCCGGCAGATTTGCAAAGCCATACCTGTCTCTGATCAGAAGGATATCTTCGATCTGTCTGCCCGCAGCCGTCACCGTCTTTGAAATGTTGGCGGTCTCGCAGTTTACCCTTCTGTTGATCGAGTTGCGCATTTCTTTGAGGATCCGCATGTTCTCAAGTTCCATCAGGGACACATGCGCGCCCATGACGTTCAAGAGATCCACGATGCCCGCGCCCTCTTTCAGATAGACCACCTGGTATTTCTTCCGCCGGATGACCCTGGCCTCGATCTGAAATTCCAAAAGCGTTTCCTGCAGCTGTATCGCCTGCGCCTTCTCACCGCAGACAAACTCCAGATGGTAGCTCTTTCTCGGATCGCTCATGGAACCTACGCTCAAAAAGGCACCGCGCAGATAGGCTCTCGCACAGCAGGAACTTTTAATCAGAAGGGCATTGACCGGATTAGTCAGTACAATTTTCCCCTCCGCATCCTCCGCCAGATGTAGTGCCTGCACTACCCTGTTTTCCGCTTCATCGTCGGGAATCAGTCTCTGTCTGCCATGCACAACTGCTTCTATATTAAATGTTTTTCGTAATATTGTAAAGCTTTTTTTCGCGACAACCTCATTTTCTGTGTCCAAAAGCAGATGTCTGCCATCGTCACAGACCGCTCCGTTATAGAGAAGAAGCGCCGCCAGTTCCGCAAGCTGACAGTGTCTGGCGGGACTGATCTGCGCCGCCAGTTCCTCCTTTACGGTTCCCGAAAATGACATGGTCATGCCCCCGTTTATGGTAAGGTCATTCTTTATTTGTCGATGTCTCTATGATAAAGTTTCACGCCGTAAGTGCCGTGGTCTTTCATCTTTGCATAGAGGGCGTTCGCAAGCGTCACGCTCCTGTGCTTGCCTCCCGTGCAACCGATGCCGATCACAAGCTGATGTTTGCCCTCCTTGACGTAATTCGGGATCAAAAAGCCCAGCATATCCGTCAGTTTCTGCAAAAATGCGCCCGCTTCGTCAAAAGCCATCACATACTCCTGCACTTCTTTGTCGTTGCCCGTCTTGTGTTTCAACTCGTCGATGTAAAAAGGATTCGGCAGGAAACGCACATCAAACACCAGATCGGCGTCCGCCGGGATCCCTTTCTTAAATCCGAAAGACAGGATCGTGACGATCAGGGAATTGTACTCTTTATTTCTGACGAAGATGTCATCGATCTCCTCTTTCAGCTCTCTGGTCAAAAGCTGCGAAGTGTCGATGATGTAGTCCGCTTTCTCCCGAATCTCTTTCAGGATCTCGCGCTCCCGCTTGATTCCCTCCTGCACCCTGCCCTCGGGGGAAAGAGGATGAAGCCTCCTGGTCTCCTTGTAGCGTTTTAAGAGAACATCGTCGCCCGCCTCCAGAAACAGGATCTCAAACAGATAGCCGTTATCCTTTAGCTGCTCAAGAATGCTGCGCACGCCTCCGAAAGACTGATCCGCCCGCACGTCGAGTCCCAGCGCCACTTTATTGACCTCGCTCGTCGGCGTGGTGATGAGTTCCACAAACTTCTCGATCAGCGCCACAGGCAGATTATCCACGCAGTAAAAACCGACATCCTCCAGCATCTTCATGGCGGTCCGCTTGCCGGAACCGCTCATTCCTGTCACGATCACAAATCTCATTCGGTACTTTACCTCTTTCTTCCGTCACCTTAAAAATCGCCCAAAAAAATAACCTCCGGCTCCAGTCTCACATGAAACCGGTCGAGCACGCGCTCCTGCACTTCCTCGATCACCTCGCGGATATCCGCCGCCGTCGCGCCCCCGTCGTTCACCACGAAGCCGCAATGCTTTTCCGACACTCGCGCGCCGCCGATTCGATAGCCCCGCATACCCGCATCCATGATGAGTTTTCCCGCATAGTAGCCTTCCGGCCGCTTAAAGGTGCTTCCCGCGCTCGGATACTCGAGCGGCTGCTTGCTCTTTCGCTTCTGCATCAGCTCTTCCATCCGCGCGGAGACTTCCTCTTTATTCCCCTGCTTTAAGGCAAAAACCGCCGCCATCACGATAAAAGGTCTGTCCTTGATGATGCTGGTACGGTAGCCGAACTCCATCGTATCATTGTCAAGCGTCAGGATCTCGCCTCTCTGATCCATCACGCGGACGAGCTTTACGATCTGCTTCATCTCACCGTCATAAGCGCCCGCATTCATCACGATCGCGCCGCCGATGCTGCCCGGGATCCCCGCCGCAAACTCAAAGCCGCTCAGTCCCGCATCTCTGGCTACGCCCGCCACGCGGGAGAGCAGCGCGCCCGCGCCCGCCACGAGGTGATTTCCCTCCACATGGATCCCTGCCATCCGTTTTCCCAGTTTCAAGATAATGCCCCGATAGCCTTTATCGCCCACCAGGAGGTTACTTCCGTTTCCCAAGACGAAATAGTCCTGTCCCGACTGCGCCAGCAGGAATACAAGCTGGGAGAGTTCCTCTTTCGACTCCACGATCACCATACATTCCGCTTCGCCGCCCACGCGGAACGTGGTGTACCTGCTCATGGGTTCCCCGAAAAGAATGCGCTCTTTCGGCACGATAGAACCGATATTTTCATAGACTGAATTGTTCAATTTATGCCCCTCATATAAACACCTATTCTAATAAATAATATATCCTTCACTGATTCTATTCATTCGCAGAATCAGACCGAGTTCGCGAAGCGAATCTCGGATTAAGCTATGCTTAATCAAGTAACAGCCGCGCCGCGCCGTAGATCCCGGCGTCGTTTCCGAGGGTCGCCAGCGCAAAGATCACATTCCTGCTGCCGTGGAAAACTGTCTTTTCAAACGACGGCTTTATGTAGTCAAAAAGCACTTCCCCCGCTTTGGAGACGCCGCCGCCGATCACGAAGATCTCCGGATTGATCACGCCCGCGATCACGCTTAAGCCCTTGCCCAGATAGTCGCCGAATTTCTGCGCGACTTCGATCGCAAGCGCATCGCCCGCCTTGACTGCGTCAAATACTGCTTTCGCGGATACCTCGCCCTTTCTGAGCACGCTGTCTTTGTCGCTTGCCGCCAGCGCGCGGTTTGCCAGTCTGGTGATTCCCGTAGCGGAAGCGTACTCCTCAAGGCAGCCGAAATTGCCGCAGCCGCAGGCTTCCGTCTCATCATCCTCCACATGGATGTGCCCGATCTCGCCGCCGGCGCCCGTCGCGCCCGTCAGAATCTCGCCGTTTATGATAATGCCGCCGCCGACGCCCGTTCCCAGCGTGACCGCCACC
>JAMPCE010000015.1 GCA_023666335.1 bacterium
TTCATAATTCCTTTCCTGCAAATATTTGATTGCGTACTGCTTTGAAATGCCTTCTGCAACAATGTCGGCAATCTGGATAATTCCCTGATTTTGTAAAATTTTTGTTTCAATGATTTCTTTTTTATTGACTTTCATACTACATATTATAATTTTGTGTGGTGTGAAAGTCAACTTAAATTTCACATAATAGGTCTTCTCCGCTTTCATTGACTTTTCCCCCAAAAAAGACTAAGATAGATACAGAGTTTTTAATCCATCTGCAACCATGTAATAAGGGGGTATTTCTATGGCCTTAAAAGAATTTCCTGCGGGCACGCAGCTGATTCAGGACGAACAGAATCTGACAGCCCTGCATGTTATCGCAAAAGGAAGCGTATGCGCCTCCTATCCGGGAGGTACTTTTTATCTGAAAAAGGGGGACGTCATCGGCGTCTGCGAGCTTTTTTACGGCTCTCACTTTATCTCTTACGAAACAGAGGACGCCACATCGATCGCCTCCTATCCGTGTACCGCCGCACAGCTTTCTCTGCTGTTTGAGAAGAGCGTAGATCTGGCAAACATGATCGTCTCCTCCCTTTTCCGGCAGTTTCGGGAAATCCATGATCTGTATGAACTGACCCGCTTTGACTGTGATAATCTCTATCATTTTCTGCTGGATCACTATGAAGAATACAAGTCTGTCTGCGTCAAGCACAAGATCACGCCGCGGGCGCTGCCCGACATGGACGATCTGACGCCGATCGTGATAGAAGACGATCTGGAGGGGTGGCTTGGCGGCTACTATGAGCAGTTGACTACTATGGTCACTGAAAAATCTGCCAAATTTCACAAGGCGGATTTCCTTGCGGGCGTCGTCTTAAAAGCGGATCAGGACATCTACCGCATCATTTCGCTATGCCGCCTTTTCTTTGATTATAAGTCAGAGGTCGCAAAACTCCTTATGAATGAGAACCGCCTCGATCTGTTCGATCTCTACACGGGCGTCTTATATAAGATCGATTCCAACGATCCGGACTCCGTGAGTCTGACCGCAACGCTCTCCACCATGATGATCCAGTTGGAGGATCTGCCCGGGATCGACAAGGATATGTATCAGCAGCGCGTAACGGAATACCGCGAAAAACTGGTGAAACTCGGAGAACACACCGAGGAGGAAACTGCCACGGTGGACGATGTGCCCGATGTGGAACACTCTATGGATACGATCCTCTCCTACTCGGAAGTGAGCAGCGAAACCGCTGCCGCTTTCAGGGACGCGGTGAATAAGTTTGCAAAGATGACGGATAAGAACGCTTCCGACGACGCCGCGAGAAAGCTGCGTCTCTCCATCTCGAAGCTCTTTTATCAGATTTACGAGCAGGCTTTCTTAAAGAGTCTGCAAGACCCTGCTTCCGTTCCCAAAGTCGTGAAGATGTTCTTCAACTTCGGTTATGTCGATGAAAATCTGGCAGGTCTGGAGAATGCCGCCTATCTGTATAAGATCGTTGACAAACTCCCCACCGACCCGAAGCGGAAAGTCTACACCGCCTACGAGTGGTTTACGGCGATTTATCAGGGCAAAAAATCACCGAGCCGCAACGAGTTCGACTCCGACTTTGCCACATTTCTGCGCGAGCAGAAAATGTCGGGCAATATCACCGCTGCGGATGAGGCACGGATGGTAAACGATCCGAAAGAGCAGGTGCTCTTTGAGATCCGCAATATGTTCCCTTCCGTCAACAAAATTACGTTTGGTCGTGTATTGAGTTTCTGTCCGGTCTTTTCGGAACACAATGTCTTAAAGGATCTGGACGCTTCGCTGGTTTCCGTCGATAAGGTGGAGACAGCTTTCAAACAGGTGCGGGAGATCGATTTCAGCGCCTACTACCGCGATGTGATCTACACCAATCCGGAGATCGGAATCGGAAAGGAATCCGTCGGCGTGGAAGTCCTTCCCGATATCATCCTGATGCCCAATATGGGAACCCGCGGCATCGCCTGGCAGGAGATCGAGGGGCGCAAGCGTACGACGCCTGCCCGCATGATGGTCTCCATCTTCCAGATGGAGGATCTGACCAACATCTTAGTCCGTCTGACCGGAGACTTCCGCTGGGAGATGTGCAAGCGCGTACAGGGCGCCCGCTGGAACGACATTTCGGAGCCTTCGCTCACCAGCGAATACTTCGATTATATCCAGTTCTACCGCAAAAACCGCGACCTTTCTGCGGATGCCAAGGATAAGATCAAGCTCAGTATGCAGAAAGCGAAAAACAGCTATAAGGAAATGTTCATCAGAGACTACGAGGCTTGGATCCTTTACGAGGGCGCCGGTTCTCCCAGACTGAACAAGGTATCGCGGGGCATCATCTTTACCTACTGCCCGTTCTCGAAAGAGATCCGCACCAGGCTGACGGCAAACCCGCTCTACAAGGATACTATGGCGCGCTATGACGTGAAGCTGGCGCAGAAGCTCCACCACTTTGACAACATCTTCCAGAAGTTGAAAAACACGGGCACACCGATCCCGAAAGAGTTGCAGGATCAGTACGATTATCTGCGGATGTGATTACATATCGTAGTCCGCATTTGGAAAATCGCCGCGAGACAGCGGTATATACAAATAAAGCAGGCTGCACATCGGATATCCGTGTGCAGCCTGTTATATTCCTGATCTGCTTTTTCTGCGATTTTCCGCTTTCCGCCTTACTTCTTATCTGTCGTGGACGGCTTCACCAGGAAGAGGCTCAACAGAAGCGCAATGACGTAAAGCACGATCGTAAAGTAGAGCACATTCTGATAGCCTACAGGATTGACGCTGACCGTCCCGCCATGTCCGTCACTGATGTCCATAAAGCTTCCGGTCCTGTCAACGATGAGGGTCGCGATCTGGTTTCCGGTCAGTCCCGCAAACGCCCACGCGGAAAGCGTGATACCGTGGATCGCGCTGATGCTGCCCATGCCGTAGTGATCGGAAAGCAGGGTCGGCACATTGGAGAAGCCGCCGCCGTAGCCTGCATTCACCATAAAGATCAGGCACAATACGAGTACCACCAGAAGCGTGCTGCCAGCTCCGTTCTTGATACCTCCGGTCAACATCACGATGCCGGTAAAGACGATGGAGAGCACAAAGATCAGCTTATAGATGGTATTTCTGTCCTTCAAGTGATCCGCCCACGCGGAGAAGCCCAGACGACCGCCCGCATTAAAGATAGCGGAAACGGTGGAGATCACGCCCGCAGAAGCCGCCAGACCGATACATTTCACGATCGACTTTTCCTGCGAGATCAGCGCCAGACCGCAGGTGATGTTGATATAGAACATCAGCCAGATGCCGATATAGTTGGTGATCGGGCGGGTCTTGATGGTGTCCAAAATACCCTGCCCTTTTTCCTTTTTCTGCGGCTCATGCCATCCCTCAGGCTTCGCCAGAAGGAGATGCCCCACAAACATCATCACAAAATACACCGCCGCCAGAATGTAGAACATCTTATAGATGCCGCCCTCGCCGAGATGATCCAGCATCCATGTCATGATGGGGCTTGCGATCGCCTTTGCGCCGCCGAAACCCGCCACCGCAAGACCGGTCGCCAGACCTTTCTTATCCTCAAACCAGAGCATCAAAGTCTTTACCGGAGAAAGATAGCCCGTCCCCAGACCGACGCCCATGATAAAGCCGTAGCACACATAGATGCCAACCAGAGAAAGCACGCTGCCCGGATGATTGCCGCCGTAGTAGATGAAAAAGCCCGTGCCCGCCATACCGAGGGCAAAGGTGATCGTGGCAATCAGGGAAGACTTATGAATATCCTTTTCCACCACATTGCCAAGGAATGCCGCCGACATACCCAGAAAGAAGATGGCGAAAGAAAACGCCCACTCGGTCGCCGCCTTGGAGAATCCTATGTACTCCGAGATCTCCTGACTGAAAATGGACCAGCAGTACACCGTACCGATACTAAAGTGCAGGAGCAGCGCCGGAATTGCGGCACGCACCCATTTGTTTTGACAGTTTTTCATGTTGAGTACCCGTTATCCTTTCGTTATGATAGAATAAAACTGCATCTTACGATACAACTCTAATCATTTTATACCAGATTCCGTAAAATTTCAAGACTCATTCAGGATGTGTCCTCTGACCGAACTGCCCGCTTATTTCAGCACCAGCGCGGAATATCCCGGCATGACCGCTTTCCCTTCCTCAAAGCGGACCGCGTCCTCCCCCGTGGCAAGCGCGCCCCGCACCTGCGTCTGCGCTCCGATCTCTGCGCCGTTTAGTGTGATTCCCGTCAGATCCAGCTCCTGCGCTTCCGCTCCCGTCACGAAGAGCAGCAGAATTTCCGAGCCGTCATAGGTCTTTTTGATAGCGCAGACGCTCTCCTTTACTTCTTCCGCAGCAAGATCCCCCGCAAGGACATACTCCGCCGTTCCGCGGGCAATCTCCGGATTCTGGTTGCGGATCTTGATGACCTTTTTATAAAACGCGTAGACTGATGAAGCATCCTGTTCCTGCTCTTCCAGACTCTCGAATTTCATCTTGACCGTTTCCATATCCGCAGGGCCGTCGCACATCCCCGCCGCATCGGGATCCATGCTCCAGTACATGGGCGCGCGCTTATTCTCGTCCTTGCCGGAGCCTTTCATGCCGAGTTCCTCCCCGTAATAGAGGAAAGCCGAACCGCTCATAAACAGGTTCATCGCGCCCGCCAGTTTCGTCTGCGCAGCGGACTCCTCCCCGGCATAATACCCCGCGCTCCTCCCCATATCGTGATTTGTGTAGAAAGGCGCGTCAATATAGTTCTCGTTATAAGCGCCGTACGTCTCTTCCAGAGAAGCGATCGTTTCGCCGTATTTTGCTGCCGAACCGCCGTTCAACGCTTTCGAGATGATGCCGTCCTTATCCGCGAAAGCAAAGTCGAAAATGCTGTCGATCCCGCTCTCGTAATACTTTGCATAATCCGCCTGATCGAGCCACGCCTCGCCCACCAGATAAGCGTCCGCTTTCTGGGATTTGACCGTTTCGGTCAACCACGAGAGAAAGTCAATGTTTGCCTGGGGCGCGCCGGAGTAATACTCTTTCACCGCATCCAGACGAAAGCCGCCCACACCCATATCGAGCCAGTATTTCGTGATCCCGGCGATCTCCATGCGCAGCGCCTCGCAATCCAGATTCAGATCCGGCATCTCCGACCAGAACTGCGCTTCGTAATACCAGTCCGTGCCTTCCACCGGATACCAGCCGCCGCCCTGCTCCTTTGAGAAATGA
Organism: bacterium; assembly: GCA_023666335.1. Classification (GTDB taxonomy): domain Bacteria; phylum Bacillota; class Clostridia; order Lachnospirales; family Lachnospiraceae; genus UBA3282. The sequence continues at coordinate 5,243 of JAMPCE010000015.1, forward strand.
TAATAGTTATAATAAGGGCAGTCCGCCGCGTTCGGTTCCGCGCCGCTTAAGTCCCGCAGATAGGCGCAGGCATCCTGAAACCACGGATTCTGTGATGAACTGTGGTTCAACACCAGATCCATGATGACCTTGATGCCCCGCTCATCGCACGCCGCAAGAAAGCCCTGAAAATCTTCCAGCGTCCCGTATTCCTCATCAATGGCATAGTAATCCGCCACATCGTACTTGTGATAGGTAGGCGAAGGATTCACCGGCATCAGCCAAATCCCATTGCAGCCTAGATCCGTGTCCGTCGCGTCGTCCCCGTCGTTGATGTAATCCAGTTTCGAGATCAGCCCCTGCAGATCTCCCACGCCGTCGCCGTCGCTGTCGCAGAAAGAGTAGACGAACACCTCATAGTAGGTCCGATAGTTGTCGTCGATCATCTGCAAGGGAAGATCCTCCCACGGTTCCCTGCCCGCCGCAGCCGCCTCCTCCGAGACGCTTTTGGCCGCACTGTCGTTGTCGTTTTCACTCGGCTCTCCTGCCTCCGCCGCCTGCTCTCCTGCCGGTTCGGGACTTTCCTCCCCTAACGTGTTTTGCAGGGGGATATTCTCCCCCTGCATACCACAACCGCAAAGCAGCGCCGCCGACAGAATACCTGCCATAGCTCTTTTTTGCGCATTATTCATCCTTTGACAGAACCTCCCGTAATACCCTCTACATAGAACTTCTGCATGATCACGAACAGGATCGAGATCGGAATCGCGATGATCACGCCGCCCGCGCAGAAGACTGAGAAGTATTTGTTGATCATGGATTTTCCTAACATATTAAACAGCCCGATCGCCACCGTCCAGTCTGTCGCCACACCGGAATTGAGCATCAGCTTTGCGAACACGAAGTCGCCCCACGGCGCCAGGAACGCATTGATGACCGTGTACACGATGATCGGCTTGGACAGCGGAATGATCACCGACCAGAAGATCTTCGCCTCGGAAGCGCCCTCCAGCCGCGCCGCCTCGCTTAAGGAGATGGAAATCGTATCCATAAATCCCTTACAGATCAGATAACCGAGTCCCGCGCCCGCGGAGTACACGATGATCATGCCGAGGTGGCTGTTGGTCAGTCCGATCGTCTTTAAGATAAAGTAGATCGCGATCATGGACAGCACGCCCGGGAACATATTGAGGATGATGCTGAAACTCATCAGCCCTTTTCTGCCTGCAAAGCGAAGTTTACTCATGGTGTAGGACACCATCAATACCAGGATGGTAGAGATCAGGCAGGAAAAGATCGCGATGATCAGCGTATTCATAAACCACCTGTTGTACTGCACGATGGAATCCGAACGGAAAAACAACTGCGCGTAATTATCTAACGTCCACGTCTCCGGGAAGAAGTGGGAGGTGTTGATTCCCTTATACCCGCTAAACGACGTAACAAACAGCCAAAGGATCGGGATCAGCCATACCACCGACAGGAAAAGTAAGATCAAATGTCTTATCACTGATTTTATTTTTTTCATCATTGAAACTCCTCCTCCTTATCTCCTTTGATGGTTCTGGTAAAGGTCACCAGAGTGAATGCCGCACAGATAATGAAGACGATGATACCGATGACGGAAGCCATCTTGTAGTTGTAATACTCATTCGTCAGTCTGAACAGCCAGGTAACAAGCAGATCGACTTCTTTCGCATTGGAGTTTGCGAGGAGCTGGTCGCTTGTGACGAACACATCCTGCGTCAGCAGATAGATGACGTTGAAGTTGTTGATATTCTTGACGAAATCCGTGATCAGGCTCGGCCCGGTCACAAACAACACATACGGCATCGTGATCTTGATGAAGATCTGCAAAGGGTTCGCGCCGTCGATGCGCGCGCTCTCGATCTGATCTTCCGGAATGTTCATCAGGACGCCCGTTGCCACCAGCATCTGATACGGTACGCCGATCCAGATATTGATGATGACGATCATCACCTTCGCCCAGCCGGGATTCGTCAAAAACGGGATGTAACTCAAATTAGAAGGCACAAGCCCGATATTTTTCAAAAAGCCCGTAAAGCCGATGCTGTTGCAGAACGTATTGACGATACCGTTGTCTGCAAAGAAGTTACGGACCAAAAGCAGGGTCACGAACTGCGGCACCGCGATCGCTATGATGAAGAGCGTTCTCCACAGCTTAGGGAGCTTCGTCTTCTTGTCGTTGATGAATTTCGCCATCAGGATACCGCCGATATAGGTGGTAAAGGTCGCGAGCACTGCCCACTCCAGCGTCCAGACCAGTACCTTGCGGAACGAATAACCGAACGTTACGGTCACGGAACTGGTGAACAGGTTCTTGAAGTTCTTCCACCCCACCCAGGTAAACAGGGCGTTCGGAGGCATATGCTGCTGATCGTAATTCGTAAAGGCAACCGCAATCAGGACTAAGATCGGCAGAATGTTCATGATAATGATACCGATCGCCGGCAGGGTCAGCAGCGTAATATGGAATTTTTCATTAAACATCATCCGCACGTCTTCGGCAAAGGTGTTGATCTCTTCACCGTTTTCCTTTTGAAGCTGCAGACGATATACCGCTTTCATGTTGGAAATATAAAACAGAATAAATACTAAAATCAAAAACAACGAAATAATGGAATTCAACAGGATCAGGAACGAGTTATCGTAGTCATTGACCGTACTGGTCATAGTCAGCGGATCAAAGACCTGCTCAAACTGCACCGTGCCCAACGTCCCAAACTTAGCAAGGTTCGGCGCCGCATAACCGACACACAGCACCACGAACAGCGCCTCGACCAGACACATGATGATACCGTTGATCACCTGTTTTCTCGCAAAATAGCCCACGCCCATCAGGACAGCCGACAGCTTCACCCAGATATCCCCCTTGGCAAAAGCCGTCCCCAGATCTCTAAAATATTTTCCTACTGCATTCAATGCGTTCTTCATATACAGCGAACCTCCATGTCAGAATGTCAGAAAAATACCTTCTCAAGTCATCATCAGTTTAGAAAGAGGGCAGGTGAATCGACACCCACCCTCTGTAAAATTTACTCTAATCATTCGATCGGAGCAGTGATACCCTCAACCGTGGTATCCAGCAGTTCCTGCAGATCCGTTCCGTCCGGATTGCCGGAGGCAAGGATCTGACCGAGTGTCTCTGCGGGAGACCAGAAGTTGCCGCCTACACGCTGAGGCGTTGCATAAGCTGCCTGTTCAGCCAGCGCTGCGATCGCCGGATTTGCCTGTACCGCATCGGAAGCTGCTGCCGCGCTGTTTGCGGGGCCAAGACCTCTCGCGTCAAATCTTGCTTTCTGAGAATCCTCGTTTGTCAAAAACTCTGCCAGGAGCATTGCCCAGCCAAGGTTCGCGGAGTGCGGATTCACGCCGATCAGCTTGTAGCCGGAGTAAGAAGACATCTGATAGTCCTTGCCGCCCGCATTGAAAGTGGGAAGCTTGGTAGCTGCGTAGTTGTCGCCCCATGCCGTCTGTGCCGTCTCTGCTCTCCAGGTACCGTTTACGCAGGCAACCACATTGCCCTCTGCGATCTGGGTAGCCATATCCTCATCACCCATATCTACGAATACGTTCGAAGCCGTCAGATCGATGATCGCCTGCGCCACGTCCGTACCGCCTGCTGCGTTCCAGGTACAGGTATTGCTGCCGTCGTCATTCAGGGTAAGTTCTAAGCCTGCGCCCTGGAAGAATGCATAGATATACCAGCCGTTGGAGATATCCATTGCGATCTTCTTGCCTGCCGCATCCGCAACCTCGATCATCTTCTCTAAGGATGTAACATCGCTCTCAGAGAAAACGGAGGAGTCATAGAACATAAAGTAACCGTTATCAGCCGTCATCGGGTAAGCGTAAAGCTTGCCGTCAACGCCTGCCGCCTCAACTGCGCCGCTCACGTTGGAAGCCGCTACATCATAGGTGTAGTTTGCTACAACTTCCTGCAATGCGCCCGCCTGTACCAGGTCGTTGATCTGGTCGTCAGCAAAAGCAAATACGTCAGCCGCAGCCTCTACGTCCGTGAGGATCGTATCCTTTGCGGTAGACTCGGACTCAGCGCCCAGCGTGATCTCGAAGGTCACATCGGGATACTGTGCCTTAAAACCATCCAGTAACGTGTTGGTCAGGTCCTGATCTTCCTCGGACGCCCATACAGTCAACGCAACCGGACCGGTAGTCGCTGCAATCAGATTTGCGATCGCATCGTTTGCTGCGGGAGCCGCCTCAGCGGATGTGTCCTCTGCGGGAGCTTCCTCAGCCGCAGGAGCCTCGTCAGCCGCAGATGTGTCCTCTGCGGGAGCCTCTGCCGCAGGAGTGTCCTGCGCGGGCGTTTCCGCAGAATTGCCGCCACAGCCTGCCAGAGCGCCGGCTGTCATTGCAGCAGCAAGTAATGTTGCCAGTACTTTCTTCTTCATAATTTTCCCTCTCTTTCCGACCTCTATGCACTCCGCATGAGGTCTGCTGCTTTTTGTTTCTATTTATATAAAATGCAGTCGTGCATTTTATATTTCCTGTGGTCAGATGTTTTTTATATCCTATTAAGATAGGATATAAAGAAATGCCTAGGCATTTCCCGGCGTTTTTTTTGGGAGCGCCGCCCCTGTATGTTTACCATACCACCTTCCGGTCCCATTTGTCAATAAGGAAATCGTTTTCTTTCGCCGTGGGTGCGACTTTCAGGGGTTGTAGTCCCGGATGGTCATAAGCGCGGGCAACGCGTTGCCCTCATAATCAAAGAGCGCCTGATTCGCCCACTCGTTGCCGCCCGGCCCTTTCTCTTCGATGTAGCGGAGTGCCTCCTCATTCGCCCAGCCGGAGCCGGGAACGGGGATCCATGCAGGCTCCCACCAGAAAAAGCCTTTGTTCTTTCCGTCCGGTATCTGATCCAGCACGGAAAAGAGCGCTTTCAGGAAATCGACCTGCCCCTCCTTCGTCATGGGGAAAGGCACTTTCGCCGCCAGTTCCGGTCTCGTGGCATAGCCCTTACGATTCTCGGGCGCGAGCTTTTCATATTTCCCGTAATCCTCCATTGTATGACCCATAGAAACTTCCGCCACCACCAGATCCTTGCCGTAGCGGACCGCCAGATCATTCAAATTGTTTTGCAGCGCTTCCAGCGTCCCGTGCCAGAACGGATAGTAAGAAAGCCCGATGATCTCAAAATCCTCTCCGCCGCACGCCAGATAGTGGTCGAACCAGTCGCGGTAAAGTGCGTTGTTCCCGCCGTTGTCCAGATGGATCATGACAGACGCCTCAGGAGCCGCCTCACGCACCGCCCGAATCCCTGCGCTGATAAAGCGTGCCAGATTTTCATAATTTCCGTACTCCGGCAGTTTCCCCAGAGGCCAGAGCGTTCCGTTGGAAAGTTCGTTGCCCACCTGCACCAGTTCCGGCAGGACGCCCGCATCCTTCATCGCCAGAAGGGAATCCCGCGTAAACGCATAGACCGCTTCGGTCAATTCATCCGCATCCATTCCCCGCCAGGCTTTCGGCACCCGCTGCTTTCCCGGATCCGCCCAGAAGTCGCTGTACTGAAAGTCCAACAGCACTTCCATGCCGTGCGCTTTCGCCCGCTTCGCGATCTCGATCGTCGTCGGCAGGTCGTTCGTACCCGCCCCGTAAGGAACCCCCTCCTCCGAGTACGGATCGTTCCACAGCCGCAGCCGCACCGCGTTCGTGCCATAATCTTTCAAAATCTCGAACACATCCCGCTCCACGCCGTGGTCGTAAAACTTCCCACCCAGACTCTCTACTTCTTTTATAGAAGAAATGTCCATTCCCTTATAATATTTCATTTCATACTCCCCTGATTTCCGCTTTTTCCTACAAAACTATTTTCATCTGCCACCTGCACATGTAAAATATCACCTTGCGGTCTACTCAGACAGAGCGGGCGATGGGATTCTCAAGGAGCCCCTTGAAAAACATCAGCACTTAGCGAGGTATGGAGTTGCACGGCAACTCCCGAGCTTAGTGTCTGCTATGTTTTTCACGGAGCGGGAGCGCGGCGACGGAGAATTCCATCGCCCGCTCGTCCGGTCATCGCTCGTCATTTAATCAAAATCGAATTTCGTAAATCGTTTCTGCGCCGCCTTATACCGGAACCGCACCAGCTCGTTCTTTTCCAGCACATCCTCCTCCGATCCCACATACTGGCAGCGGATACAGTGGTATTCCTTTTTCTCTTTGTCATAAAACATATCGATATCCAGATCCCTCATAAAGCAGGAGGGACATCTGTAATTTAATTTGCCTTTGCCAGATTGAGCCATGTCGCAAATACCTCCTTATCCTTTAATTTGGTCGTATACCCCAACGTGAACATCGGAGAGAACGCGTACCCCTCTCTGATGTAGCCCGTCGCTTCTTTCTTTTCACAGCTTAAGGAAACTTTCGTCTCGATCTGCGGTACAACCGCCACAGCCTCCGCTGCGCCGGAAAGCTTGGCTTCGCGGCATTTATACGCATAGTCGATCTTCTCGGTGTGCGCGCCGTCCGTCACGGAAAGGGTGATCCCCGTCATATCCTCGGAATACTCGGTCGTGCCGTAGCAGGCTACCATGTATTCGTTGAGCTCCACCTCGGCGTTCGGGTCGCTCATGGAAAGGACATTCCGCTCGATCTTGATCCGGGAGCTTCCCTCCTCAAAATACATCTTTGTCTGCAATTTCACCGTCAGATCATAAAATTCAATGTCCACGGGATCGAGCGTGAGGATCCGCGTATTGCCCTCCTGCGAAAAATGCGCTTTCGTCCGGCACAGGCACAGATCGACTTCCTCGCCGTTATGCACAAGCTTTGCGCTCCTGACCGTGCCCTCGCCCGCATAGTGGGTAAAGTAGCCCGCCCGGTACTTCTCCTGGATCAGGAAAGGGTAGGATGCGTCCGTCACATGTTTCGTGCCGATGCCCACCGGCCAGTAAAGTTTCGCCGCATAGGGACGCAGATCCACGATCGCACCGCCCTGATCCATATTGGCGCAGACTCTCATGTAGGGGTCGCAGTACCAGAAAAGCTGCTTATCCGATCCGTAGAGGATATCGCGCCACAGCGCGCACTCCGGCTCCGTCAGACGGCGGTTTGCCCGGAAATAATCCGCGAACTCCGCCATCGTCATATCCTCAAGTTTGCCTTCTTTTTTCAGTTTCCCGTAATATGCCATGCCGTCCTCGTAGGACTTTAAGAGCAGTTCATAAGGCGCTTCCCAGCGGCCCATCTTGTTCATCCAGCCGGGACCGACGAACATCATATTGTAGGCATAGCCGTTGTTGTACTTTGCGAGCGCCCGGAACTGGTCGATCAGATTGTACATATAAGGGTATTCCCATGTTTTGGAATCATAACACATACTGCGCAGCACATTCTGCGGATGCGTGCCGAAATTGGAGCCGTTTCCGTCATAGCACGCGATCAGGTCGCGGGAAAGGTGCGGGATCGCCACGATGCCGGAATCTTCCGCCTCGTTTGCCGCGGGAGCGTGCACGTTCTGCTTGCTGGGGATCCAGGGCGCCCACGGACCGCCGTCCATGAATGTGTACCAGGAATTGTTGCAGGTATGGTAAGCTTTGGGGCCTTCCTCCCAGCAGGTCGCAACGGCACACTTCACCATCGGATATTTTTCCTTGATATAATTGACCAGATCCGCGTCTAAATAGTAGGAACCCGTGGACTCCGGATAGAAGCCGAAGCGGTCCTTGAACTTGCCGAACACATCGTCCACGATGGACTTCTTATCTTCCATAGAGAACATCCAGATGCAGAAATCCTTCGTCTTATATTTTTCACGAAACTCCTCGCAGGGAAGCCCCAGAAGCGATAAAGCGATCTCGTCGCCGTACTGCTCGTGATCCTGTTTCGCAAGCGCAACCGCCTCGTCATTGAACAGGGATGCGTACGTCATCTGGATCGTCGTCTTTAAGCCGTTCTTGTGCGCGATCGACTGCTGGGTCTTAAAGATATCCAGAGACTCCGTCAGAAGTTCCTTTCTCCCGATATCCTCTTCCTTGCCGTGCCCGGTCACCTTTTCCGCATACTCAGGGACCATCTCAGGCCGGTGGATGATGTTGACAATAAACTTATCCATGCTGTCCTGCCCTCCGTTTCCTTTCTTTTTGTTCTTTTTTTGTCTCTTTTACCTGCTTTTTCGATCTTTTCCGATTTTTATCCGCGCGTTTTTGGTTATTTTTACTTTGCGCAATCGGTTGTTCATATAAACAGAATAGCAGACTGCACAGATACTGTCAATGTGTTTTTGGAAAAAAAGGGAAAACTTTTCAGACTGTGATCGATATGCAATGCTGCCGGATCGCGAACGCGTCGAAGTAGCGGTTTTCCAGGGGGATCCACTCGTTTACAAAGCGCTGATAGCGCTCCTCGCCGTTCCTTGCAAGAATCCGTTTTTTCCGGATCTCGGGAGAGACTTCCACAAAGAACCGCGCCTGATAGACGTCCCCGAAATAAGGATGGCAGCTGTAGGAACCCTCGATGATATTCAATCTGCGCCAGGGCAGCCGCACGGTCTCCCCAAACGACATAGTGGCGCAGCAAAAACGCCGATAGGAAAGCCCGCCCCTGTCCGCAATATGAGCAAGCACTTCCTCCTGAAACCGCTCGTAATCCACATTCCCGCCGGGCTGTGCGTAACGCGCAGACGTCCGCTGCTCCGGCTGTAAAAAGAAGTCATCCATAGGAATCAGGCGGCACTCGTACTTTGCCGCAAGCGCCTCACCGAGCGTCGATTTTCCGCCGCCGCAGCAGCCGTCGATCGCAATAATGACCGTATCAGTCAATGGCGTTTCCCGCAGCGCCCGCTCAATGACCGTAGTAACGACATCCGGGATTTCGATTGTCAGCACACTCATTTTTCCTCCATTCCGAAACGTTTTACGCAGAGGGCTTTTCTCCGTCATCCGCAAGATCCCGCAGCGCGCCCGCCCGCACGAGCGCCATCATGATGACGGGAATCAGCACGATCTGCAAGATGATCCCCGGGATCGCATTGAAGAACGCTCCGGCTAAAAAGATCTGCGCGGAAAAAGCATTGCCCGCCATGCCGTAGAGCGGGATGCAGACGATTCCCCAGACGATCCTGCCCGCGATCATCGCGCAAAGCAGGCTCACATAGAGATAGGGCGTTTTCTTCGGCAGTTTTTTGTACAAAAGCCCCGTCACCAGACCGTAGACTGCAAGCTCCGCCGCCATCGCCGCCGCAGTCGGCATGAGGGCAGGCATGCCGAACAGGATACTTCGCAAAATCGGCGTGATCAGCCCCACCGCCAGCCCGTACTGCCAGCCGCAGATAAAACCGCACAATAAAATCGGAATGTGCATCGGCAGCAGCATATTGCCGATCTGTTGGATCTGCCCCGTCAAAAACGGCAGAACGATGCCGAGCGCCATGAAAAATGCCGCCAATACCAGTTTTTTCGTCTGTTTCATCTTTTCCTCCACCCCGAAGCATTCCCTATTTCGTCGAGTTCCGCATCCGCACTTCGTAGCCGAGCAGCGTCCGCCGTTCCACTTCTTCACCGTCCAGCATGGCAAGGAGCGTCTCACATGCCCTCTGCCCCAGTTCCTCGACATTGAACCGAACGGACGTGACTGCGGGGCTGCGGTTTGCCAGCAGCGTGCTGTCATAAAAAGATACCACCTGCATCTGCTCCGGCACCGCGATCCGCCGCGTCTGCAAGGCGTTCAGCACACAGCCGCAGAGAAAGTCGTCCATGCTCACGATGCACTCCGTCCCGTCCGCCAGAAGTTCTTCCACGATCTTCTGCACCTGCGCATCCTCCCCGACATTCCGAAAGATGCGCCCGCTGCCGTTTTGCCCTGCTTTCCCCAAAAAGGCATCCTCAAACCCCTGCCGCCTGTTCCTTGTGACAATAAAACCCTCATCGCCGCCGATCAGCGCAAGTTTCCGGATTCCGCTAAGAAGCAGCCTTTCCGTCAATTCCCGGCAGGCGCCCCGATGGTCGTTGTCGATCTGCACGACCTGCTCGCTGTCCGTACTTCCGATCGCGACAAAAGGTACGCCCTGCTGCTGTAAATACTTCATGGGCTTGTCGTCAGCAAGCGTCCTCGTGAGGATCGCCCCGTCGATCTTGCGGTTTGCGACCGCCCGTTTCAACTGATTCGTATTCTCCGCCGTTACCATAGAGAGCAGCACGTCATAGCCGCGCGCGGAAGCCACCCTGCTGATGCCGATCAGACATTTCTGGAAAAAGGGAAGTTCCACCACGTTGTAATCTCCCGGCAGCACCACGCCCAGATTGAATGTCTTGTTCTGCGCAAGCCCCCTTGCGACCACATTCGGCCTGTAGTGGCGCTCCTCGATGTAGGTAAGCACCCGCTCCCGCGTCTTTTCACCGATCCTGCCCTTGCCGGAGATTGCCCGCGACACCGTCGTCTTGGAAACGCCCAGTTCCTCGGCAATATCCCCGATCGTCAGATTTTTTTCATCCATCCTCTTACCCTTTGCGGCGCAGTTCTCTGCCGCCTGCCGCTTTATATACTGACACGCGTGTCATATGCCTTACACATGATATCCGCTCAATTCGTCGTTCATTCGGGAGATCGCGGAAAACGTATCGCCCGCCGCCTCTTCGATGCTCTTCATCTCCTCGTCTATGGAAACAAGGATATGCGACAGATTGACGATCTCTTTGCTGCTGTCCTCGGAAGCCATCCCCAGCGCATCCATCGCATCTTTGCTCTCCTCCAGCGCTTTCGCGGACTTCTGCATATTCTGCTGCAGCCCCTCCATCGAGGTGCGGATCGTCTCAGAGCGTTCCGTAAAGCTCTCCGAAGTCTCCCCGAATTTCTGATAATCCGCGGTCACTTCCTCCTGCAAAAAGTGAAGCATTCTGTCCGCCACGCGGTTTAAGCCCTGAATCGCTTCCACCACATCTTTGCTCATGTTCTGGATCTCGTTTGCCGCCGTGTTGGTGTTGCCCGCAAGCGCGCCGATCTCTTCCGCGACCACCGCGAAGCCTTTCCCCGCTTCTCCTGCCCGCGCCGCCTCGATAGAGGCGTTTAACGCCAGCAGATTGGTCTGCCCCGATATGCCGAGGATCGTCTCGGAAAGCTCGCTGATCTTAAGCACCGCCTCCGCTTTTTTCCGCTCCTCCACAAGCGCTTTCGACATTTCCGTGACATTATTTTCCACGCGTTTCGACGACGCCTGCGCCGCATCGCTAAGTTCCACCGAAGAAGTATTGATTGTCCGCAGGCTGTCGGTATTTTCATCCATGACATTTACGATATCCTGCACATTCCTGTAGACAAAATCTACCTGCTCGCCGACCGTACCCACGGAAGCCGCGATCTCCTCCGAAGCCGCGACCATAGACTGGATCGAATCGTTGATCCCCGAGACCTGCGAGACCGTTCCCGAAACGTGCTCGTTGATGTTTTCCATCTTTGCCCCGACGTCCCCCGTACCGCCTTTGATCTCGCGGACCGTATTTCCCGTTTTCTGCAACAGGGTATTCAAGCTGTTGCCGATCACTTCCAGCTCATCCCCCGAACGGATATCGAGCACCTTTGTCAGGTCGCCGTCATCGGAAGCGACCTCCAGGATCTTATCGTTGACCTTTTGAAAGTTCCGCTTCATCCTGACGGAGACGACAAGCGCCGCCGCCACCGAAAAGACTATGGCTGCCGCCACGGCAATCAGAATATTGCGGATCAGGCTGTTCAGCGAAGCCTGGATTGAAGACGCTTCATAGTCAACCGCCACGATGCCCGCGACCGCGCCGTTCACTTTGATCGGTGCGTAACCGCTGTAAAAAGTGCCCCATTCGTCGGTAAAAGGCTCCGCCGTCACGGAAGGGCTGCCCTGCATCGCCTCGAACATGGCGTCCTGCGCCTCGTAATCCTCGGCATACTCGCCCGGATCGTCCGGATCCGTGTCCACCACAAACTGGAACAGTTCCGCATTCTTCGGCATCAGGGTATATACATAAGTCACGGAGTCGCCCACCAGGAAGAAACTCAGGCTGTCCTTGACGGCAAGGAGCGCTTCCTCATCGCCCGTAAGCGCTCGGGAAAAAGTCTCGCCGTCCACGTTTTCCGCCGCGATGACCGCAATCTCCATCACATCGCCCTTTGTCTTCTTTTCCAGAAAGCTGCTCATATTGCTGTAGGCAACGCCGCCCACGATCAGCGCCACGATGATGGCCGCTCCCAGGATAAACAGAAACAATTGCGAGGCGATGCTGAGTTTTTTTGTCTTCATACCCTCTGTATCCTCCTTTGTAGAATGATCTGCAAATTCTTCCGTAGTCATAATTCCCTATTTATATCATAGCATAAAAATATCAGGAAAAGGCGAAAATGGTACAATTTGCAAGTTTTGGGGTGCAAATTGCAGTTTTCATCAATTTCCCATGATCGAAGCGTATCTATCCATATTATTGTTATTGTATCAAATCATGATCTTTTCTACAACTTGTGGCGTACAAAAATTTTATTCCGGCAGGCTTGCGCTGATGCACAGCGCCCCATACCCCGCCCGCGCATCCGGATAGTCCGCCACCCCGCGGATCGGCTTCGCGCCCTTCCGCAGATACGCCTTTACTTTCTCTCCGTACAGATAGGGGTCGTTTCCCAAGACGATCCCCCACTGCATGAGCAGAGCCGCCGCTCCCGTCACGAAAGGCGCGGCAAAGGAAGTCCCCGTAACCGCCGAAAGACCGCCGTTCCGGTCGGGCGCGATGACGCCCACGCCCGGCGCCACGAGATCGGGCTTTACATAGGCGTCCGAAGTGCGGCTGTTCACCTGTTCCTGATAGAGATAACCCCTGCCCGAAAAATCCGCATAGGACTCGTACACCGGGTCATAGGCGCCCACCGTGATCACGCCGGACGCCGTGGAGGGGATCGTGAGCGTCACATCCGGCGTCGGGCGGACAAAACGGGTATCGGCGCTCAACACGGCAGCGGAGGGCAGATAGAACGTATAATTTCCCGTGACGATCCGCTGCGGGTGCAGGCGGAACGTCCACACGCCCTGCTCCAGATACCGATTCCCCGCCGCCGGCAGAAAATCAAAATAAAGTTCCTGGCTTGTCATATAAGGCGCAGGCTCCCCGTTATAAAAGAGAATCTGCGTCTGTCCCAGCCGTACACTCTGTTTACCGGGTCGGTCAGTATCCGCCGTAAAAAGGCTGCCGGACGGTGACAGCACTGTCACAAGGTAACGGTCAGCATACTCTTTCCAAAGCTGTACATTCAAGCCCGTCTCATAAGCGCCTACCGCCATTTCCACGACCGCGTCCTGCCCGCTGACAGCTGTGTCGGTTCCATCCGCCGCATAATTGACTGAATCAGTCACCGTCCTGCGACTTTCGTTTTCCCGCAGACTGCCGCCCACATGCCCGCCCGAAGCGCCCTCGTTGCCGCTGCCGGCGCAGATGACCGTCCTGCCGATCTCCGCGATATTATCCAGAAAGCGTTCCAATAAAGAAGAACCGTTGTGCGCCCCGTAGGTATTGCCGAAACTTAAGTTGACGGCAAGCGGCATCGCCAATTCCCGCGCTTTATTGACTGCATAGGTCAATGCCCGCATCAATTCCGTCGTCCGCGGAAACGAATCCGCCCGGGGCGTTCCCAGCCGCACGATCAACAGATCGCTCTCTCTGGCGATCCCCGTATAGGCTGCGCCGCGCGCACCGCCGTTTCCCGCGGCGATCCCCGCCACCGCCGTACCGTGTCCGCTGGTGTCGATGCTGGGGACGATCTGTAACGCCGCCTGCCTGCTGCCCGCCGCGAGCGCGGCATTGATCTCCTGCTCGCCAAATTCCCGCCCAAGCACCTGATCCCAGAGGAAGCGGATCCTTGTACTGCCGTCCTGCTTTCTAAAATCTTCATTCCAATAACTGATGCCGGAATCGATGACCGCCACCAGCACGCCTCTCCCCGTAAGTTCACGATGTAGCGCGCTTCCCGGCGCAAAGCAGGATGCCGTGCTTCCTTGCAGATCCGAGAAAAAGAGACGTTTCGGCTTCTCCACATATTCGATCTGTTCGATCTGCGCAAGCCTTTCCATCTGCGTCTCGGGGACTGTCAGGATCGCATAGCCCGCGATCAGCTCCTCCACGCGGATGCCGAAAGCCGCCAGTCCCTCTAACGACCCGTGATACTTGACGATCACCTCCCAGGTCTTTTCGTCATCGTCATAGCCCACGTTCAATTCCAGCGACCGCTCCCGTTCAACGGGTGCGGTATCCAGCGCCAGATTGAGCAGATTCTCATTCTTCTGCGAGTCCATCGTCGCTCCTCCTCAACCGTTTTCACCTATATCAACCTTATCATATGCTTCCGCAAAATGATTGCCCGTTATTTCAACGCCCGATCGTCCGCATACGTTGTAATCATCTGATCCCGTGAATTGTAATGCTGTTGTAAAATCAATCTTTCAAATGCAAGATTTTTTATCGCTTTGTCAAATTTATTATTTTTGTGTAAAATATACTTGACATCCATTTTCCGATATGCTACCCTGTAATCACCGCAGGACGACAGCGGCAAAGTCGCGCCGATCCCATACGCGGTGTGAAAACCATTCGAGGAAGGAGGATATCCGCCTATATGAAAAATCTGAAATTAAAGCTTGCCCGCATGGAAAAGGACCTTTCCCAGACCGAGCTGGCAAAGCGGGTCGGCGTCACCAGACAAACCATCGGCATGGTCGAATCGGGAGATTACAACCCGACTCTGAACCTGTGTATTCAGATCTGTAAGGAACTTGGCAAGACGCTAAACGATCTGTTCTGGGAAGAGGACGTCTGATAAACGTAAACAAATAACATAACCGACGCTGACGCGCTTTCGCTTTGTTCCGAGCGCGGCAGACGCTAAAAATTTTAAGATGGAGGAAACCACATGAAACAATCATTCTGGAATAAAAAGAGTAATCTGGACGAAATGCAGGAATTAAATCTGTTAAAATTGGAGAGCAGAGGCTTCTGGCTCGGGTTCTTTGGCCTGTTTGCAGCGATCCTGATACAGGGATTTCTTTACGGTCGGGAAACAGGCGGACCTATGATGACCGGCGAGTTTATCGTATTCCTCTGTATGGGAATCTATCTGGCAGGCGGCTGTCTGAAAAACGGGATCTGGGACAGGCATCTGCAGCCGACTTTCGCAGTCAATATCGGGATCAGTCTCCTCGCCGCAGCGATAACGGCTCTGTTCAACGCCGTCATCGCTTACCGCGAATATCAAAGTCTGTCTGGCGCTGCCGCTGTTTTTGTGATATACTTCTTTCTGGTCGGTATCATAGTGTGCGTCACGCTCGGCCTCTGTACCGTGGCTTATCGAAAGAAGAGGAAGCGGCTGGGGGAGGAAGAACGTGATGAATGAGATAAATCCGCAAATTGATACATCTAACGCAGACCCGCTTGCGCTTCATTCCAGCCGTAGCAGCACTAAACTCGGGAGTTGCTATGCAACTCCATACCTCATTAAGTGCTGACGGCTTACAAGAGTCTGCTTATAGATGTATCAATCTGCTCACATAAATATCATCGCCACACAATATATCATCATAACTAAATAACTAAGGAGAAAAACAATGGAAATGAACATGAAAAGTTATAAGAAAGAATTTTCGGGCATCGGCATCCGTATGCTGCTCAGTACGATCATCATCACGGCGGTGCAGGTCGGCGTGCAGACAGTCGCACTCCTGATCGTTCCGGCGTGGAAAGACAATATCACGATGCTTTTGGTCGTGACGATGGTGCCCCTCTATGTCCTGGGCTTTCCGATCGCCTTTCTTCTGATGCGGAACAAAGAGACGCCCGCCATCGAGAAGCATTCCATGACCGCCGGGCAGCTCGTAATCGCTTTCCTGATGCTCTACGGCATCATGATCGTCGGCAATCTGATCGGACTGGCGCTCACCGCAGGCATCGGCCTCCTCAAAGGCGCGCCGGTACAAAACGCGCTCCTCAACATCGTCAGCGGCGGTTCGCTCTGGGTCACAGCCATCTTTACGGTGCTGTGCGCGCCCGTCTATGAAGAATACCTGTTCCGCAAGCTGATCTGCGACAAAGTGATAAAATACGGGGAAGGCTGCGCCGTCGTGGTATCCGGCCTGATCTTCGGCCTGTTCCACATGAACTTTAACCAGTTTTTCTACGCCTTCTTCCTGGGGTGCTTCTTAGCTTTCCTCTATGTGAAGACCGGCAATCTCAAGTATACGATCCTGCTGCACATGGCGCTGAATTTCTTCGGCAGCGTCCTCGGCGGCATCATTTTACAGCTTGATCAGACCAATCCCATCTCTCTGGTCATCTCCGCCGTCTATTCGCTATGCATCTATGGAATCGCGATCGCAGGCATCGTCCTGCTCATTATGAAACGCCATGAGCTGTCCCTGGATCCCGGCGAGATCACCATTGAAAAAGGACAGCGCTTCAAGACCGTGATCCTGAACGTCGGCATGCTCCTGTTCTGCCTCGTTCTGCTGGCGATCATGATCGCACAGGCATTCCTGCTGTAAGCCTGTGGATCGTGATCTTCTCCCGGCTTTCCGCAAAGAAAGCGGCGCCGCCGTACACGCCCGCCTCATACAGTTTTCCGACGATCTCAAGCATCCGCTGATTCAGCCTGTGATACAGAACAGGCTGATCCCAGCGGATGCCTTGCAGATACTCCCGCTGTCTGCCGTTTAAGCATCGGAGCGATTCTTCCGAGGCGCCGCTCACTTCGCCCGCCGCACTCTTCCCGTTTTGACTATTCCGGTCAATTATGAGTTTTCCGAAAGGACAAACGATATAAGAATAAGTTTCCCCGTTCTCTTCACACTTTTTATGCAACAGTTCTGTCAGTTTTCCGTCACGACTCGGATCATAGACGATTTCTTTCCACAAGAAACCCTGTGTCTGCGCGGCTTTTTCTTTTTGTGACACCAGATTCAATTCTGATGCGTATGTCACATTTTCTTGACCATTTCGGTCAACTATGATTTTCCGCATCGTCCGCCTGCCGTACGCATCCTGCTCCTGCACAAACTGCTCCTTTGCCGCAAACAGCGCTTCCGACGGCTCTTCCCTCAAAAGTACGCGGCTCTCATACAGATAATCCATCATAAGCTGCTGCACTTTCGCGCGGGGCGCGGGATAATCCAGCCGCTCCACGATCTGATCCAGCGTATAGCCGATATCCGTCAAATGTCTGACTGCGCCGCCACATGCCGCATCCGTCACGAAACTTGATAACGCGCTCTGAAAATACGTCGGTTTTTCCATATCGGAATCTCCTACAAATTTTTCCGGCAGACATCCGCCAGACAGCATCTGTCACAGTACGGTTTCGTCCGCGCCGTGCACACCTCCCTGCCGTGCAGGACAAAACGGTGGCAGAGGTCGTTTCCCTCCTCGGGCGGCACGATTTTCCACAGGACCATCTCCACTTTCTTCGGCTCCTTGATCCCGTCTACCAGACCGATGCGGTTGCACAGCCTGATACAGTGCGTGTCCGTGACGATCGCAGGCTTGCCGAACACATCCCCCATGATCAGGTTGGCGCTCTTTCTGCCTACGCCGGGCAGCGCAAGCAGCGCGTCAAAGTCATCCGGCACCTGCCCGTTATATTTCTCTTTCAACTGCTTCATACAGGCGCTGATATCCCGCGCCTTGCTGTTTCCCAAACCGCAGGGGTGGACGATCGCCTCGATCTCCTCCACCGGAGCCGCCGCCAAGGCGTCCACATCCGGAAACTTTTCATACAGCTTCTCCACCACCACGTTGACTCTCGCATCGGTACACTGTGCCGCCAGCCGCACGCTGACCAACAGTTTCCATGCCTCGTTGTATTCCAGAGAGCAGCCTGCGTCGGGGTATTCCGCTTTCAATCTCTCGATGACCGCAAGCGCCAGTTCCTTTTTTCTCATATGCTGCTACGCTCCTCTTTTGTCCTTTTCATCTTTTTCAATAATTGGGAAACGCAATGTCATTGTCCCAAAGAGGCGGCGGAAAATTCCCTGAGATAACGCTTTAACAAAAATGTGCAGAAATAGGGGAAAGTGTAAATCTGTCCGTCATATCCGATATTTCCGCCGGTCAGTTTGATCCCATAATGAATATCTTCATATTTATCACTCTCTATCAGCGTCCGCAAAGATTTTGCCCTGCCGTTTGTGGCTTTCACTTCAACAGGGATCAGATCCTTTGCCGTTCTGACAAAGAAATCTTCTTCCAGCGTAGAATCTTCCCGCTTATAATAATACAATCCGTATCCGCTCTTTCTAAGCGCCTCTCCCACCACATTCTCATAGAGCGCTCCTTTATAAACGCCCAGATTACGATTGGCCCGCAGATCCTCCTGTGCTTCCTCGTCAAACATTGCCACGAGCAGGCCGCTGTCCGCAAGATACAACTTATACTTTGTCTCGTCAAAATTACCCTTTAACGGCAGCTCCGGATATTTCATGCAATAGCAGACATTGACGATCCCCGCATCCGATAACCACTCAATGCAGCCGCGGTAATCCTTAAATCTGGCGCCGGACGCTACTTTGGAAATCTGAAACTTCTTGTTGTCCTTTGCAAGCTGAATGGGAATCTGCCGAAACACATTGAGGATCCGTGCCTGATCCAGCCTTTCCGCATATTTGCAGATATCCCGCTCATAATAAGCCGGAAGCTGTCTTTGTACTGTCAAAGAACCCTCAAAACTGTCCCTTTCAATATATTCCCTGACCACCGCAGGCATCCCGCCCAGAATGCAGAAATCCAGAAACAGTGCCTGATACAACGATAATTCCGTCTCAGAAAAAGGCCGCTGCTCCGTCATATGCGCGAGCATCTCTTCGATCACCGGCGCATCGTATCCTTTCGCCCACAGAAACTCCTCAAAATCCAGCGTGTGCATCTCATAATCCGTCTTATAACCGACACTGTTGCTCTCGATCCTGCCGTAATAGATCCCCAGCAGGGAGCCGCTGCATATCACGTCAAATCTGCCGTCCTGCTCAAAAAATTTAAGCGCCGTAGCAATCTCCGGAAATTCCTGCAATTCATCAAAAAAGAGCAGCGTCTTTCCTTCCGCAAACTTTTTTGCGGGATCCATACGGGAAATATTCCGAAGCAGATCCGCAGTCCTGTAACCGTCCGCAATGATCTGCTTGTACTTCGGTTCCTCCACAAAATTGATCTCGATCACATTTTCATAATGCTTTGCACCGAAATTTCTGATGGACTCCGTCTTGCCGATCTGTCTGGGGCCTTTCACGATCAACGGTTTTCTGTGCTGGTCCGCCTTCCATTCTTCCAGAAAAATATCTATCTTACGTTTCAGATACGCCATAACATCCCTCATTTCCGCTGCACATTCAGACACCCTTAGTATATGCCGTTTTTCATAAAAATACAATGGATTTACAAAAAAATGAGGGAATTATTGCTGTCCGATTACAAAAAAATGAGGGAATTATTGCTGTCTGATTACAAAAAAATGAGCGAATCACGTTTTTTGCATCATCCGTACTGACCGCGCCAGCCACTTTGCCACCCCGTCCTCGTCATTGGACGCGATCACATCCGTGGCGAGAGCCTTAAGCTCCGGCGCCGCATTCGCCACGGCGTAACATTCATCGGAGATCTCAAACATGGGAATATCGTTTACGGCGTCCCCAAAGGACACCACCTTTTCACAATGCCACAACGCTTTCAGTTTCTTGACCGCCTCCGCCTTGGACGCCTTCTTCGGCATGATCTCCAAAAAGTATTCCGGGCGGTAGAGCTCCTGCTGCAAAGTGCAGCGAAACCGACTGTCTTTTGCAAATATCTCATAGAAAGGGACCAGCTCCTCCCTGTCCGCAATGCAGGTAAAATAAAAGATATCGCCCTCATACAGACAAGCCGCATCCGAAAGCGGTCTAAATCTCCTGTCTCCTTTTCTCGCATCCAGATAGCGGCGGATGCCCTCATTCTCCCTGCCCGCCACATAGGATACCCGCTCTGCACCGTCCACATAGGCGTAAACCAGAGGATTCGCGCCGCGCTCTTGCAAAATGCCGCTCACAAAGGATGCCTCTTCTTCCGAAAAGGAGAGCGAAGCGATCACTTCCTCCGTTCCGGGATCAATGATCAGCGCGCCGTTGTAGGCAATGACCGGAATGGTCGTCGCCAGTCCTTTCGCCACCACAGATGCGGAGACAAGAGAACGAGCCGTGGCATAGGTAAACTGCATCCCTCCTGCCACAAGCCCGTTGATCGTTCTGACACTGTATTGACTGATTCGGTCATTGCTGTTCAGCAGCGTGCCGTCCAGATCCGTAACATAAAGCGTCTTCACACCCGAAACCTCCATGTCAGAGCCGTTTCCTGCAATCTCCATAACCGTCTCTGCCGTTACAGATCCAGCTTCGAGAGCAGATCCCCCAGACTGGTGGAAACCGACTCCCCGGAAGTATACTCCTGCGGCTCCCTGTCCTCCGCCTCGTCCGCCATGACCTCCTCCAGCGCTTTCATGCTGAGACTGACTTTATTGTCGTTGGTATTGAGGATCTTGACTTTCACTTTCTGCCCTTCTTTCAAGACCTCGCTCGGCTTCTTGATCCTCCGCTGGCTGATCTGGGAAATATGCACCAGACCGCTGATACCGTTGCCGAGATTTACAAACGCGCCGTATGGCATCAAACTCTCGACCACACCCTCCAGCACCGTGCCGGGCGCCATCATGGAAATGCGGTGTCTGCGCTCCTCCGCTTCCTTTTCCCGCGCCACCGCTTTACCGGAGAGCACCAGTTTCTTCTTTTCCCGGTCCACCGTGATCACTTTGGCCTCAATCTCCTTACCGACCCATGAGTCCAAATCTTCCACATAATCCGTCGAAAGCTGTGACGCCGGAATAAAAGCCCGCATTCCCTCCAGATAAGCCGTGACGCCGCTCTTTACGCTCTCTTTGATGCGGACTTTCACGACAGTCTCCTGCTCCAGCATCGCTTGCAGTTTATCCCAGGCAAGGACATCGTTCGCCTCCTTCCCCGAAAGCTCGATATTGCCCTCCCCGTCGTCCATTTTGATCACCGTCGCCTCGATCTCATCTCCCACGGAAAGCTGACCCGACGTCAGATAATCCGGATCGCTGCTTAAGTTTTCCGCCTTGATGACGCCCTGCGCATAATATTTCAGGTCAAGGATGACCGCTTCCTCGCTGATATCAATGACGGTTCCTTTGATGATATCGCCCTCTTCGATCTTGCGAAAGGAAGCCTCCAGCTCCTTTTCATAATCTTTCATCGTCTCCATTTTTGTTTCCTCCTCGTCGAAGCAATTTTTAGAATCAAAAAATAAGGTCAGGAAATCACCGTATACACTCTGACCACAACGCCGTCTTTCACCACCAGATTGATGCTGAACGGACTGTTTACTTCCGCCGCATCTTCCCCGTATTCGGCAGCCGTTTTCTCATAAAAGTTCTTTTCCTCGTCAAGCCATTTCCTGATTTCCTCATAAGTCGTGTCTTTCAGATACTCGGTATATCCCACCTGCGGATACTTGTTTTCCCATCCCACGCTGCGGTTCTCCCAGATACAGTC
Source organism: bacterium (assembly GCA_023666335.1). GTDB lineage: Bacteria > Bacillota > Clostridia > Lachnospirales > Lachnospiraceae > UBA3282. The sequence continues at coordinate 26,790 of JAMPCE010000015.1, forward strand.
CTGCGCCACCGGATAGGAAACCGTAGACGTGTCGCCATTGCCGCTTCCCCAGCCGTACCGCGCGCCATCGTCGGTCGTAAACGTGAGCACATCGCCTGTTAAGTCAAATGTCACGACCTGCGGCCAATATGCGCCATACGTTCTGAGGCTGATATTCTGATAAGCCTCCTGCATATCGAAGTAGACGTCGCTGCCATAGGTATCCACATGGATAAATTCCGCATCCCCCGCCGTTTGGTTTACATAACTTTCTATCTTTTCATAGTACTCCATTTCGCTGCAATCCACGCCGTTCCAGGCATATCTCTGCTCCGGATAATCCCCCGCTTCGTTCCATACGATATTGCCCGCGTCGTCATACAGATCTCCGTACTCTCCCAATGCGAGCGTTTTCTGTTCCCCATTTTCCAGACAGCAAAACTCGTCGTAATAAAAGCCCATATGGCCGTTGGCATTGCGGTAAAAATTTTTCTTCTCCACATAACTCAAACCGCCGAGCCTGCTGATATAATTTTCTTTTAATTCGCCGTCATTATACGTTACGATCACCTGTCCTGCCGCCTCACAGTTTCCTATGACGATCAGTTCCGGGATCGCATCCTCATCCAGATACGCCAGGACACAGCCGTCCGGAGCAGCATCTCCAAGTCCGTCTACATACGCCTGATAAGCGGACAATACATTAAGAAGTTCTTCCTCGGAAAGCGCATCCGCTTCCGCTGCGGCGTTTTCTTCATCCGCCTGTTCCGCCTCCCGCGCGGCATCCGCCTCGTCCGTCCGCTCCGCAGCCTGCGCTGCCTCATCTTCTTTTGTCTTTTCGCCAGCGTTGTCTGCGGATTTCTCTTTCTTCTTTTCGGAAGATCTCTCCGCCCGGCGTTCTTCCTCCCGCTCTGCCTCCGCCCGCCTTGAAGCGGACAGCCTCACGCCTGCGATCACTGCCGTCGTCGCCACGATCACCACCGCGACAAACGCCGCAGCGATGATCAGCCGTCTCTTACGCAGATTTTCTGCCGGCTTTTGCCCGCCCACCGCCGTCTCTCCGCCTCCGGATGCAGCCGCAGCCGCCGCTGCGCTCACTTTCTGTCCGCAGAAAGGGCAAAACTTTGCATTGTCGCCGATCTGCTTCCCGCACTTTACACAAAACATACGCTCTCCCGTCAACAGGGCACATCATCGCTGATATGCCCTGCATTTTTTTCCAACTGTTCTTTTTTCTTTGCTTTACAACTTCACCATCAACCCGTCGATATATTTCTTGATATCCGCTTCCGGCATGGATTTTAGCAGATACCCCCTCGGTTTTAGTGCCATCACCTTTTTCACGCTGTCCGCGTCGCCCCTGCCCGTCAAAAACACCACCGGAATATCCGCGGTCTCCTTGTCGGAACGGATCATCTCCAGCGCCTGCCTGCCGTCGCAGACGGGCATCTCGTAATCGAGCAGGATCAGATCCGGACGGCTCAACGTCAATGTCTTGATCGCCGACATACTGGAATCGCTCTCCACCATCTCATAGTCATGCCCCAGCAGATTGATGATGCTCTGCCGCATAAAATCGGAATCGTCCACGACGAGGATCTTTTTTTTGCGATTTTCGCCCGCCAGATAATTTTTGATCTGGCTCATGGCGTTTAAGGCATTGAGCGGCGACGAAATCTTTCCCCGCAGGGTGTCTTTCGTCGTCACGCAGAATGCGAAATATCCTACTCCCGTGTCAAACAACAGACTGCATGCAGGGTGTTCCCGCTCGAACGCCTTCTCCACCTGCTCCTGCGTGAGTAACGACTCGCTCTCCAGCTTAAAATCTCCCAGCGTGGGGAAGCACTCCTTGATGCCCTCCAAAAACTGCCTGGCGATATAACGTGCAATATTGACTACCAGGTCGTCTACTTTCAAATACTGCGTCCCCATCAGATCGCTGGTCGTTTTTAGGAGCAGTTTATCCTCCAGACTGAGCAGGATCTCCCACTTTTCTTTTTTCTCGCCCACATACACGAATCGGCAGCAGAGCACCTTACCGAACTCTTCCCCGCCGTACTGTCTGCTGATGGGTTTCGCCTTGATCTGGAACATCTCGTCCACGATCTGCACGATCGTCTGCTCCAGCGCGCCCAGCTCTTCTTTCTGCGGAATGTCCGACCATTTGCTCAGTTTCTTGCCGGCGATCGCCACATCCTCCGTCTGCGTGTGGGCAACCAGCCAGCCGATGATCACGCCCAGGAAATGTCTGACCGATTCTTCCGCAAAATCCGTCCGTTCCAGTTCATCCTCCAGCGACGGCAGCGTATTAAACTGAAAATCGTCGTGCAGGCGCTTATGTATGTCATATTCGGGATAATCAATGGACTTCATATAGCTTTCTTCGTGCTCAAAATGCTCGATGGTATGATTCCGCAGATACTTGATGCTTTCGCGGCACGCCCATTCCTTTTTATCATCTTCCTGACTGAGGGTCAGAAGTTTATTGATCGTCGCAAAAAGCTGCTTGTGTTCCCTGTCAATAAAATCCACGCCGAGTTCGTATCTCTTATTCCAGACAATCGTATTCACGAGTTTCCTCCTCTTTTCTGCGTTTTTTGCAGTGCTCACTCGGAAAATCAGAGATTTTCCTCGTTCACGGGCTTCGCCCCGCACCGAGTTCGCGAAGCGATACTCGCGCAGTTAATGCCAACGGCATTTACTACAGTGCTGCATTGCCATCGCGTATATTATATCATTTTTCATTGGCAAAATTAAGTCTTTTCTTTCACATAATAATTATATTTTCCTATAGAGCAAACTTATCATTCCCTTGCCGCACTACACAACACGAAAATCCTGCCGTCTTCATTCACCACCCGCAAGTTACGAACATTACTTTCCCAATCGGGAATTTCTATATTCAGCATATGGTTTACTGTATCTATCTGATAAATAAGTCCTTCAAACATTGTGGCGCTCAATATAAAATTAAACGTAGCGTTTATCTCATTATTTGCAATAATATGCATATCTGGATATAAAATGCCGCCAATATCCAAATTGACCTTGTATAAATTACCATATGTTGATCCGCCAAATCCCGATAACGGCACATCCATTTTATTATCCAATCTTAACGTATATTGCCTCATAACACACCTACCATACCAAGTTGAATATGTCCCTCCGGATTCGTATGACGGGCAATGATCTCTCCTTTCAAAACTAATCTGGTCAATTCCGATTTTGTTTTATCCACATACTTTACAACAGCAGACTCTACAGATGCACCATCATTATTCTGATATTCGACTTCCATCAGTCCAACCCACTGATCAGGATATTTCTCTTGTATCTGCTCCCATGTCATTCGCTCTTTCACAAACAGCACACCCTTTCACCATCTAAATATTCGCCGAATTCAACTGTCGTCCTGATATTATTATATCATTCAACGATCTGCATCACAATAAAATAATTCCCACCAAGATAAGAGCGCGGTCAGTTTTCTCCCATCTTCAGCAGTTTCGCCGCCTGATCCGCGGCGATGCACGCGTCCAGAATCTCCTGAATGTCCCCGTTCATCACCTTATCCAGTTTGTAGATGGTCAGGTTGATGCGGTGGTCGGTGACGCGCCCCTGCGGAAAATTGTAAGTCCTGATCTTCTCGGAGCGGTCGCCCGTGCCGATCTGGCTCCTGCGCAGTTCCGCTTCCGCATCGTGCCGCTGCTGCTGCTCGATGTCGTAGAGTTTCGCCTTGAGCAGGGCAAATGCTTTCGCCTTATTCTGGATCTGGGATTTCTCGGTCTGGCTGTAGACCACGATGCCCGTGGGATAATGCGTCAGGCGCACCGCCGAATCTGTGGTATTCACGCACTGACCGCCGTTGCCCGACGCCCTCATAACGTCTATTCGTATATCTTTATCTTCAATCACGATATCAATGTCATCGTCCACCTCGGGCATCACCGCCACGCTGATGGTCGAAGTGTGGATCCGCCCGCCGGATTCCGTCTCCGGCACGCGCTGCACCCGGTGCACGCCGCTCTCATATTTTAAGACCGAGTAAGCGCCCTGTCCCGTCACCATAAAGGTCACGCTCTTCATGCCGCCGATGCCGATTTCCTCCGCCTCGACAGTCTCCACTTTCCAGCGGCGCCCCTCCGCGTAATGCACATACATCCGATAGATCTCCGCCGCAAAAAGAGCCGCCTCGTCACCGCCCGCCCCCGCGCGGATCTCCACGATCACGTTCTTGTCATCGTTCGGATCTTTGGGCAGCAAAAGGATCTTCAACGTATGCGCAAGTTCCTCCGCGCGCTTTCTGGCGTCTGCCAGCTCCTCTTTCAACATCTCCCGCATATCCTCGTCGGACTCCTCGTCCAGCATCGCCAGACTATCCTCGATGTCCTGATTGCATTTTTTATATTCTTTATAAGAATTGACTATAGGAGTCAATTCGCTCTGCTCTTTCATCAATGCACGAAACCGCGCCTGGTCGTCCGCCACCGACGGCTCGCTCAGTTCATTCATGATCTCCTCAAATTTCCGCAGTAAATCCTCTAATTTGTCAAACATTCTCCAGTCTCCTATATTGCCCATAAACCACTCGATCCAGCCCCGCAAAGTCCTTCACCACCCGAACCTCACAAAACCCCGCTTCTTCCATCAGCCCGCAGACGACCTCCGCCTGCCCGCAGCCAATCTCCAAAAACAGCATTCCGCCGCCGTTCAGATAATTTCCTGCCTGCGCTGTGATCTTTCTGTAAAAGGAAAGACCGTCCGCGCCGCCGTCAAGCGCCATCCGCGGCTCATGGTCCCGCACTTCCGGCTGTAACGTATCAATAACAGGTGTTTCGATATATGGCGGATTCGAGACGATGATATCAAACCGACCATCCGCCACGATGCCTGCCGATGCCGCCGCACCGTTCTCCTCCAACCGTTCCTGCCGCAGCGCATCAAACAGATCCCCTGCCAGAAACCGCGCCTGCATATCCCGCCGTGTTTCACGCAGCCTCCCGTAATTTTCAACCGCCACAGCAAGCGCCTCCGGCGACAGGTCCGTCCCCACACCCTCGCAGTCGTTGGAATACTGCAAAAGACTCAGGAGAATACACCCTGAACCCGTACAGAGATCCAGGATCCGCATCCCGTCGTGGAGATGCCGCATCACTTCCTCCACCAGCACTTCCGTGTCCTGCCTCGGCACCAGCGCCTTGTCATTGACTCGGAAAGTCAATCCCATAAAATCCTGCTCACCCGTCAAATGCTGCAACGGGACATGCGCCGCCCGCCTCTCGATCAGTCCGCGGTATTTTTCGCATTCCTCCTGCGAAACCTCCCTGTCTCCATGCGCCAGAAGCGTGTTCCGGTCCGTCCCGCACACATACTCTAAGAGAATCCTTGCATCCAGCTCCGCTTCCTCGATCCCCGCCTCTTTCAAACGCGTTGCGCCCTCCATATATACTTCCCGATATCTGTGGTTATCCGTCATCTTCCATCCAGCTCTCATCCACCTCATACCCAAACGTCTCTTTGATATACCCTTTCCAGTCAAAAACCGCCTCGACCGCCGCGATCGCCACCTCTACCATGCTCTCGTCCGGCTCCCTGGTCGTCAGTCTCTGCAGCCACAGTCCCGGCGCGGAAATGATGCGTACCAGTATATTGTTGCTCTTTCCCGCAAGGCGGATGATCTCGTAGGATATCCCTGCAATCACCGGAATCAGCGCGATCCGGACCAGGATCCGCAGCGCCGGATTCTCCACCCGAATAAAAAAGAACAGGACGATACTGACAAACATGACAAACAGCAGGAAGCTGGTACCGCAGCGCCTGTGCTGCTTCGAACAGCGCATGACCTCCTTCACCGTAAGGGGCGCGCCTTTCTCGATACAGTTGATACACTTATGCTCCGCGCCGTGATAACAGTAGACCCGCCTGATATCTTTCATCAGCGAAATCGCCAGCACATACCCCACAAAGATCAGGATCCGCAGCGCGCCCTCGATGATCGCCATAAAGGAAGCGCTCCTGATATATTCCTCAAACAGGGAAGTCACATAATAAGGCAGCACCATGAAAATACCGATAGCCAGCGCCAGCGAAAACAGCATCACGACCGCGCTGAACACCTTTTCCGCCTTGTCCTTGAAGATCTTGTTAAGGGCTTTATCCGCCACCGTCTCCTTTGCCTCCTCATCCTCATAAAAGGACGCGGAATAATTTAAGGAGCGCATCCCCAAAACCAGCGAGTCGATAAACTGAAATACGCCGCGGATAAAGGGAATCTCCATCAGTTTGCTGCCGTGAAGGATCCCGTTATAGTGCTCCACCTCCACCTCGATCTCGCCGTCCGGCTTTCGGACCGCCACCGCGTACTGTTCCTTATTCTTCATCATAATGCCCTCCAGGACAGCCTGCCCGCCGATCCCGGAGTATTTCTGTATCTTTTTCGCCATATCAATCTCCGTTCCGGAGCATTTTATGCGACGGGGCGACGCAAATCTCAAATTTGCGTCTGCCATCAAGGCATATTTGTGATGCTCCTACACAAATTGCCGTGTGAAAAATCAGCACATCAGTGTGATTTTTCACACAATCCTCATTTCCGCATAAATAAGCAAGAAAAGGTTGAGATAACCTCAACCTTTTTGCAAAATCAACCTGTTCGATTTGTCTATTTGCTTTCCACACCGTACTTCCGATTGAACTTATCAATACGGCCGCGAGCCTGTGCCGTCTTCTGCTGTCCCGTATAGAACGAATGGCACTTGGAGCAAACCTCCACATGGATCTCGGGTTTGGTGGAACCGGTCACAAAGGTGTTGCCGCAATTGCACGTTACCGTCGCCTGATAATACTCAGGATGGATTCCTTCTCTCATCGCTATCTTAACTCCTTTCTCAGCCTGTGGATCTACGCCCTGCGCGTAAATCTGCCGTTGAAAGCTTCTTACAATCACACAGCTTTTACATTTTAGCACAGGATATGAGGGGATGCAAGCCTTTTTTTCAGATGAATTTCATCTTTTTGACCATGTTGACAAATTCCTGATTGTTCCTGGTCTTGGCAAACATATCCACGACCCGCTCCGCCGCCTCGTCCGCTTTCATTCCGTTCAATGCCTTGCGGATGATATTGATGGCTTCCAGCTCATCGGTATTTAAGAGCAGATCCTCTCTTCTGGTGCTGGATTTCGGGATGTCGATTGCCGGGAACACCCGCTTTTCGGAGAGTTTGCGGTTTAGTACCATCTCCATATTACCGGTGCCCTTAAACTCCTCATACACCACGTCGTCCATCTTACTGCCCGTCTCCACGAGCGCCGTCGCCAGAATGGTCAGGCTGCCGCCCTCGCGCATATTGCGGGCAGCGCCGAAGAAGCGCTTGGGCATATGCAGCGCCGCCGGATCGAGACCGCCCGAAAGGGTACGCCCGCTGGGCGGAACGACCAGATTGTACGCGCGGGTCAGGCGGGTGATGCTGTCTAAGAGGATCACAACGTCCTTTCTATGTTCCACTAAGCGCTTCGCGCGCTCGATCACCATCTCCGACACACGCTTGTGGTGCTCGGGAAGCTCGTCAAATGTGGAATAGATCACTTCCACGTTCGGACCTGCGATCGCCTCCTTGATATCCGTTACTTCCTCGGGCCGCTCGTCGATCAGCAGGATGATCAGGTGGGAATCCGGCGCACTCTTCGTGATGGATTTCGCCACTTCCTTTAACAGGGTGGTCTTACCGGCTTTCGGCGGCGACACGATCATACCTCTCTGTCCCTTGCCGACCGGGCTCATCAGATCCATGATCCGCATAGCCACAGTGCATCCCGGCGTCTCAAGCCTCAGCCTTTCATCCGGAAAGATGGGCGTCATATCTTCAAAATTTTGTCGGCGCATCGCCACATCCGGCGCGTAGCCGTTGATGGTCTTTACATAGAGAAGCGCGCTGAACTTTTCATTCTGGGTCTTGATCCTAGTATTGCCCTCCAGAATATCGCCCGTCTTTAAGCCGAACCGCCGGATCTGACTCGGCGCCACATAGACGTCGTTCTCGCCCGGCAGATAGTTTTCGCAGCGGATAAAGCCGAAACCGTCCGCCATCACTTCCAAAATGCCGCTGGCAGTAATGCCGCTGTCGAGCTCCGAGGGGAACTTCTCCTCCTCTCCCGACTGCTCTCTTCTTGCGGGTGCGTTTGCGGGAACGACAGACTTCACGGCTACTTCTTTCCCTGCCGCCTTGTCCTTCTCGTCTTCCGCCAGCATCGCTTCCACGATCTGCGCTTTTTTCATGGTCGAGGTGCCCTTGATGCCCCTCGCCTTAGCGATCTCCTTTAAGTCTATAAGCGCAAGCGATTCATACTTTTCTCTCATAAATTCCTCCTGTGATAAGCACCGTACTCTTTCGTCTGGGGATTTCTTGCCTGATCCGACTTAGAAATAGGATTCTTCCATTCGTATTTGTCATTATACACCATTCTTTTCAAAATAGAAAGCCCTTTTTTCTGAAAATCAGAACAAAATTGGAACAAAGAACTGCAAGTTGACAGTTTGGCGGATAGGAGCGTAATATGGAAACAGACAAGAAATCGCGGTTTACACTGTCGCAACGAAAAGAGGTACTCTTATGACAACAAACGAAAAAGCGCTCATGCTCCATGAACAGTGGCGCGGAAAACTGGAAACTGTCTCCAAAACACCCGTCCGGACACGCGAGGATCTTTCCCTCGCCTACACCCCCGGCGTCGCCGAACCGTGCAAAGTGATCGCAGACGACCGGGAAGCGGCATACACCTACACCTGGAAATCTAACACGGTAGCCGTGGTATCGGACGGCAGCGCGGTCCTGGGGCTCGGCAACATCGGTCCGCACGCCGCTATGCCCGTAATGGAGGGAAAGGCTGTCCTGTTCAAGGAATTCGGCGGCGTAAATGCCGTGCCGATCTGTCTGGATACGCAGGACACCGAGGAGATCATCAAGGCTGTGACCTGGCTTGCGCCCGGCTTTGGCGGCATCAATCTGGAGGACATCAGCGCGCCCCGCTGCTTCGAGATCGAGGAACGGCTCAAGGAGATCCTTGACATCCCCGTCTTTCACGACGACCAGCACGGCACCGCCATCGTGGTGCTCGCAGGCATCATCAACGGCTTAAAAGTTGTCCATAAGAAAAAGGAGGACTGCAAGGTGGTCGTAAACGGCGCGGGCAGCGCAGGCATCGCGATCACCAAACTTCTTCTGACCTACGGCTTTCCCAACGTGGTGCTGTGCGACAAGGTCGGCATCGTCGGCAAAGACACGGAGGGGCTCAACTGGATGCAGAAAAAAATGACGGAAGTGACGAATCTAAAGAACGAGACCGGAACGCTCGCGGATGCGCTGCGGGGCGCGGATATCTTCGTGGGCGTCTCTGCGCCGAATATCGTAACACCCGATATGGTATCCTCCATGAACCGCGATTCCATCCTTTTCGCTATGGCAAATCCCGTTCCCGAGATCATGCCGGATGCGGCAAAGGCGGCAGGCGCGCGGGTGGTCGGCACGGGACGTTCCGACTTTCCCAATCAGGTCAACAATGTGGTGGCTTTCCCCGGCATCTTTAAAGGCGCCCTCGAAGGGCGCGCCGTGCAGATCACCGAGGAGATGAAACTCGCCGCCGCGCACGCCATCGCAGGGCTTGTGCCGGACAACGAACTTTCCGAGGACAACATCATGCCCGAAGCTTTTGATCCCAAGGTAGCGGAAGTGGTCGCGGAAGCGGTGAAATCCCACATCAAACGCTAAGAAAACGAAACCCAAAGGAGCGACCATGAAGCAGGATCCTCTGACACTCTACAAACTGATCACGCTCTATATGCTCGACCGCGTCACTTTCCCGCTGACAAAGGCGCAGATCGGCGACTTTCTCTTAGGGCATGATTACACAAACTTTCTGACGCTGCAACAGGTGATCGCGGAGCTGATCGACGCGGAACTGATTCGCGCCGCTTCCCGTAGAAACCGCACTTATCTGGAAATCACGAGCGAGGGAAAAAGCACGCTCTCCTACTTCGAGAACCGCATCGGCGACCCTGTCAAGGAGGATATCGCCGCCTTTTTTGCAGAGCACGAGATGGAGATGCGCAGCGAATCCTCGATCATGGCGGATTACGATAAATCGACCTCAGGGGAATACGAGGCGCGTCTTCTGATCAAAGAAAAGGACGTGACAATGGTGAACCTCACCCTGTCCGTCCCCGATGAAGATACTGCCGCCGCGATCTGCGCCAACTGGCAGCAAAAATGTCAGAACATCTATCAATATCTGGTCTCGCAATTATTCTGACACATGTGTCAGTGTCTGGATATGATCTGATCCCAGCTGGAAACGCCGATGACCCGCAGGGCAAAATCCGTATACTCCGCCGCCTGCGGGGTGTCCACATACTTAAACGCCTCGTAGATGGACTTGCGGCCGCCGCCCACCGTACAGATCCCCAGCGCCAATCCCTGCGCCACCTCTTCCGGCGCGTCCGTCTCTCTGGAAAAGAGCATACTGTCCACATACTGATTGGCTTCGATGACCTTGTAGGCATAGACAAAGGAAGCCGACTGCAATTCCTGCCCCTGCGAGGAGGTGTAGCCCATCTCGCTCAAGATCAGGTGACGCACTTGTCCGTCGTCCGTCAGCATCTCCGGCTTTTGCAGATAATCCGTGAGCACATGCAGATTCTTGATGGTGATCACGGGGGTCGTCTCCGTCTCCAATACATAGGACGCCGCCCTGCCGCCGCTGCTCCACGCCTTTGCGCTGGTCAGCGGGTAATTGTAAGGGTGCTGCGCCAGCCCCCAGTCAATATTCCCCTCCGCTTTCAGATTGCGGTTGAACTCGTCCAAAATGTCCTTGGAAGCGTAGCCGCTTTTGGAGTAAAGGCTCTTTCCCCATTGCTGGTCCAGCGATATGTATAATCTGGCGTTGCCGTTCACGCTCAAGATCGCATTGTAAAAGATGCGGAACGCCCTGGCATACTCGTCCACATAGCTTGCCGTATCCATGTACTCGATGTAGTTCCACTCGCTTCTGGCATTGATCTCGTTGGCAATGACCCAGTTCATGACCTTTCCATGCCCCGTACCGGAATAGCGGTTTGCCAGAAAAGAGGCGATGGCTGCTATGGCTTCCGTGCCGCTCGCATCCGTGGCATTGAACGCATAATAGGGCGCGTGGCCGCCTGAACGGGCTTTTGGGTGAATCAGCTCCGAAAGGGAAGATCGGTCGTTTAAGACAATGGCTGTCGTGATGATCCCCCTGTTTGTGAGGGAGGTAAAGATATAGTCGTACTCCGCGATGATCTGCCCGTTAAAGGCGTAAGTCTTTCCATTATAAGTATAGTAGACCGTCGGATAGTAATCGTTGCTTGTAGGACCGAGGATCCTGCTCAGAGGAATGTTATAAGCCGCATGCCTTACCCCCAGATCGTCCAATTCCGTAGTCGCGAGTTTCTCCGGATCCACGAGCAGCCCTTTTTTTGATTTTGTATCGCCGAAAGACGGCATATATTTGGCGATCGCCTCGGGATTCGTGATATAGTGCGGTCTGGTGATGGGCAGATAGGCGCCGTCCTTTTTGACCGCCACGACAAATTTGGAAAACAGGCGGGAACTTGCCGTATTGTAGTTTAGATTGACCGAGAAAGTCAATTCCACATCCTTCTGGTCTTCGATGATGTATTCGCTGGCTGCAAGATCCGTCTGGTAGGTCTTTTCCTCGAAAAGGTAATAGTAGCCGTCGTCACTGACCGCAAGGTCCTTTGCTTTCATGGCAATGTCGATCTTTCCGGTCTCCGTGTTGATCAGGCAGCTCTCGATCGTAGCAAAATCCGCCGCATTTTCCGCCGTGACCTCCACTTCTTTCGGTCTCTTGCGGATGCCCTCTATCATATAGCGCGCCGCATCCACCAGCGCCTGCGTGGTGTCTTTTCCGGCGTTTTTCCGAACGCTCTCTTTTCGGTGCTGCGTCCTTGCGTACTCGGCAAGCTCCACAGCCTCCATATGTACCATAGCCTCTACCACCGCCGCCTCGGCTTTGATCTGCTCCGCGTGCATGGTCGCCGTGTAACCCGCAAATCCGCCGGCTCCGGACAGTACAAGAGCGCAGAAAAACAGAAAGAGCCATTTCCTCCCTCTCCCCGTTCTGCGCTTTTTCACAGTCTTATCTGCCGTTGTCTTTGCTTCGTCCGCTCTATCGGCTGTTCCCATAGGGGTTTCCTTTTCTCATACAGATCTGCCTGTCCGCATATGCGGCAGTACAACCATTGTACTATATTACCGGCGAAAAGTCCAATCCCTAGTTCAAAATGATCTCATCCACCGTCACAAACTCGTAACCCTGCTTTTCCAGAAGATCCACGATCTCAAGGGCTGCCGTCACACTGGAGGGATACGCGTCGTGCATCAGGATGATCGCATTTTCTTCCGCCCGGTCCGTGACCTTTTTCACGATCCCCTGCACATTGTCGCTGCACCAGTCCAGCGGGTCGATCGTCCAGAGCACGGGAAGCATCGTAAGCTCCGTCTCCAATTCTTTATCCCAGCTCCCGTAGGGCGGACGCACAAACGCCGTCTCCTCCCCCGTGATCTCTAAGAGCAGCTCATTGGTCTTTACAAGTTCCGCCTTAAAAGCCTCCCGATTGTTCTTGTTAAGCTGGAGGTGGCTGTAAGTATGATTGCCGATCAGATGCCCCTCCTCCCGAATCCGTTTCACCAGCTCCGGATAGCTTTCAGCCTGCTTTCCCATCAGAAAAAAAGTCGCTTTCGCCTCCCGTTCTTTCAAGCCGTCCAAAAGCTGCGGCGTATAGACGGGATCCGGTCCGTCATCGAACGTGAGCGCGATCTTTGTGTGCTCCGGCTCTTCCTCTTCATTCATAACACCCGTTATTTGTTCATTGATCCCGCCCGCTTCCTCCCGATGCACCATCATGCCGAATCCGCTAAGGAGCGCCGCGCACAAAAGAAGCGCCGCACCCGCAAACACCCTGTCTTTCCCATTTCCCACAGGACAACACCCGTTATTCTTTCTTATTCTCATATATATGCCGATGTATGCCCGCAGATTCCGACAGCCGCTCACAGCGGGAGCCGGATCTGAAACGCTTTCGTATAGCCCCCGCCAAAGTTCTGATTCAGCACAAGCTTTCCCCCGTGCATCTCCACGATCTTTTTGGCGATCCCGAGACCGAGTCCGCTGCCGCCCGTGGAAGTCCGCGCCCGATCCGCTCTGGTAAACGGGTCAAAGATGTGTTCGGCAAAAGCAGGATCGATCGGTTCCCCGTCGTCCGCCACCGTGATCTCGCCGTCTGACAGACGTACCAGCGCCCGTCCGCCCTCTTTCCCGTAGCGGAGCGCGTTTGTGAGCAGATTCGTGATTGCCCGCCCGAGCTGCAATCTGTCCATCACAAACGCCGCGTCCTCTTCTTCTATTTCAGTAACGACTGTTATTTTTTTCTCTTCAAAGTCCGCATAGAGGAGGGCTGTCATCTCCCGCAAAAGTTCCGCCAGATCTCCCTGCTCTTTGTGCAGGGTAAACCCTTCGCTGTCCAGCTTCACATACTCAAACAGAAGCGTGAGCAGTTCGTCCATCCGCAGAGACTTCTGATAGATCACGTCCAGATATGCCTGCCGCTTTTCCGCCTCCACCACGCCCTCCGACAAGGCTCTGCTGTAGCCGCAGATTGTGGTGATCGGCGTCTTGATGTCATGGGCGATATCCGACAGGAGGAGACTTCGTCGCCGCTCAAATGCCTGCTGCTGTTCCTTTTCCTCCTCCAGAAGCTCGTTCATCTTCTTTGCCACCATGCGGCAGTAAAAGAAAGCGCCTGCCAGATAGGGCGCCATCCGCAATTCCAACAGGATCAGGACGATCCAGAACAGGGCAAAGCGCAGGATGCGGCTCATGATCGAACCGTCATAAGCGGCGTTCACACCGATCTGAAAGCCCCATCCGCTGCCGTCGATCACGCTTTTTACCCATTCCGAGATCCCGCTTGGCAGAAGATCGACAAAAAAATAAAATAACAGGTGTAATAAATCCGCGACCACGCTGCCGTCGCTCACAAACCGGATATCCAGATACGAGAGGAGACGATACAACAGGGGAAAACCGATAATATTATAGAAAATGTTGAGCAGCTCCCCGCACACATACATGACCGCCATCAGGACGAGAAAGCGCCCGATCAAAAACCACCTCAGATTCTGTTTGCTCATAGGCGTTTTCTCACTCCTTCTCCATGCGGTAGCCAAGCCCCCGGATGGTGGTGATGTATTCTTTGCCGTCGTGGGCGAGCTTCGCGCGCAGCTTCGAGATGCACACCATCACGTTATTGTCGGAAAGCATATAGTTTTCTTCCCAGCCCGCCTCGAAAAGCAGCTGCTTGGTAAACACTTTGCCGGGATGTTCCATAAAGAGTTTCAGGATGCGGAATTCCACGGAGGTCAGTTCGATCCGTTCTCCCTTTCGGTACAGGAGACAGGCATCCTGCTCCAGACGCAGATCTCCCAGCGTCAGCACGCCGTCCCCGGCTCCCGCCTTTTCTCCCGCACCGAGCGCGTAAAACCTGCGCAGATTCGATTTCACGCGCGCCACAGCCTCCAGCGGGACGAAAGGCTTCGTAATATAATCGTCCGCGCCCAGATCCAATCCCAGGATCTTGTCCGAATCCCCGCTCTTTGCCGAGAGCATGAGCACCGGAAGATTGTTGCTCTCCCTGATATTGCGCAGGATCCGATAGCCGTCTAAGCCCGGCATCATGATGTCAAGGATCGCCAGATCGATCTTTTCCGTTTTTAACAGGCGGTCGGCGGTAAGCCCGTCCGCCGCCTCCACGATCTCGTATCCCTCTTTTTCCAGATACAGGCGGAGCACGTCGCGGATCTCCGCCTCGTCGTCTGCCACTAAGATTCTATATGCCATATGAAATTTCCTTTCGCGAGCAGTTACTCTGTGACAGTTTGCGGCAGCGCATCGGTAACATGCGTTATTTTTAGTTCGTCGTAGAGCGCCGCGAACGTCAGATTGCGGTACGGATTCACATAGAAGACTTCCACGATGCCGAGCGTGAGCGCGCCCAGAAGGTCCCAGAGGATAAACGACAGCCCCAGCACGAAAGCTTTCCATTTGTTGCCGTCCATCATATCACGGCTTTTGTCAAGCGCCTCACGGCAGTCCATATCGGGCGTTTCCGAGAGAATATACGGCACCATGAGGTACTGGTACATCTTTACGATGCCCGGGATGATGAACAGAAGTGTCCACAGCACGGTATAGAGGTCGCGGCAGAACATGACTTTCACCACATTTTTGTAGGAGTGATCGTAAGCGTAAGCGACCTCCTTTACCTGCGCCGCGTCCTCGATACTCTTCCGCATAAAACGCTTCCCGCCCACATCAAAGGGGTTGATGAGGAAAATGTCCGCCGCCACAACGACCGCCAGCAGAACGATGACCGCGATTAGAATGACGCATGCCACAACAACGCCCGCAACGATTTCATCCGCGCCGACCTTAAGACCGGTCTTCCCCAGTTCGATCTCATCTCGTCCGATTATTATCGATGCGACCACATCCGCTTCGGGCAGCCCCGGTTCGCCGTCCACGACAACGACCTCGTCCGCCACGCTCTCCGCCATTCCGTCGTCCGAGTTCTTCCAGACTTTCGTGGAAAAATTGTAGCCGCCTGCCTCACAGCCAAGCAGCATGAGGAGCGCCGACACCAGCACCAGCTTCCAATAGTTTCTCTGTAGGGCTTCCTTTGCCCGTTCTTTTAATTTTCTTCTCGTCCACATGATTTTTTCCCTCCTTTTATGCTGTCAGGATAGCACGCCATCCTTAAAGGAAAAGAGGTTCTGTCTTAAGCTAACCTTAAAATGCCAATGATGAAAATCTCTCAATTTTCCTCCAGATTCATATAGTTCAGATAAAGCCCCGCAAAGTTCTCCCGCTTCGCCAGATTGATGCTTTCCGTCACAGCTTTTGCAGAAAGCACATCCTCAAGGGCTTCTCTTTCGAGCCTGCCCGCAAGGAGCGCACGTCCCATCAGAAACGCGCCCGCAAGCGACGTATTCCCCACAGCCTGCACCCTGCCGCGCAGCTTTGCGGGCAGAAGCCCGATGGCAAAAGCCGCCTCCACATCCAATTCATAGCCGAAACCGCCCGCCAGATACAGCCGCTCGACCCGCGGACGTCCCATCTCCTCCCACAGGATCTCGATTCCTGCGCGTATGGCGGCTTTCGCCATCTGCAAGGCGCGGATATCTTCCTTTTTCATACGACAGGACTGCCCCGGCTTTACAAACAGGGGAATCCGCCCCGTCTCCACAGGCACTCCCTCCGAAAAATAGGGCTCCGCCAAAAGTCCCGTCTCATCCAGAATACCCCGCCGCAAAAACGACGCGGCAAGGGCAATCCGATCCGTACCGAAAAGCGCGCTTTCCGCGCCGCCCTCAAAGGCAGGACCCGCAGCCGTGGCTGTGACAAGCATGCGTCTTTCGTCCGTAAGCGCAATTTCCCCGTTCGTCCCCAGATCGACCAAGAACCGAACCCTGCCTGCCGATGCCGCAGCGTCAGCCCTTTCGTCCTGTGTCCGTCCGGTTTCGCCGACCTGCATCCGTTCGCCTCCGGCATCCGCGAAAGCGGGCAGCATCCGCAGCGCATAAAGCCCCGCCACGATATCGCCGCCCACAAAGGCGCTGATACCGGGGGTGAGATAGACGGGCAGCGTTCCAAGCGCAGTCACGGAATCGGCGGACAGACCTGACAAAAGACCCGTATCGTCCGCAAGACACGCAAACAGCGCGGAAAGCGTCGTCTCCTGCACCCCGATCTCCACAGGCGTAAAAGGGCTCCTCCCTAAACTCTGTACATCATATCCCATCAGCAGATGCTCCATCGCGGTATTTCCCGCGACACACATCCCGCAAAGCCGCGCCTTGCCGGACGTGAGGAACCGCTTTACGCCCCGCAAGAGCGTTTCGCAGACCAGCCGCTGCAATTCTTCCCTGTGTCCCGTGCAGGAAGCCTGAATGCGGGAAAGCACATCCGCACCGTAACGCCGCTGCGGGTTATGCTCGCAGTAAGTATCCAGTACCTCTCCCGCCGCCAGAGACATCAACTGCATCGCTATGGTGGTGGTGCCCAGATCCACCGCGATCATACAATCCATATCGCCTGATTGGTTTGTTAAAATAACATTCGATATTTTTAACCCGTCTTTCGTGGATTTCGTAACATCCGATATTCGATTTTCAGATTGGGATTTTTCTTGACTGATTGAGTCAATATTTTCTGACAGGGGTATCGTTTTTGTCAGGACAGGCACATTTGCCCCCTCATGACGCGGCAGTCTGACCACGCAGTCCGTCCGGGGCTTCGCCGTGCAGGCAAGTCGGTATCCCTGCCGCAGCTCTTCCGGTGAGAAACGCTTTCGCTCCATAGCGGTCGGCATTGTCGCGCCGTCCAGAAACTGCACTGTGCAGCCGCCGCACTCTCCCCTGCCGCCGCACAGACTGTCCGTAAGCAATTGATTTTCCAGCAAAACTGGCAGTAATGTCACAAAAGGATCCTGTGTCACCAGAATCCTTGTCTGTTTTTCGTCATCCATAACGACTGTAATTTTTATTTTTTCAGACAAACTGATTTTTCTCCTCATCGTAATGATAGTCAATATTTGCCAGTTTTTCGATCAACTCGCTGCGATCTGCATCCAGATCCTCACAGAGCGAATCCAGACTGTCATAAAAATCGCGTAGTTTTAAGTTTACATAACTCAACAACATCACTGGATCTTTCGGCATATATACACCCGCCTCTCTTACAAATAACACCTGATATATTCAACCGTTACCTGTCAAAATACATCTCTGACACGCCGCCTGTCTCACTCACCGTAGCTCCATCTCCACCCGGTAGGTTTTCCCGTCGCTTGTCACCCGCGCCATGCTGCCGCAGATCAGAGGCATGGACGGCGGAAGATGCCCGATATCCACATCCATGAGAACGGGCACATGATATTTCCGAAGCATCTCCGTTGCGGCTTGATATTCGTCGATCCCAAATTCTTCCGCATCCATGCCGATCCTGGGTCTGCCGATCAGAAAGCCGCTGCAATGTTTGAACCACCCCGCATGCTCCATCTGCCACATGGCGCGGCGGATGCCCATGAGGTTTAAGTCGCAGGCTTCTAAGAACCAGAGAATGCCGTTGTTCCGGTAACGCTCCACAAAATCCGTCACTTTATCATACCCGGTGCCCAGAAAATTGACCAGACAATCCATGCAGCCGCCGAGGAGCCTGCCCGAAAAGTCGATCTGCGGCGCGCCGTCCTCGCCGATGTATGATCCGTCAGTCATCGCAAGGCTTGCCACGTTCGTCCTGCCATCCGGCAGAAGATATTTCAGAACCGAGGTTTCTGTCAGATTGTAAGGCGCGCAGGGATTCTCTTCCCCTTTCAGGGATTCCTTTTCCCAGCGGTCGTATCCCGTCATAGTCAGTTTTTCTCCCCGCAGAAGCGCCATCGCATCCGTCAGCGATTCGTGCCACGGCTCCATGCCGAACGTTCCCGCGCAGGGACCGTAAACGGAAGCCGTATCACAAAGTGTCGTAAGCAGAAAGGTAAAATTGGTATTGTCAGAGTAACCCAGATACCACTTCGGTTCCGCTTTTGCAATGCGTTCGAAGTCAACATAGTCCAGAATCTCGCACATCAGCTCGCCGCCGCCGCAGGAAATGAGACAGTCGTTCTTTGGATCGCACCAGCCGTCCGTCAACTCCCGTCCGCACGCAGACGGCGTGCTGCTGATGCCGACGCCGTCCCCGGCATAGCAGTTCGGACCGAGCCACAGCCGATACCCCATTTCCCGCCACTTTTTCTGCGCACTGTCAAATCCGCTCCTGTAAGGCTCCGTGGCGCACCCGCAGGAGGGCGCCACGAAACCAATCGTACCGTTTTCCTCTAAGAATTTGGGATATCTCATCGTCTTTTCCTTCCGATCGCCTTTTTTCTTCTATCCCTTAGAATACTTTATTTCTTCCGCGCCGTCAACGCCCCGTTCTCCGCCGCGATGAGGATCGTATCTTTCGCTTCCACCTGATCGGAAAGGATGAGCCTTGCGGACAGCGTCTCCACATGCTTCTGGATATAACGCTTCAAAGGTCTTGCCCCGTAGACGGGATCGTAGGCATTGTCCACGATGAACTGCGCCGCCTCGGGCGCAAGCTCGATCGACAGCTCCCTGTCCGCCAGCCGCCTGTTCAAGTCCGCCACGATGAGTCCGATGATGCCGCTGATATTTCCCTTTGTCAAAGGCTTAAAGAGGATTGTCTCGTCCAGACGGTTCAAAAATTCCGGTCGGAAATGGCTGCGCAGTTCGCCCATCACCAGTTCTTCCGCCTGCGGCGTGATCGCTCCCTCCACATCGATCCCGTCCAGCAGATAGTCCGCGCCGATATTGGAAGTCATGATGAGGATCGTATTTTTGAAATCGACCGTCCTGCCCTGCGAATCCGTGATGCGCCCGTCGTCCAGCACTTGCAGGAGCACATTGAACACATCGGGATGCGCCTTTTCGATCTCATCGAAGAGCACCACCGAGTACGGTTTCCTCCTGACCGCTTCGGTCAATTGTCCGCCCTCCTCATATCCCACATATCCGGGAGGCGCTCCCACCAGCCTGGATACCGAATGTTTCTCCATATATTCGCTCATGTCGATGCGCACCATGTTCGTCTCGTCATCAAACAGGGACGCCGCCAGCGCCTTTGCCAGTTCCGTCTTGCCGACACCCGTAGGACCGAGGAACAGGAAAGAACCGATGGGCTTCGTCGGATCCTTGATCCCCGCTTTGGAACGAATAATAGCATCTGTTACCTTTGAGACGCCCTCGTCCTGCCCGATCACCCGCTTGTGCAGCTCCTCGTCCAGATGCAGGGTCTTGTTGCGCTCGCTCTCCGTCAGCTTTGCCACCGGAATGCCCGTCCAGCGGGAAATGATCTTTGCGATCTCCTCGTCCGATACGCTCTGGTGCACCAGAGAAAGTTCCTCCTCGCCGACCTTTTCCTCCTCGATCTCCAACTGCTGTCTGAGCGCCGGAAGCCTCCCGTAACTCAATTCCGCCGCTTTCTCATAATCCCCGTCCTGCTGGGCGATCTGGATCTGGCTGTTCACATCGTCTATCTCCTCGCGGATTTTCGATAATTTTTCCACGGATGCCTTTTCGTTCTCCCACTGTGCCATGCGGTTTTGCAGCTCCTCTTTCAACTCCGCAAGCTCCTTTTGCAGATTGGCAAGGCGCTCCCTGCTTAAGTTGTCATCTTCCTTTTTCAGGGCGGTCTCCTCGATCTCCAACTGCATGACCCTGCGGCGCAGCTCGTCTAACTCCGTCGGCATAGAGTCAAGTTCCGTCTTGATCAGGGCGCACGCCTCGTCCACCAGGTCGATCGCCTTATCCGGCAGGAAACGGTCGGAAATGTAGCGGTTTGAGAGCACCGCCGCGCTGACCAGCGCATTGTCCATGATCTTGACGCCGTGGTAGACCTCGTAACGCTCTTTTAAGCCGCGCAGGATTGAGATCGTATCCTCGACCGTCGGCTCCTCGACCATAACGGGCTGGAAACGCCGCTCCAGCGCCGCATCCTTTTCAATATACTGGCGGTACTCATCCAAGGTCGTCGCGCCGATACAGTGCAGCTCACCTCTGGCTAACATCGGCTTTAACATATTGCCCGCATCCATCGCGCCGTCCGTCTTGCCCGCGCCCACAATGGTGTGCAGCTCGTCAATAAAGAGGATGATCTGCCCGTCGCTGTTCTTCACGTCGTCCAGCACCGCTTTTAAGCGCTCCTCAAACTCGCCGCGGTACTTCGCGCCCGCCACAAGCGCGCCCATATCCAGAGAAAAGATCTTCTTATCCTTAAGACCCTCCGGCACGTCGCCCCGAACGATACGCTGCGCCAGTCCCTCCGCAACGGCGGTCTTGCCGACGCCCGGCTCGCCGATCAGCACGGGGTTATTCTTCGTCTTGCGGGAAAGGATACGGATCACATTGCGAATCTCCGTATCCCTGCCGATGACCGGATCGAGTTTCTGGCTCCTCGCCCGCTCCACCAGATCCTGTCCGTACTTCTCCAGCGTATCATAGGTGGCTTCCGGATTGTCCGAGGTCACGCGCTGGTTGCCGCGCACCGTGGACAGCGCCTGCAAAAACCGCTCTTTTGTGATGCCAAACTCCCGAAAGATCTCCCTGATCTCCTTATTGGGATGCTTTAACATGGCAAGGAAGAGATGTTCCACGGACACATACTCGTCGCCGAGCGCTTTCGCCTCATCCTCCGCGCCAATCAGGACTTTATTCAGATCCTGTCCGATAAAGACCTGACCGCCCTGCACTTTCGTGCGTTTGGAAAGCCCCTGCTCCACCCGGTTTGTAAAGTATTCTTTCTGTATCTCCATCTTCTCGATCAGCTTCAAAATCAGGCTGTCATCGATGGTGAGCAGGCTGAATAACAGGTGTTCTTCTTCAATCTCCTGATTGCCGTACTCATAGGCGAGTTTTTCGCAGCCCTCCACCGCCTGTATGGATTTCTGTGTAAATTTCGTTAAGTTCATAGCATCCTCCCCTTTCGTCGAGTAGACAGTCTCGACATTTCTATCATCATATTACAACTGATTATCAGCACTGTAAAGAGGTGAGTGCTAATAATTTTATAAAATTTTTGTAACATTGAAAAATGCACGCAAAGGAGTATAATAGAAGTATCCAAAAAACTATACATAGGGGGCGGCAATATGAACGATAAAAACACAGCGCAGCGTTCAACCAGCATTGCCACAGTCCTGGTGCTGATCATGTTCGGCATGATCGCGGCGACCGTAGCGCTTTTGGGCGGACTGGGCATCTCTTTCTTAAGACAATCCATGAATCAGAATCTGGCGACCTACGAGGATACCGTCGGGCAGGGTTATCAGCTGGAGATCAAATCGGAGATCCAGGCGGCTGTCACCATCGTGCAGGGCTATTACGACCGCAGCCAGACCGGCGAACTGACCGAAGAGGAAGCAAAGGAACTTGCCAAAGAAGCGATCCGCGTGATGCGCTACCGCGACGACGACTCCGGCTATATGTGGATCGACGATACGGATTACAATCTGGTCATGCACCCGATCCTGCCCGAGCAGGAGGGCAATAACCGCTACGACCTGACCGACCAGAACGGCGTCAAGATCATTCAGAACATCATGAAATCCGCGGAAGCGGGCGGCGGCTATAACCAGTTCTATTTTACCAAGGCGGACGGCGTGACGGTAGCGCCGAAACTTGCCTATTCCGAAAAGTTTGCGCCCTGGAACTGGGTGATTACGACCGGAAACTACATAGACGATATGCAGGCGGAGATCCAGGCGCAGGAAACGGAGATCAAAACGCAATTTCGTCAGCGGTTGATCGCCTACGCAGCAATCATCGTGAGCATTTTAGTGATCGTACTGGCGATTGCCATTTTCGCCGGAAGACGGCTGGCGCGCGGGATCCGAAAAGTGGAAGCAAACCTGCGGAAGATCGCGGAGGGCAATCTCTCCTTTGAGATCGAGCCGAAACTGGTCAACCGCACCGACGAGATCGGAAAGATCGCGCAGTCCTTAAATCAGGTAAAGCTTTCCCTTGCCGGAATGATCGGCGAAGTAAGCAGCGCCAGCGTACAATTGAAACGGAGCAGTGAAGATTTCAGCAGTAAATTCAGCGATATCACCACCAGCATCCACAACACGAACCAGGCGGTGGAGGAGATGGCGAAAGGCACTATGAGCCTTGCCGAAGAGACGGAGGTCGTCAATGATAAGGTCCAGAAACTGGGCGACGTCGTCGATGTGGAAAAGACGGAAATGGACAAACTCGGCACTTCCGTAGATACCATGATGAAGTTCTCGGACAATGCCTCCGAGAGCATCCGCAAGCTTTATGTGATCACGGAAAATACCACCAACGTGATCCGCGAGGTCGCAGAGCAGACGGAACAGACCAACGAATCCGCTTCTCACATCAATACGATGGTGGAAGTGATCAAGGAAATGACCGCGCAGACCAACCTGCTTTCCCTGAATGCGAGTATCGAATCCGCCCGCGCCGGAGAGGCTGGCAGAGGCTTTGCGGTTGTGGCGGAGGAGATCCGGACACTCGCGGAGAAATCGGCGGAGAGCGCTGCCGGAATCGAAACGGTCGTCAAAGAACTCACCACGAATGTGGAAATGTCCACACGCAGGATGCAGGAAGTTATGACAAGTGTGTCAGAACAACAGCAGCAGCTGCAAGATACAAAAGATGCCTTTGACAATCTGTACAAAGAGATCAACGCGGTGGACAACGTGGCGATGGAGATCGGCAGACAGACGGACATCTTGAACGAATTAAAAGATGTAGTAGCGGATTCCGTGTCGAACTTAAGCAGCGTTGTGGAGGAAAACTCCGCTTCCGCCGAAGAGACCAGCGCAGGAATGCAGCTCGTGGCGGATTCCATCAGGGACTGCTACGAAGATACGCAGATCCTGGTGGACTTAAGCGATGCGCAGAACGAGAAGACGCAGCGGTTTACGGTGTAGTTCTTTCTTCAATATCCCTCACCGGCGCTTTCAATCCCTCGATGTGCAGACCGTTTTTTTCGGCATAGTCCCACAGCGCCGCATGAACCGCCTCCTCCGCCAGGAGGGAACAGTGCACTTTCACTTCGGGAAGCCCGCCTAAGGCTTCCCGAACTGCTTTGTTGGTCAGTTTCAGAGCATCCTCCACCGATTTTCCTTTGATCAGCTCCGTCGCCATGCTGCTGGTCGCCACCGCCGCGCCGCAGCCGAATGTCTTGAATTTGCAGTCTCTGATAATCTGCTCTTCGTCGATATCCAGATAGATCCGCATGATATCGCCGCATTTCGCGTTTCCCACGGTTCCGACGCCGCTCGCGTCTTCGATCTCCCCCATATTCCGCGGATTGTTAAAATGATCCATTACCTTTTCACTGTATTCCAATATCTCACTCATTTTTGTCGTCTCCTCTTTTATAAAATAACAATTGTTTTTTTAATTCTTTTTTTACTTTTCTCTCAGGAAATCTTCATAGAGCGGCGACATACTGCGCAGCCTCTCCACGATCTTTTTCAGTTCCTCCACCACATAATCCAGTTCCTCTTTCGTCGTCTCCTCGGAGAGCGTCAGCCTAAGCGACCCGTGCGCGATCTCGTGGGGCAGCCCGATCGCCAGCAGCACATGGGACGGATCGAGCGAGCCGGAAGTACAGGCGGAACCGCTGGACGCCGCGATCCCTTTCTGGTCAAGCAGGATGAGCAGGGACTCACCCTCAATGAAGCGGAAAGAGAAATTTGCGTTATTGGAAAGCCGTTTTGTGCGGCTGCCGTTCAGCCGCGTGTAGGGTATCTCCGCAAGTATCCTGTCGATCAGATAATCCCGCAATTCACTTTCTTCGGCGCGCTTTTTCTCAAGTTCTCTCTTTGCGATCTCAGTCGCTTTCCCGAAACCGACGATAGCGGGCGTATTGTGGGTCCCTGCCCGCCTGCCCCGCTCCTGCGCCCCGCCGTGGATAAAGGGACCAATCTTTACGGGCTTACGGATATACAGGATCCCTACGCCTTTAGGGCCGCCAAATTTATGACCGCTCGCGGAAAGCAGGTCGATGTTTTGCGCCTCCACGTCGATCCGCTCATGACCGTACGCCTGTACGGCATCGGTGTGAAACAGGATCCCGTGTCTGCGCGCGATCTCCCCAATCTCCCGAATCGGCTGGATCGTTCCGATCTCATTGTTGGCGAACATGACCGTGATGAGGATCGTGTCCTCCCGAATCGCCGCCTCCAGTTCATCGAGTTTGACGACGCCGTTTTCATCGACTCCCACATAAGTGACCGCAAAGCCCAGCTTTTCCAGATATTCGCAGGTGTGCAGGACGGCATGGTGCTCGATGGCGGAGGTAATGATATGCTTTCCCTTTTCGCGGTTTGCAAACGCCGCCGCCTTGATTGCCCAGTTGTCCGATTCGCTGCCGCCGCCCGTAAAGTAGATCTCTTCCGGTTTCGCGTGTAGAAATTCCGCCACCGTGGCTCTCGCCGCCTCGACCGCTTTCCTGCTCTCCCCCGCAAAGCGGTAGATGCTCGACGGATTCCCGTACAGTTCGCAAAAATACGGCTGCATCGCTTCGTATACTTCCTCCTTTACCGCAGTCGTCGCCGCGTTGTCCAGATAAATCAGCCTGTCCATTTTTCCCTCCATGTCGCTATCTATTATCTATATTATTCCCATCTATTTACTATGATATAATAACGGGAAAGGGTGCAAAAGTCAAGCCCCGCCGTCTCATTATGACAGACGTTCAATCATCTCACATCTGCGCGAGCATCCGCAGCTGATCCCGCTTGTTATAAATAATATTTAGAACATAAACCCGTTTTTCATTTTCCTGTATTCTGTAATAGATATTAAAATTCCTTGCACAGATCCTGCGAATACCGCGCGAATGCCACGGTTCGTCCGCAATCGGCGCAATACTTGCCGCCATATATTCCAGCTTACCGACTGTTTCCCGGACAGACCGAATATATTGTAACGCGGTTTCTGGCACAAGGAGAACATTTGCGATATAATCCCGCAATTCCGTCATATCTTTCACCGCGTCCGGCGTCATGATCACTTCGTAGGAATCCATGATCCAAGTCCTCTTTCCAGTTCCGCAAACGCCTGCGTATAAGGAGTCCCCTCTCCGGCAAGCGACTGCTCATAACTATGCTGCAATTTTTCATTCAATTCGGCATCAGACATATTATCAAGCGTTTGCGGCTCACTCGGAACGGTCAGAGAAAACGGAATCCCATGCCGATATATGATCTGCCGATAAAGCGAATTGATGACAACCGAAACCGGAATCCCCAACTTTTGAAGAATCGCCTCGGCTTCCGCCTTTACACCATTTTCTACTCTTGCGCTTACGGTCGAGTCTTTCATAAAAGGCACCTCTCCTTCAAAAGAATTGTACTACATAGTATTGCAATTTGCAAGACATATATTCTTCTGCAAGACTTCCTCAAATTTATCCGCTTCTTACTCCCCCAGCATCCCCGCAAGCCGCTTCCGCAGTACATTCCCGAGGGAAAGCGCAAGCGCCATCTTGACGACATCCGGAATCAGGAACGGGATCACACACCAGCCAAGCACCGCCGCAAGCGAAACCGGACCGGTCTGATGCAGATAGACTGCCATAAACCACACCGTGCCAACAGACAGATAAGCAATCATGCCAAGCGTCATCCCGACCGCCTGCGCCCAGAGCTTTCTGCCAAACAACCGCTCCATCAGCCACATGATGAGCCCTGCAAAGAGAAAGCCGATGATGTAGCCGCCCGTCGTATTCAAAAGGACGCCGATGCCCCCGCGAAAGCCGGAAAAAACCGGAAGTCCGATCGCACCCAGCAAAATATAGATCATGACCGCCAGCGTCCCCCGTCTGCCGCCCAGCACTGTCACCGCAAGAAAGACCGCGAAAGTCTGTAAGGTAAAAGGAACCACCGTCGGAATGGAGATCCACGAGCAGATCGCTATAAGTACGGCAAACACGGCTATGTAAGCCATATCGTACGTTTTTCCCCTGCCCGCCGCACGATCGTGCGCTGTCTGTGTCCGCAATGATTCCGTCTGATTTTCCATCTTTGTCTTCATCTTTGTTTTCCCGTCTTTCTTTCTTGTTTTATATAGAATAACATTTATTATTAAATCATCTTTTAACTTGCCATTTCTGCCGCCCGTATCCTGTGATTACCGCCACCGCAAGGATGACCAGCATACACAGTGAATAGAAATTTACAAACGGCACCGATCCGGGCGCAACGGCTGTCCCCTCACCAAACTGCGCGGAAAGCTGCGCCGGAATCACACAGTGCACCGTCCACGGCGCGAGAAAGCAGAATACGCAGCCGGTACAGTCCATCAGATTCGCGCGGCGGTATCTGTCCACGCCCGCCTTTTCCCCGATCTCACAGATCAGATCGCCAAGCGCCACGATCGCCACTGAAATAACACCCGTTACCATGCTTAAGATACCCACGGAAAACACGATCGTCGCCTCCGTGCTGCGCTCTGTTTTCGCAAGGCGCACGAGAAGCGCGCCCACATCCTCAAAGAAGCCGCTGCGTTCCAGCACGCCCAGCAGGGCAAACACGCCGATCAGCATCGCCACCGTCCCGACCGTCCCCGTAACGGCTTCGATCACGATGCCAGATACGGAAAAGTCGCCGGGAAAGGCGATCAGATCCGACACCTTGTAGATGCCGGAAAGAAGCCCTGCGGCGATCCCGGAAAGAATCCCCCAGGAAAGGGCGGTGATCAGATGTTTTTTCATCATGCAGAGCGCGATGATCACCACAGGCACCACCAGCATGACCAGACTGAGCGGCTTTGCGACAACCTCCGACGCCGCGCTTTCGGCGGAAGCTTCCGTCGTCTTTGCAAACAGCAAAAACAGGAGCAATGCCCCTGCCGCCGCAGGCAGACTGTAACGCATCCTGGTCTTTACCACCGTTCCCAGATCCGCGTGCTGAGTCGCAGAGGAAGCGATCGTGGTATCCGAGATCGGTCCGAGATTATCGCCGAACGCCGCGCCCGACACGATCGCGCCGATCATAAATTCCGGCGACACACCCGCCATCACGCCCACAGGAAACAGAATCGGAACCACCACAAAATAAGTGCCGACCGAAGTGCCCGTGGCAAACGCCAGCAGACAGGTGATGAGAAAGCCCGCCGCTGCAAACAGTCTTCCCGTAAAGCCTGCCGCCACCACATAGGAAGCGATCGTCTGCACCATACCGCTCGCCGAGATCAATTTGCCGGAGACCGCCGCCAGGATCACCGCCAGCACGATCACGCCAAACATCGGCTTGCTCAGACCGTATACCAGCGCTTCCCCGTACGCCTTTTCATCCTTTGTAAAAATAACACCCGTTATAAGCACTGCAAAAAACGCCAGCACATACCCGTTTACATTGGATCGGCTCACCGCCGCCCACAGAATCATCGCCGCCGCCACGGCAAGCGGCGCGAAACTCCCTATTTTCCCGAGGCGGTACTCGATCCTCTCTCTGTTCCTATCCATTTGCTTATCCTCTTTTCTTCTAATTCATGCAAGCGCGTCTGCGTTGGTTATGCTATTTGTACAATCTTAATCATTTTGGGCGTGTTTCACAATCCTTTGATCCTGTACTCCCGCAGCCGCCCAACACACTCTTTCAGCGCCTCCGCCGTCTCGTCGATCTCCTCCTCCGTATTCTCCGCCGACAGCGTAAGCCGCAGCGCACCGCGCGCCACATCCCCCGATATGCCGATAGCCGAAAGCACATGAGAAGGCTCCTGCGAACCCGAGGCGCAAGCGGAACCGCCCGAAGCGCAGATGCCCCGCTGATCCAGTAAGATCAACAGAGATTCCGCTTCCACGCCCAAAAAGCAGAAATGCGCATTGCCCGGAAGCCTG
Source organism: bacterium (assembly GCA_023666335.1). GTDB lineage: Bacteria > Bacillota > Clostridia > Lachnospirales > Lachnospiraceae > UBA3282. The sequence goes on from JAMPCE010000015.1 coordinate 55,300, forward strand.
TCCCTTTCAGGTCCGCACAAGCGGCTGTCCGGAATCTCCCGAAGCACCCGTCCGATCAGACGATCCCGCAGAGCACGCTCCCGCTCCATCCTCTCGTGCAGGGTCTCTCCCGCAAGCGCAGCCGCCTTTCCGAAGCCCACGATACCCGGCACGTTAAGCGTCCCCGCCCTGCGTCCCCGCTCCTGCGCACCGCCGTGCAGAAGAGGACGAAGCCGCACATTCTCGCGGCAGTAAAGGATACCCGCGCCTTTCGGACCTCCAAATTTATGACCGCTTGCCGAAAGCAGATCCGCCTGCATGGCTTCCACGTCCAGCGGGATATGCCCGTATGCCTGCACCGCGTCCGTGTGAAAAAGGACGCCTCTCCTGCGGGCGATCTCTCCAATCTGCGCGATCGGCTCCAATGTGCCGATCTCGTTATTTGCCGCCATCACGGAGATCAGTATGGTATCCCGGCGGATCGCCGCATCAATCGCCTCCGGCGCGACCTTTCCCCCGCCGTCCACATCCAGATACGTCACTTCATACCCCTGCCGCTCAAGATACCGACAGGTGTGCAGCACAGCGTGGTGCTCAATCTTCGTGGTGACAATGTGCCTGCCCTTATCCTTAAGCCCCTCCGCTGCCGCGCGGATCGCCCAGTTATCGGACTCAGTGCCGCCCGCCGTAAAGTAGATTCCGGTCGGCTGCGCGCCGATCAGAGCCGCCGCCTGCTCCCTTGCCGTCCGCACCGCTTTCTTCGCCTCTCCGGCAAACCCGTAAATAGCGGAGGGATTCGCGTAACTTTCCCTGAAATACGGCAGCATCGCCTGCAATACCGCCTCCGGCATCACGGTAGTGGCTGCATTGTCCAAATAAATCCTTTCTTTCATCTCACAACGCGCTCCGTTAGCATAGAATCCCCATCAATTTAGTATTCTATTGCATATTATAGCAGACCCTCCAAAAACTGCAAGACTGTTTTAAAACAGCGGTACGGACCATCGCTCATCGCAATCGTCCGCACCGCAACCCCTTTTACACTCCTGCCAAATCTTACTCTATGTAAAGTAAAACTTTGTCAGGCATATTGATACTCGTTCTCATTTGACTACTTTTTGTAGTCAATTACATTTTAACAACTATTTCCTAAAATGTCAACTACACTTCACAATTCGTAGAATATTTTCCCGTAATGGGTGTCAAATTATTGACTTCGTAATATAAAAGCGGACCCTGCGGCGTTTATATCACCGCTCGGATCCGCTCCAATGCCTCCCGCAGGAGTTTTCTCGGACATGCCGCATTGACGCGCTGGAAACCGGCGCCGCCCGCGCCGAACATCCCGCCGCCATCCAGCCACAGCTTCGCCTCATGGGCGATCTTATGCTCCAAGGCTGCCTCGCTCAAGCCCAATTCTCTAAAATCCAGCCACACCAGATAGGTCCCCTCATGCGGCGCCATCCGCACGCCGGGCAGATTCTCCTCCACATACGTCCGGATAAAGGCGATATTCTCCGCCACATAGCGCATCATTGCCTGATACCACTCCTCGCCCTGCGTATAAGCCGCCTTGCATGCCACCTGTCCCATCACATTGAGCTCGCTGACCCCCGCGGCGTCCACGCACTTCCGAAAACGCCTCCGCAGTTCCCCGTTCGGGATAAAAATATTGGAAAGGGTAAGCCCCGCCAAATTGAACGTCTTGCTGGGAGAGGTGCAGATGACGGAACATTCCGCATACTCCTTTTTCAGCGCCGCGAAGACGTGGTGCTTCCCCTGAAAGGCAAAATCAGCGTGAATCTCGTCGCTGACCACGATCACCCGATGTTTCAGGCAAAGGTCGCCCAGCCGGAGCAGTTCCTCCTTCGTCCACACCCTGCTCACAGGATTGTGCGGGCTGCAAAGAAGAAACAGTTTCACCTGATGCTCCACAAGCTTCCGCTCAAAATCCTCGAAGTCGATGTGATAGCCGCCATCCTCGCCCAACTGCAAGGTATTCGTGACCATCTTCCTGCCGTTGTCGCGGATGACCCCCTCGAACGGGTAATAGACGGGCTGCTGGATAAGAACCGCGTCCCCGGGCTCGGTGTAAGCCTGGATCGCCATCGCCAATGCAAAGACCACCCCCGGCGTCTTCACGAGCCACGACTTTTCCACCGTGAAATCATGGTGGCGCTGCATCCAGTCCCGCACGCTCTCAAAGTATCCCGCTATCTCCTCAGTGTAGCCGAAGATCCCGTGATCTAAGCGCTCCCGCATGGCGTCCAGCACATAGGAGGACGTCTCGAAGTCCATATCCGCCACCCACAGCGGCAGCACGTCCTCGGGCATCCCGCGCTCCGCCGCGCAGTCATACTTGATACAGCCTGTTCCCCGTCTTGCGATCTCCCTGTCAAAGTCCAGATTCCGCTCCATCCTGTTGTCCTCCACGCACAATTCCTACTAATTCACTATGTTATCTTCATTATACCATAAACACAGAAGCCATAGCAATAAATCATTTAAAAAAGAATTGCGCAGCAATTCTTTGGTCGCAGGATGCTGATTCTGCGACGATTATATCAGAACGGACAAAATCTGCAACCCCTGATCTCGTACTTTCATAATATTAGCGGAAAAACTTTTTCAGTTCTTCAATTAGTATAGGGATTTCCTCGAACACTATGTCGGCAATAATATTCCAATTCGTTCCATCATAATCGTGAATCAAACGATGTCTAAGTCCCGATATCATGCTCCATT
>JAMPCE010000016.1 GCA_023666335.1 bacterium
CGAAAGATATTTTGTTTCAGGAGCTTATGAAAAACACAATTCAAACATTGATTTACCTGTTATTCATCGAAGCGGCAGTCATCCTGCTTCTGTACTGTCTTGTCAAATGGAAGGTAATTGATGGCATACACAGTATTTTGGAAAGTTTGTCGGCTATCACGGAGGGAAATCTTTACACAACCGTAACGGTCGGCGGAAACCGTGAATTTGAAGAACTGAGCAGCGGAATCAATACCATGGTGAAAAGTATTATCAATCTTTCAGACAGAATATCAGCCATTATCGACGTCAGCGGTATTCCGCTGGCGGCATATGAATATGAAAACGGAAACGACCATGCTTTTGTCACTTCGGGAATCGGGAAGCTGTTGGAAATTCCGACAGAGAAGGTAAATGAACTTTGTCAAAATACAAATGCTTTTGACAGCTATATGAATGATATTACAAGAGAGCCTGTTGAAAGCGAGGAGGATGTTTATCGAATCAGCGATACAAAATATGTGCGCATTCATATGTCCGAATCACAGACCGGGAAACTTGGCGTCATCATAGATGTTACGCCAGATATGACGGAAAAAATACGTATGCGTTACGAGAATACACATGACGCGCTCACAAAACTCTATAAATACCAATATTTTCAGCAACTGGCGCAAAATATCCTGCGGGATATGCCAAAGGGAAAAATATGCGCTGCCGTTATGCTGGATTTGGATTATTTTAAAGGAATCAATGATAGCTTTGGGCATGATAGTGGTGATAAATACCTTCAATGTTTTGCTGAAATTCTTCATGCCATGCCCTCAGAACACTATCTGACTTCAAGACGTTCCGGCGATGAGTTTTGTATGATGATTTTCGATTGTGACAGCAGAATAGATATTGTTCGTTATTTAGAGCATTTTTATTCTGTTCTTAGCAAGAAAAATATTGCGTTATCTGATACAAAAACACAAACGCTCAGCGCATCTGCAGGTTTTTCGTGGACTGCGGATTCGAGAGCGGATGTGTCTGTACTTTTAAGCCATGCGGACGAGGCGCTTTATGATATTAAAAAAACAACAAAGGGAACATATGGGGAATTTGGACAGGTCAATTAATTCCCGTTATTCCAAGTTTTCCATCCACCGCTTTAAAAATAACATTCGGTGTGGCATCGCCCATGATAACTCCTGCCATCGTTTCCTCCATTGTCGAAGCATCCACCGCCTCGATCACAGCACAACGCTCCTCCGTAAAAACAGCATCCGCTCCCAAAGCAAGAAAGGCTTCTTTGTCCTCAATCACCTCTCCATTCACCACGAGAGGATAGGAACACAGCTCTGCGAGTGCCTCCATATCTTTCCCCGCAAACGCTGCCTGGATCTGTTCTGCAAATACTGCATTTTCGCCCAGCTTTCCCTTTTCCTCTAAGTCTTCATAATTATCATTCTTTGCTTCCACTTCATCTTTCGTTGGCACACTTTCCGTCTGCATATCAATTGCTGGATCGCTAACCGCTTGTATTTCTACAGCCGACATTTCTGTTGTCGGTTCCGCTTCCTCCCCGCCACATCCCACACAAGCAAAAATCATCGCTCCCATTATCAGTACCAGTTTCCATTTTTTCATAACATATCCTCCCTGTTCTATTTTTTTAGACTGCCATATCCAATAATCCTACTGTGATTTACACCATATCGCCTGCACAGTCTGTCTCTATTTTATTCTTCGTATGTTTTCCCAGCCATTTCAATTTTTCGCGTTTCCTCCTGATTTTTCGCAATCCTGCGAGAACTTTGCCGTCAGGCTGGTTGATTAAATGCCTGTGGATTTGTATAATTTTAGAAAAGGATTTGAGCCTTCTGATAAGGGAATTGGGATTTATAGGGTTATATTGATATTTAACAGGCATAAATTTTCTCTTCCATTTGTAGTTAGAATGTGATAGTGTAGATACCTCAATTTTACCACAAGTGGAGAGAAAATTTATCATAATTTCCTATATGAGAACAAAAAAGGAACGAAATGAGGATTTTCATGAGAATAACGATTTGTGATGACAGTATCAAAGATTTACTTGCTATCGAAAAGCTGGTATTAAAATTTAAATCTCAGAATCCAGACAGCGAGTTTGTTTTGGAAAAATTTTCTGATTCTTCCAGAGTGTCCACCGAAATAGCCAAGGGGCAATTCTCCGATATTTATATATTAGATATGCTGATGCCCGACCGCACAGGTATCGACCTCGGCAGACAACTGCGGGATTCTGGCTGTAACAATGTAATCATCTTTATCACTGCTTCGGACGATTATGCACTGGACGCCTACGGGGTACAGGCGATCCGCTATCTTTTAAAACCGATTAACGAGGGGAAACTGTTTGAAGCACTCGACTACGCCATGTCTTACATGAATGCAAAAACAGAGCCTTTGTATCTCATCAAGACAACGGGCGGACTGGTGCAGCGGCCTTATTCTAAAATAGAATATATCGAAAATGCCGGGAGAAAATTAGAAGTGCATCTGACAGACGGAGAAGTATTAAAAAGCCTTTTCATCAGAAAATCTTTTGAAGAAGAAATCTGTGAAGTCGCAGATAAAAATAATTTTATACAGGTGCATAAGTCCTTTCTCATCAACATGAATTATATACAGCAACTGACCCCGGACTGCGTACTCATGGAATCCGGCGCATACCTTCCGGTCAGCAAGGCAAAAACGTCAGTCGTTAAACGGGAATACCTTCTTTTTGTTTCCCGGAAATACCGATAGGAGGGCAGAATGGTTTATTTCAAAGACATATCCTATATGTTGAGCCATGTATTTTTTATGGCATTTATCTATCTATTTCTTCCACACCGCTATTCCAAAAAGAAAACGATCGGCATTTGTTTTATCGCCTGCTCTTTGATGAACCTGTTAGACTTTCTCAAGCTGAACCTTTTTGGTGACAGCAGTCTGGTCTATTTTTTTGCGCTCCTTATCCAGATTGCAATCGCGCAGCTTACCGGTCTGTTAATCTCTAAAAAAAGAAACAGCCGTGTTCTGTTTGTCGGGCTGAGCGCCTCCAACTATGTCATCGTCGGAAGTATCGCAACCTCAATCCTCTATCTGCTTACTGAAAGCTTCCCATTTGCACTGTTGGGCAATCTGCTGATGCACATCATCATTCTGCTGGTCCTTTTCTTTCGGATCGGCAGCATTTTTCACAGATTCTGCGAGCGGGATTCTGAAAAAAACTGGTGGGGACTGTGCCTGATTCCCATATTCTTTTACTGCAGCTTTTCCTGCCTTGCTTTCTTTCCCTATACCCTTTATGATTATCCGCAAAACAGCCTCGTTTGTATTTTTTTAATGATTACAATGCTGGTATCTTATATCATGGTTATGCGTTATCTGGACAGCGAAGCAAAGCAGATGGAAGAGTACTGGAAAAACGTCATGTTTGAATCCTATATCAAAGGATTGGAAAGCCAGAATTATCTAGTAGAACAAGCCGAGCAGAATGTAAAGATACTACGGCACGATATGCGCCATTATTCCATGATGATCGATTCCCTGCTAAATCAGGGTGAATATAATGAGATTCGGAACATTATCGGTCACATTAATGATATTGTAGCGGAAAATAAAGTCAACCGTTACTGCGAAAACCTGATCGTCAATACCGTACTTCTGCAAATGACAGAACAGGCAAAACGTCTCACCATCACACTTCATTTGGATACATTAGTGCCAAGGCAGCTCCCGTTTAATGAATATGAGTTTGCCATGATTTTAGCAAACCTTCTGGAAAATGCGGTCTTTAGCGTACAAAACTTAAACCTTGACAAGAGAACCGTCACCGCAAAAGTACACTGCACAACAGAACATCTTCTGGTCGATATGGAAAACGAGTACATGGGAAATATCGAATTTGACTCCCTGACAGGTCTCCCCAAAAGCAGGAAGGGCAAGGGACACGGTCTGGGTATGCAAAGCGTACAGGCGTTTTCAGACAAGCTGCAGGGGACGATTGACTGTTACTGCGAAGATGGGATATTCCGGATCATACTGTTTGTGAAATTTTAATTCTGACAAAATTATCTCACCTTGTTATCGGGTGGGCAGGATAAACTTATAAACTGTTATTACAATCAAGCGACAACTCATACCTTATCATCTTCATGCTCTTCTTATAACCTGTCCCACTTTTCCGATTTCTTCCAGCTTTGTTTCGTCAAAAAATGTCTGCACTTCCTCATACAGCAACGGCTGGTTCCCTTTTAATGCGAGTACATAATCACCTTTCCCATCCGCGACCGCTGATACAGTTCCTTTCTGGCAGTTCATGGCACTTCTCACTTCTGTTCATCCACCGGCGGCACCATCTTCACATATCCTTCCAGCATTTCCGGCGTACTGTGGTAATACCGCTCGTCTTTATTCAGCGCAACGATGTTTGCCATTTCCTCATCTGTCAGAGAAAAGTCAAAGATGTCAAAGTTTGCGCGGATATGATCGGGGTTCTTGGAACCGGGGATGACAATGTTACCCGCCTGCGCATGCCAGCGCAGAATGATCTGCGCATTGGATTTGTCATACTTTGCGGCAAGGCGTGTAAATATCGCTTCCTGTTGCAGCGTCTTGTCGCCATGCCCAAGCGGATACCACGCCTGAATGATGATGCCTTCCTGATCCAGAAACGATTTCAGTTCCTTTTCCTGTGAATACGGATGCACTTCGGTCTGCAAGATCGAGGGCTTCACCTCGCAGACGGCAAGGATCTCTTCCACCTGTTTTGCCGCAAAATTAGACAGACCGATGGCTTTCACCTTTCCGGCTTTGTATGCTTTTTCCATCAGCCGATATCCGGCAATATAGTTTCCGGCAGGCTGGTGGATCAAAAGCAGATCGATATAGTCCGTGTCAAGGCGCTCCAACGTCTTTTCCACCGCATCTTCCTGCTCATAAAAAGACGGCCACAGCTTGGTCTCAAGAAAAATCTCCTCTCTCGGCACACCGGATTTTTTCATGGCGCGTCCTACCGCCTTCTCATTCATATAGGCGTTTGCCGTGTCGATCAGGCGATACCCGTCTTTCAGGGCACTGAGGCAGGAATTTTCCGCCTCATCAGGGGAAAGCATAAAAGTGCCGATGCCTACCAGCGGCATCTGAATCCCGTTGTTCAGTGTTACATACGCTTGATTACTCATCTTTTTTCGCTCCCTTTCCTGATTCTTTGATCGCAGGATGCTAATCCTGTGATACTTGCATCATAAACAAAACGAGACCTCTTGAGAAGTCTCGTTTCGTACATAAGTATATACTAAAAGTTATAGCTGATTGTTCAGCCCGCAGACACAACCTGCCGGACGGCTTCCAAAAAGCGTTCCAGCATCTCAGATGGCTGCGGGGGATAAAGGATCCCGAACGGAATCGCGTATTCCCATTCCACGGGTATCACTTTTAACATCGGGTGGACGCACGACCATTTTTCTATCGCCAGCAGAACATTTTTTTGGCGTTCGCACTGATTAAAAATATCCACGTCATAAAAATCAAAATCGACGAGATTGACGGGCAGATGCTCCTCTAACACTTTGTCCCGCACCGCATCCATATTCAAAATCTCTCTGGCATTTTCCGGCGTATTCTCAAACGGCACAAGCTGAAAGCTGACATCCGAACAGTGCTGATGAATCTGTGGCCATAAGTCAGTCAGAAGCTGCGCGGGCGTCATGGGCGACGTGCCGATGCGGACAACGCTGGTCTCGTCCTGCATGGCTGCCTTTGCACGCGCCGCCGCCTTATTGAAACTTCCCGCGTCCGCTGTCCGGATAAATCTTTCAAGCTGGGAACGATACATGGCTGCCTCTCCTTTCGTCCCTTTCGGTTTTCGACGATCTGACGGTTTCTCTGCATGATATGGCGCATTCGTTGTTCAAATACAGATAGAAACGCTTCTCCCCCGCCTGCAGTCCGCGATCGCCTGCCGCACCACCCGCTCCGGCTTCGCCATAAAAAGCGCTTTCAAACGCCCGGGCTTCTCTCCGTTTTGATATGCCTGCGATATAAAAGGCGTGTCCACGGGTCCGGAACAGACGGCGCACACCTGAATGCCGCGGTCTTTCAGTTCCCTGCCGAGCGCCCGGCTGAAAGAATAGACATATGCTTTCGACGCGGCATAGACCGCAAAATCCGCCTGCGGAAAGAAAGCCGCCCCGGAAGCAAGCTGAATGACCTTACTGCCCTTTCGCAGATAAGGAAGACAAAGTTTCGTCATGCGGGTGAGGGCTGTGATATTGACTTGCAGCATGGCGTCGATTTCCGCTGCGCTCTGTTCGGCAAATGCTCCGTGGCTGCCGACGCCCGCGCAGTTGACCAGCACCGTGATTCGCGGCTTCTGGATCGAGAGCACTTCCGCAAACTGCCGCAGGGATTTCTCATCGGTCAGGTCAATGGCGATCGTGCGCGTTTTGTGCATCATTTTCTCTGCAAGGCGCTCCATCGGCTCTTTTCTGCGGGCGAGCAGCCAGATCTCGTCCGTTTTCCCCAATGCTTTGTCAAGTTGTCCGGCAAATTCCGCGCCAAGCCCGGAGGAGGCGCCGGTGATGATGGCGATACGCATGTTTTTCTCCTTACGCTTTCTTTTTGGGATGGATGTTGCGAATCGTTTTTTTCTTATTTTTCTGCGGTTTGTCCGTTTTGACAGTCTGTTTCGTCTTTTGATCGGTTCTCGTCTTCCGGAAATCGCTGTGTGTCTGCTTCTGTCCGGCAGAACCGTTCTGCATCTTCCCACTGCTCTGTCTGGGACGGATCAGGCATTGTTTATCGAACCCGATCAAATCCTTTCTGCCAGCCTTTACCAGCGCCTCCCGCACCAGTTCGTAGTTTTTGGGATTGCGGTACTGGATCAGCGCCCGCTGCATGGCTTTCTCATGCGGATTTTTGCAGACATACACCGATTTTCCGTTTCGGGGATCGATTCCCGTATAATACATGACGGTAGACATCGTGGAGGGCGTCGGATAAAAGTCCTGCACCTGTTCGGGCATATAGCCGAGATCGCGCAGATATTCCGCGAGCTCGATCGCCTCTTTTAAGCCGGAGCCTGGATGCGACGACATCAGGTAAGGCACGAGGAACTGCTTTTTCCCTAAATCATCATTTAACTTTTTGAATCTTTTCACAAACTTCTCGTAAACTGCATTCGCAGGCTTGCCCATGCGGGAAAGTACGGGATCGCTGATATGCTCCGGCGCGACTTTCAGCTGCCCGCTCACATGGTGCTCTACCAGCTCCCTGAAAAAAGTGTCGTCCGCGTCGGCAAGCAGATAATCAAAGCGGATGCCGGAGCGGATGAAGACTTTCTTCACATCGGGCAAGGCGCGGAGTTTCCGCAAAAGTGCGAGGTAATCCGAGTGATCCACCGTGAGATTCGGACAGGGCGCAGGAAAGAGGCACTGTTTTTCCTTGCAGACGCCCTGCGTCAACTGCTTTTCACAGGAGGGATGCCTAAAATTTGCGGTCGGACCGCCCACGTCGTGGATGTAGCCCTTAAAATCAGGATCCTGTATCATGATTTCTGCTTCCCGCAGGATGGATTCGTGACTCCTGACCTGCACCGTTCTTCCCTGATGGAAAGTCAGGGCGCAGAAATTACAGCCGCCGAAACACCCGCGGTTACTGACGAGAGAAAACTTGATCTCTGCGATGGCAGGAACGCCGCCCGCCGCCTCATAGGAAGGATGATAAGTCCGCATATAGGGCAGTTCGTAGATATCGTCCATCTCCTGCATGGAAAGCGGCGGCTCGGGCGGATTCTGCACCACAAAAACGCCGTTCGGATAGGCTTCCATCAGGGTCTTTCCCGTGAAAGGATCGGTATTGCAGGATTGGATCTGAAAGCTCTCCGCATACCGCTCCGGATGCCGCTTCATCTCGTCGTAGGACGGCAGCAAGATACCGTCCGGAATGCCGCTTGTATCTTTTGCCCGATAGACCGTCCCGGGGATAAAGGTGATATCCCGCACCGCAATGCCGCTGTCAAGCGCCTCCGCGATCGCTACAATGGATTTTTCTCCCATTCCGTAGGAGATCAGGTCCGCCTGGCTGTCTAAGAGAATCGAACGCTTGAAACTGTCCGACCAGTAATCGTAATGCGCCAGTCTGCGCAGGCTTGCTTCGATCCCGCCGATGATCACGGGCACATCTTTGTAAGTTTTGCGGATGAGGTTGCCGTAGACGACCGCCGCGTGATCAGGGCGCTTTCCCATGACGCCGCCGGGCGTGTAGGCGTCCGTAGGACGGCGCTTTCCGGAGACAAAGTAATGGTTTACCATAGAATCCATATTGCCGCCGGAAATAAGAAACGCGAGCCGTGGCCGCCCAAGCGCCGTGATACTGCCCTCGTCTTTCCAGTCCGGCTGGGAAAGGATCCCCACGCTGTAGCCGTGCGCCTGCAGGACGCGGCTGATGATGGCATGACCAAAAGACGGGTGATCCACATAGGCGTCCCCGATCACATAGACAAAGTCAAGCTGTTTTATGCCCTGCGCTTCCATATCCTGTTTTGAAATCGGTAAAAATCCCATGATTCCTCCATCTGCCGTTAGACTACATTTTGTCATCAATCCATATTGCCATACGTTTCCCGATCACGGTTTTATGAAAGCACACCTTCATCAATCAGCTCACTGAACTGATAGGTATAATAATCCGCCAGCTCTCTCTTCTTTGCATCCTGATATTCCGAATACTTATCGTAGACGGCGCAGACCTGCATCCCAGCCGCTTTCCCAGCCTGAATGCCGGGGATGATATCCTCAAACACAAGGCAGTTTTCCGGCTCGACAGAAAGTTCCTTTGCCACAGCCAGATAGATATCCGGCGCGGGTTTCCCTTTTTCTACCTCGTTCGCCGTCATGATACAGTGAAACTTTGACTCCATCCGATGCGCCTGCACGACATTTTCCACGAGTTCTCGGGAATTGCTGGTGGCGATCCCCACCTTGATGCCGTGCTCCGCGCAGTATGACAGAAGTTCCCGAACGCCCTCCTTGATCGGCACCTCATGGGCGTACTTATCCCATGCCATGCGGTTCCAGTCCGCCTTGATCGTTTCCAGATCGTCCGGCAGGGAGAAACGCTCCTTAAAATAAGCCGCCGTCTCGGAAAAACTCATGCCCTCGATGCAGGCTTGCAGATTTTCCGGTAGCTCGATCCCGAATCTGCCGAGATATTCAATGTCGATCGCCCGCCAGATCCACATGGAATCCACCATAGAGCCGTCCAGATCAAAAATCACCGCTTCTATCATCTGTTTTCCTTCTTTCTTCTATCTTTTGCTGTTTGTCATTTTGAAACGCCCCTGCGGAATATACTGATGAGAGAACGTCCAAACAAGGAGCATCCGCATGACAGCGATCCGCAGACCAAAGCAGGAAATCCGACGAAACTTCCTGCGCTTTCTGTATCTGGCACTCGGCATATATCTCATCGTTTTGTTGCTGCGCTTTCCCGCGCTTTCCCTGCAATACGCGGCAACAGGGCTTAATCTCTGGTTTCAGAAGATGATCCCCACGCTTCTGCCGTTTATGATCCTCTCGGGCATTTTGATCCGCATGAATCTGACAGAAGAAATCGTCCGTTTCGTGCACCCGCTCCTGCATGTTTTCTTCGGCACTACGCCAAACGGTTCCTACACCCTGATCATGGGCTTTTTGTGCGGGTTTCCTATGGGTGCGCGCGTTGTCGGCGAACTTTACGGCGCGGGGAAACTCACCCGCCGGGAAGCGGAACGTCTGCTCGCTTTCAGCAACAACATCGGTCCCATCTATTTCCTGAGCTTCGCCATGCCCATGCTCGGCATCGAAAATGTGCGCCTGCCGTTTCTGATCATGTACGGGATCCCTCTGCTCTACGGCGTTCTGCTCATGCGTGTCTTTCCTCTCTTCCCGAAAATGACCAAATCAGTCAATGCGATTTTGCCGGAAAACGGGATGAGACCACAGAAAGAAAAGGGATCGGTTTCTCTTCTTGCCGCTGTCGACGACGCGATTCTCTCAGGGCTCTTTGGTATCGCAAAGCTGGGCGGTTACATGGTATTCTTCAATCTGCTCAACATTCTCTTTGTGCCCTTTTCGCATCTTCCGTCCGGGCTGCCGGGTCTTTATAACGGTATGTTAGAGATCACGAGTGGAATTGACCGATTCGGTCAAAAGTATCCGCTCATGCTATTGATCCTGCTTCCGTTCGGCGGTTTTTCCTGTATCGCCCAGACTTACAGTATGATTAGTCACACGGATCTCTCCATCCGCCCGTATCTGTTTCACAAACTTGCGCAGACAGCGCTCACGGCGCTGTGCTATCTGCTCCTGACATTCTTGTAATTTTCAGCTTGTTCTATGTGCACGGTTTCGCCAAGTCCTCTTTTTCTGTGAGGCTGTCAGATCTTGTTTTATGATCATGGGTTTCGCCGTTTTCGTCTTCTGCGCCTTTTCCGCCTGCTCTTTAAGACCAGAAACGCCGTGAGCGCCGCGCCGACGACAAGAAGTGCGCAGACCAGACAGATCTTCAAAAAGTCGCCGACTGTCGGCGCAGTCTCTTCCTCTGCCTTTGGCGTCCGATGAATCTCCACATAGTTTTTCTGATCGGCATCAAGCGTCTGCAATCGGTCGGCTTCTTTGGCCCGGGCAGCGGCTTCCAGCGCCTCCTTTTTTGCCAGTTCCGCGGCGATCTCCTCCTCCGTCTTGTAATCCATCGACGGCAGGGTGATGCTGTTGCTCTCGGTATACAGGTCATAGCCGTTATATCCCCGCACCATGACCTGCGGAATCACATGCGGCGGCGCCTGTAGGGTGAAAGTAATCGTATCGGCGGCTTTATCCGTCCAGGCGTACCGAGGGGAAAAGGTCTTGCCGCCGTCGCAGCTGTAGTCGTAGTAGAGCATACCGCTATCATAATCCGCGGCGGAAAGAGAGACCGTGACCATGCCCGTCTCGGGCACGAGATCCGTCACCTCGATCATACAGATGTCCGGCTCCGTGCGGTCGGGCTGCACAACCCCTGACGGAAGCGGTATTTCCAATGTCTGATAGTTTCGGTAATCCGTCCCCAGCGTTTCCGAACGCAGATGAAAATATTTGGCGACGCAGTCCGCATCCAGCCTCCCGAACGCCTCCCACTGTTCCCGTCCCTCGCAGAACGGTCTGTCGTTTTCGTGATCCATGTGACAGTGCTCGATCAGCACACAGGTGAGATCCTGCTCCCTTGCGTGACGGATGATGCCGTAGTAATCAATGCCGTCGTCGTTGAGCCTGGTCTTGATCCCCCGGGAAAAGAGACCCAGCTCCTCCAACGCTTTGATCTCGATATCGGCAAAGCTGTATCCCTCGCTGTAATAGCGGTCAAAGGCGGATACCCAGCACTCCGCGCCAAAGAGCGTGTTGTGGTCGGCGGAGAGGTTATAGTGCAGGCAGAACAAAAAGTCCGCATCCACGCTTTTTGCAAAGTCCACCCGCTCTTCCAGCGTCAGCTTTTTGTCCTCTGTTCTGGTCAGATAGACGGTGACGTTTTCGTATTGCTCCAGTTCCGCCTGCATGGCTTTTGCGGTGATGAGCGTCATATCTTTCTCCACAAAGGCGTCGTACATTCCGCCCTCCTGGTCGCCACCGTGGCCGGGATCGATGACAACGACGATGTTTTCTTTCGCCGGCGTTTCCGGCACGTCGGACTGCCCGACGGGAACGCCTTCCGGATCGTCGTAATCCACTTCCTGCGCAGATACCGGAAAAACAGGAGAAAAGAGGCACAGGCAGGCAAAGAGCATCCCCGTGGCAAAAATCTTTATTTTGTTGTATAAAAGAAGCCGGCTTCTGTGGAAACCGGCTCCTCTGTTTCTGTTTGGACTCATCTTTGCTTTCCTATGTAACAACTACATCAGGTTCAGTTCCGGACCGGCTCCGGATCCGGCGGCTTCCCCTTCTCCCTCGGCTTCTTTCAGCATCTTTTCCACCTCTACGGGACGAAGCTCCGCGCGGTTTGCCTTGACCACTTCATAGTAACCGCTGATGGTATTGTAGAAGTTTTCGTAATGTTCCGTGGACGCCGTGAGCGAAACGGTCATGATATTCTCCAGATTGGAGAGCATATCGTCCAGATACTGCATGGCGGAAGTCCGAACGCCGTTCGCCTCCATAGTCGCCTTGTTCAGGATATCCTGCGCCTGCGTGGTCGCCATCCGCACGACCTCGTTCGCCTGCGCATAAGCCTGCTGCATGATCTCGTGCTCGTTGATCAGTTCCGTCGTCTGCACGGTCGCGTCCTTGATGAGCGCTTCCGCCTTGGAGCGGGCGTCGTTCAGGATCGCCTCCTTGTTGGAGATGATCTTCTGATACCGCTTGATCTCGTCCGGAGTCTTCATGCGCAGTTCCCGCAGAAGCTCGTCGATTTCTTCCTTATTCACGATGATGTTCGTCTTGGAGAGGGGCTGAAACTTACAGCCGTCGATGTAATCCTCAATTTCATCAATCAGTTGTTCAATTCTGCTGCTCATGCTCGCTCCTATCTTTTATATCCATATTTCTGATAGATTAATTTTCCCACAAAATCAGGTACGCATTCCGAGACGTCGCCGTTAAAGCTGGCAATCTCCTTTACCGTGGAAGAACTCAGGTAAGCGTATTCCAGGCTGGTCGTCAAGAACATGGTATCCAGCTTTCCCGCGGAGTATTTATGGTTCGTCTGGGCGATCTGTAACTCGTACTCAAAATCCGTGAACGCCCGCAGACCCCTGACCGCCACATGGATATCTTTCTCTCTGGCATAATCGACCAGCAGACCGCTGAAAGAATCGATCGTCACGTTTGGGAGATCTTTGGTCGCTTCTTCTAACATTTTAACACGTTCTTCCACAGAAAACAATGGAGTCTTTGTTTTATTATTCAAGACGCTGACGGTCAATTCGTCAAAAATCGCGGACGCGCGCCTGATGATATCCAGATGCCCAAAAGTCACCGGATCGAAACTGCCCGGGTAAATTGCTGCTTTCATGAAAAGCCCTCGCCATTTTGTCAGTATCAGTTTCTTGATCTTGTAGAACCAAAACCCATGATACCATATTAAAACACTTTTGTCGAAATGTCTTTTGTTTTTTTGAAAATTTTAAAAATTTTTGTGAAAAACTGCGCGAAGTCACTTTTTTCGACAAAAAATGTGCCGATTGGTCTTATAAACTTTCTCTTTTTCCAAAGAAAAGCCGCGCTCGTCCAGATAGGACAAGTCTCCCTTTAAGGAAGCCTCGATCACGATCAGCGTGTCGTCCGTCACAAAAGGAAGCCCCGAAAGCGCATCGAGCACCCGCTCCTCATGCCCGCAGTCATAAGGCGGATCCATGAAGATCACATCGACTGCCTTTTCGTGGATGCCATAGAGCGCGCTCACCGCGTCCGTCTGCAGGATCGTCGCCCGATCCGCCAGATGCGTAAATTGCAGATTTTCCCGAATGCAGGATAAGGCTTTTTTCTCATGTTCCGCAAAGTACGCGTGTCTTGCGCCGCGGCTTAGGGCTTCGATGCCGATGCCGCCGCTCCCCGCAAACAGATCCACGAACACCGCATCATACAGATACGGCTGTAACATATTAAAGAGGGTCTCCTTGATCCGATCCGTCGTCGGTCTGGTATCCGCCCCCTCCGGGGTCTTTAAGCGGAGGCTCCGCGCCGTTCCCGCGATCACTCTCATAGTTTTGCGCTCCTTTCTAAAGCCGGACTTTCACGCCCTTGCTGTCCCGATGGCCGGGTTTTAGCTTGTTCAATTCCAAAGCCCTGTCGCCATATTCGATAGAACGCTCATCTATATTCTGCGTATAGTACACCGCTTCGATCTCATCGGACGCGGAAAGTTTCATGCCCCGCACGCCGATCGCGCCCTTTTTCTTTTCGGGGATCTCCTCCACGGGGAAGCGCAGGAAATAACCTGCTTTCGACTGCAGGATCATGTTGCGCTGCTCCTTGAATGCGGCTACGCTCACCACCTCGTCGCCATCCGCCAGCTTCGTGGCAGCCACCGTGCGCTTGGCTACGTCAAATTCGCCGCCGTCTACGACCTTTAACATCGCCTGTTTCGTGGCGAAGATCACGCGGTAAAGGTTTAAGTCGCTCTGGCTTGCGGCATAGACGATGGATTCTTTCGTGGAATCAAAATTGCTCACGTTGTCGATCGGCACGCCCTTGTCGCGGAACTTCCCAAACGGCAGATCCATTGCCTTTACGGTGTGGAGCTGCCCCGTATTGGTAAACAGGCAGACTTTTCCCGTATTCTTACAGACAAAGGCAAAGCGGTTTTCCGCGTCCGCCGCCTCTTTGTTGCGCTCGTAAGCCGCCGTGTCGATGGTCTTGGCGTAGCCGAAGCGGTCCATCAAAAAGACGATGTCCATCTCTTCCACCTTTTTCTCCACATAGACGGCTTCCTCGGCGTTGACGATCTGCGTCCTGCGCTTGCGTTTGTATTTTTCCTTGATCTCTTCCAGTTCGTTGATGATGACCTGCGCCATAGAATCGCGTCTGGCAAGGATATCTTCATAGCGGTAGATGTTCGCCATCGTGTCTTCGTGCTCGCCTATGAGAGCTTCGATCTCCAGCCCGATCAGCTTATAAAGACGCATTTCCAGAATGGCGTTTGCCTGCTTTTCCGTAAACAAAAGCTGCGCCGCCATCACTTTGGATTCTTTGGACTTAAATTTGATGCCGTCGGTCTTTCCCTCCACCAGACAGGCTTTTGCCATATTGCGGTCCTTGGAACCGCGCAGGATCTCAATGATCAGGTCGATCACGTTGCAGGCTTTGATCAGCCCCTCCTGGATCTCCTTGCGTTCCAGTTCCTTTTCCAGCAGATTTTGATACTTTCTGCCCGCCACTTCATACTGGAAATTCACGCTCTCCCGGATAATATCCTTTAAGCCCATCGTCTCCGGTCTGCCGTCGCTGATTGCCAGCATGTTGACGCCGAACGTGTCTTCCAGACGGGTCTTTTTGTAGAGCAGGTTCTTGAAATTCTCCACATCGGCGTCCCTGCGCAGCTCGATGACGATGCGGATGCCCTCTTTCGAGGATTGGTTCGTGATATCCACGATATCCTGCGTCTTTTTCGTCTCCGCAAGCGCCGCCACGTCCATCAGGAATTTACCGATATTGGCGCCGATCATGGTGTAGGGGATCTCCGTGATGACAAGGTTCGTCCTGCCGCCTTTGGCTTTTTCCACCTCGACCTTGCCCCGCAGTTTGATCTTGCCCGTTCCGGTCTCGTAGATCTCCAACAGTTCGTCCTGATTGATGACGATGCCGCCCGTCGGGAAATCGGGACCTTTTATATAGCGCATCAACTCTCTGGTCGTGATGTTTTCATCCAGCATATATGCCTTTGTGGCGTCGATGACTTCCGCCAGATTGTGCGGCGGGATGTTGGTCGCCATACCGACCGCGATGCCCTCGGAGCCGTTGATCAGAAGATTCGGGATTTTTACGGGTAAAACGCTCGGCTCCCGCTCCGTCTCGTCAAAGTTGGGGATGAAGTCTACGACGTCCTTATCCAGATCGGCGAGGAACGCCTCCTGCGTGATCTGCATGAGGCGCGCCTCCGTGTAACGCATTGCCGCCGCGCCGTCGCCCTCGATGTTGCCGAAGTTGCCGTGACCGTCGATGAGCGGCAGCCCTTTCTTGAAGTCCTGGGACATGACCACCAGCGCCTCGTAGATGGAACTGTCGCCGTGCGGGTGGTATTTACCCATCGTATCGCCCACGATACGGGCTGATTTCCGGTACGGTCTGTCGTAGCGGATCCCCAGTTCGTGCATATCGTAGAGCGTCCGCCGCTGTACCGGCTTTAAGCCGTCCCGCGCGTCCGGCAGGGCTCTGGCGATGATGACGCTCATTGCGTAGTCGATATAGGATTTTTGCATGACTTCGGAGTATTCTGTTTTGATGATTCTGTCATTCATACGTCAAGTTCCGCCTCCTGCGCATTCTTGTAAATAAACGCCTTCCGGGGCGGCACTTCCGTCCCCATCAGCATCTCCGTGACCTCGCTCGCCATACGGGCGTCCTCGATCTCCACCAGCTTCAAGAGCCGCTTGTCGGGATCTAAGGTCGTCTCCCAGAGCTGCTCGGCGTCCATCTCGCCAAGACCCTTATACCGCTGTAAGGTGAAAGGTCCTTTGTGCCGCTTGCGGTATTTTTCCAGCGCCTTATCGTCGTAAAGGTACTCCTCCGCCCCTTTCGACGGCATGGCTTTATAGAGGGGCGGCATGGCGATATAGACATGGCCCTCGTAAATCAATTCCGGCATAAAGCGGTAAAACAGGGTGAGCAGCAGCGTGGAAATGTGCGCGCCGTCCACATCCGCATCCGCCATGATGATGATCTTGTCGTAGCGCAGCTTCGAGATATCGAAATCGTTACCGTAGCCCTCCGAGAAGCCGCAGCCGAAAGCGTTGATCATGGTCTTGATCTCGGCGTTGGCAAGGACTTTGTCGATGCTTGCCTTTTCCACGTTCAAAATCTTGCCGCGGATCGGCAGGATCGCCTGATACATACGGTTTCTGGCGGTCTTTGCGCTGCCGCCCGCAGAATCGCCCTCCACGATGAAGATCTCGCATTTGGAAGCGTCTTTGGATTCGCAGTTTGCCAGTTTCCCGTTGGAGTCAAAGGAAAACTTCTGTTTGGTCAAAAGATTTGTCTTTGCCTTCTCCTCCGCCTTGCGGATCTTAGCGGCTTTCTCCGCGCAGCCGATGATGCTTTTGAGCGTCTCCAGATTGCGGTCAAAATAGCGGACGATCTCGTCTCCCGTGATCTTGCTCACGACTTTTGCCGCATCCTGATTGTCCAGTTTGGTCTTCGTCTGCCCCTCAAAGCGGGGATCCGGATGCTTGATGGAGACCACCGCCGTCATGCCGTTTCGCACGTCCGCACCTGTGAAGTTGATGTCCTTTTCCTTTAAGATGTTAAGGCCCCTGGCGTAAGTGTTGATAACGTTCGTGAACATGGTCTTAAAACCCGTCAGGTGCGTGCCGCCCTCGGCGTTGTAGATATTGTTGCAGAATCCCAGCACATTTTCGTGGAACTCGTTCACATACTGCAGGGCGCATTCCACGGTGATCCCCTCGGCTTCCCCCTTAAAGTAGATGACGTCGTGGACGGTCTCGCGGGACTTGTTCATATCCTTGATAAAGCCCACGATCCCCTCCGGTTCGTGGTACTCGATGTGCTCCACTTCCGCGCCGCGCTTATCCTCGTAGATGATGGTAAGTTCCGGGTTTAAGTACGCCGTCTCATGCAGGCGGCTCTTGACGTCGTCCTCCTTGAAGCGGGTCTTGTCAAAAATGGTGTCGTCCGGCAGGAAATTGATGGTTGTGCCGGATTCTCTGGTCTTTCCCACCACAGGAAGCAGACCGTCTTTCAATTCCAGCGTGGGAATGCCGCGCTCATAATGATCCTCATAGATCTGCCCGCCGGTCTTGACCGTCACATGAAGGTAAGTGGACAGCGCATTCACCACCGAAGAGCCTACACCGTGTAGTCCGCCGCTGGTCTTGTAAGCTTCGTTGTCAAATTTGCCGCCCGCGTGCAGTGTGGTAAACACCAGCCGCTCCGCGCTGATGCCCTTTTCGTGCATGCCGACGGGGATGCCGCGCCCGTTATCCGAGACCGTGGCGGAGCCGTCCGCCTCAAGCGTCACCCGAATGGTCGTGCAGAAGCCCGCCAGATGCTCGTCCACCGCATTGTCCATGATCTCGTAGATCAGGTGGTTTAAACCTTTTGTGGAGACGCTGCCGATATACATGCCGGGGCGTACTCTGACCGCTTCCAAACCCTCCAGGACGGTAATGCTGGAAGCATCGTATGTGTTTGTATCTGTTTTTGCCATAATACGTTTTCCTCATTTATAAAGTTTATAGATAGGCGTTTGCGAAACTCATTCATGGTTATTGAAATTTGCAAATATAGCGTCAATGTGTAGTGTGCGGCTTGCCGTATCCGCAGACAGACTCTTGGAGGCCGTCAGCACTTAACGAAGTCATTTTGAGTTTAGTGCTGCTACGGCTGGAATGAAGCGCAAGCGGGTCTGGCAGCGGATATGGTATGCTGCACACGGCAGTCATTTATACTATATCTTGTAAATTTTAGCATATATTTTGTGTTTTTGCAAAGGGTAAATACAAGATACAGTATTATTTTCTATATCATTTGAGAGAAAAACAAAAAAACTTTAAATCTTTTTATGCGGTATGTGTTATACTGAAAGCCAAACAAAAATGATTCCCATTCTCATAGAAAGGCATACATATGACCAGAATCTTATTACTCGAAGATGACGCCAGCCTCATTGACGGTTTAGAATACGCCCTGCGCAAAAACGATTTCCATGTGGAGACCGTGCGCACGGTAAAGGAAGCCCTGAATCGACTGAATCAGTCAACGGACACTTCCGCGGCGCGGTACGATCTCCTGCTCCTCGACGTTACCCTGCCGGACGGCACAGGGTTCGAGGTTTGTGAAATGGCGCGGGAAAAGGATCCTCTGCTCCCGATCATCTTTCTTACGGCTTCCGACGAGGAAGTCAACGTGATCCGCGGGCTGGACAGCGGCGCGGACGACTATATCACAAAACCTTTCAAGATCGGGGAATTGAACGCCCGCATCCGTGCGCTGCTGCGGCGTGCAGGCGGTTCATCGGATACGGACCACGCTTCCTCCACGATCGCTTCCGGCGGAATCGTCATCGACCTTGCGGCAAACCGCGTGACGCTGCACGGAAAGCCGCTTCCGCTGACCCGCGCGGAATACCGCCTGCTGTCGCTGCTTATGCAAAATGCGGGCAGGGTCGTGACCCGCGAGATCATTCTGGATAAGCTGTGGGACGAAAACGGCGACTTTGTGGACGACAATACCCTGTCCGTCTATGTGCGGCGGCTGCGGGAAAAGATCGAGCGCGACCCCTCGCATCCGGAACATCTTGTCACCGTGCGGGGATTCGGCTATCGTTTTGAATCATTGACAAAAATATGAATAACGCATACAATTGTATAAGAAAATATATAACTCATCTATCTGAAAGGAGATTATAACAATGGCAGAGCAGGCACTCGTACAGGTACGCTTAGACAAAGATTTACGAGATGAAGTGGCAGACATTTACGCAAAAATGGGGCTCGATATACCGACCGCTATTCGGATGTTTTTTGCCCGTACAAAAATTGAAAAAGGAATTCCTTTTGAGACTACCCTTCCAAGAACTGACGAAAAAATGCTGCGGGAAAGAGGGTTGCAGGCACTTGAAAATATCAGGATCAATGCGGAGACGCTTCCGGAGATGACGCCGGACGAGATCAACGCAGAGATTGCTGCAATCCGTGCCAAGCAGAAGGAGGGTCGATAATGTCTGTTTTTGCAGTAATCGATACCAATGTAATTATATCGGTATTACTCACAAGACACAGGGAGTCAGCGACTTATCGGGTACTCCAAGCGGTGCTCGATGGGCGGATTACGCCGCTGTATCATCCGAAAATTCTGGCAGAATATAAAGAAGTAGCACATCGCCCAAAGTTTCATATTCATGAGAAAGATATTGACGTGATCCTTGAAACCATTGAAACGTTTGGCATTGAGGTGCATCCATCCCCAACCGGCGAGATAATTCCGGACATGGACGACCTGATTTTTTATGAGGTGACGATGGAAAAACGTGAAGATGACGCATATCTCGTAACTGGAAATATCAAGCATTTCCCAGCCAAGGAATTCATTGTTACTCCAGCAGAGATGATGGTGATCATTGATGCTGTCGATAAAAGGTATAGGCAAAAACAAATCATATGACAAATGCCCTGAGGGTAACATATCGGCACAAAATAGAAACGAGGTCACTTATGTATAAACCGCTCTTCCACTTCCTACAGGACCGCCAGTTCAGAAACCATTTTCTGTTCCTGCTCCTCTTCTGCTTCCTGCTCATCCTTGCTGCACTCCTGCAAAACAAAGCGCTTACGGCATCCGCCAAAGATATGCTGCTTTCGCATGACGAGGCGGTCGCTTCTTCGCTGCTTCATCAGGGCGTGCCGGAAACCGTGATTGCTCGGGCGCTTACCACCTCCGCTCCGACAACGCCGGAAGGGGCTTTGTTCCTCCAAAAGATCGGCATCCGCCCGGAATTGGAAACGCAGTTTCGCCCACAGGTTTTTACCTTTCAACAGCAGGCAGAAACTGACACATTTGTCATTTTAGTGCCGGCCTGTCTCCTTTTGCTGGGCGCAAGTCTTTTCTTTTTCCATAAAAGGGAATCGCTGTACGCGCATGCCGTCTCCGTGCTCGACCGCTATCTGCAAAACGACTATTCCCACCGCCTGCCGCAGACGAGCGAGGGCGCTGTTTTCCGCCTGTTTTCCGCGATAGACCGACTTGCCACCATGCTGCAGGCGCAGAACGAGACGGAACAAAGATCCAAAGTATTTCTGCGCAATACCATCTCCGACATCTCTCATCAGCTCAAAACGCCGTTATCTGCGCTCTCCATGTATCAGGAGATCATGGAAAACGAGCCGGATCACCCGGACGTCATTCGGACATTTACCCAAAAGACGGGGCTCGCCCTAAAGCGCATGGAGCAGCTGATCGGCGCTATGCT
Source organism: bacterium (assembly GCA_023666335.1). GTDB lineage: Bacteria > Bacillota > Clostridia > Lachnospirales > Lachnospiraceae > UBA3282. Next base: position 20,647 of record JAMPCE010000016.1, read on the forward strand.
GAAACTTACCCGTCTGGACACAGGCAATATCGTTTTTGAAAAACAGCGCTGTCCGTTCGGCAGTCTGATCCTACAGGCAGTCAGCGAATTGACGACCCGCGCCGAAAACGAGGAGAAAATGCTGATTCTGGACGGTTCCCCAGACGATATGCTGTTCTGCGATCCCGCGTGGACGGCGGAAGCCATCGGCAACCTTGTGAAAAATGCTTTAGATCACATGACCTCCCACGGCACGGTCCGCGTGATCTGGGATGTTTCCCCGCTTGCGGCAAGGATCCGTGTCACAGACGACGGCGAGGGCATTTCGCCCGAAGAGATCTACCATATTTTCAAACGCTTCTATCGGGGCAGCCGCCCTGCGGATACGCCGGGTATCGGTCTGGGGCTTTCCCTTGCCAAAGCCATCATCGAGGGACAGGACGGGACGCTCTCCGTCGAAAGCATCCCAAACGAGGAGACAGCTTTCACGATCCTGCTCCCCTGCTCTTAGCCGCAACAATTTCCCATTCTTACAAAATCGTAAGATAAATTTCATTTGTCTGTAAGATGGAACTGTTATGATGGCATAGACAATCATAAGGCTGCGGCAAAGACACATTCTTTCCCATGACAAAAGTATCTGCCGCTTCTCGCATTGTCAGAAAGGAGTTATCATACCATGAACATCTTACAAGTGAAAAACCTGTGCAAAACTTACGGCAAAGGCGAAGCACAGGTACGCGCCTTAAAGGACGTGACCTTTTCTCTGGAAAAAGGCGAATTTTGCGCGGTCGTCGGCGAATCCGGCTCCGGCAAGAGCACCCTCCTAAACTGCATCGGCGCGATCGACGTGCCGACTTCCGGACAAATCTCTATTGACGGAAACGATCTTTTTTCCATGAATGAGGAGGCGCGCACCATTTTCAGGCGGCGCAACATCGGCTTTATCTTCCAGTCCTTTCATCTGGTGCCGGAGTTGAATGTGGAGCAGAATATCCTGTTCCCGCTTCTCTTAGACGATCAAAAACCTGACACAAGTGTCATAGAAGAACTTCTGGAACTGCTCGGTCTTGCCGACAGGCGGCGGCATCTGCCAAGCCAGCTTTCCGGCGGCCAACAGCAGCGCGCCGCCATCGGACGTGCGCTCGTTATGCGTCCGAAGCTGATCCTTGCCGATGAACCCACCGGAAATCTGGACAGCAGGAACAGTCAGGAGGTGCTGGATCTCCTCTTAAAGGCGTCCCGCCGTTACCAGCAGACCATCCTCATGATCACCCACAACAACAGCCTTGCGGTCTCCGCAGACAGGATCTTTCGCGTCTCGGACGGCTGTGTGACGGAACCGATGCCGCAGACAGGAAACAGGGAGGGCTTTCGCGATGAAACATTATCTTGACCTTGTCCTCTTCTATCGGCGCGCGCACAAAAAGCAGAACCGCATGTCGGTCTTCTGTATCTTTCTGTCCGTCTTTCTGGTGGCTGTCATCTTCGGTATGGCGGATATGTATGTGCGCAGCATGCTCCTCAAGACAAAACGCGAGGACGGCAACTGGCATATCATGCTGAGTAAGATCAGCGACGAAGAAGCCGCGCTCATTGCCGCCCGCCCGGAAGTCAGAGCATTTACCTGCTATGGCGTCCTGAATTACGGGCTGGATCAGGGGTATACCGCCGCAGGCAAAGACGTGGTGTTCTGCGGAAGCGAAGAGACGCTTCTGACGGAAATCTATGCTGACAGCATAACGGAGGGCACATTTCCGCGTACGGATGACGAAGTGCTGGTGACCGCCAATATGAAAAAGGAAGCTGAACTTGTCATCGGCAGCCAAATGACGATCCGCGGCAAAGACGGCGCAGAATATCCTTACACCGTCTCCGGGTTTGCGGAAGATCCCGCTATGATCTTAAGCAAGGACGCCTGCGGGGTCTTTATGACCACCGCCGCTTTCCGCGAGTTCTTTCCCGGCGTGACGGACGGCGAACCGGACGATTACGACAGCTGCTTTCTCGTTCAGTTTTATGACCACGCCAATATCCGCAGTACGATCAACGATATCAAGGCGCAGTTTTCCCTGACGGATGAGCAGGTCGGGGAACAGGCGATGCTCCTTTCGCTGCTTGGACAAAGCGACGAGGGCAATCTCTTTATGATGGGAATCTACAGTGTCGCCGCGGGCTTATCCGTGCTTGTCCTGCTTTCCGGTATTCTGATGATCGCCGGCAGCTTAAACAGCAATATCGCCGGACGGACAGAATTTTTCGGTATGCTGCGCTGTGTGGGCGCGACGCCGAAACAGATCCTGCGGTTGGTCCGCCGGGAAGCGTTTTCCCTATGCGCTGCCGCCATTCCCGCAAGCATCCTGTCCGGCATGGTCATCATCTGGATCCTGTGCGCCGTTTTGCGCGCCTTAAGCCCGAAATATTTCTTCGATATGCCTGTTTTTGCCGTCAGTCTGCCTTCGGTCGCCGCAGGCGTGATCATCGGGATCCTGACCGTGTTTTTGGCTTCACGCGCTCCCGCAAAAAGAGCGGCGCAGGTCTCTCCTCTTGCGGCAGTATCCGGCAGCGCGAACCGTCTCGCGCCCGTGCGCCGGGCGGCAAATACGCGCTTTTGTAAAGTAGAGACGGCGCTTGGCATCCATCATGCAAGGGAAAGCCGCAGGAATTTTCTGCTGGTGGTCAGCTCCTTTGCCTTGAGCATCATCCTCTTTTTGTCCTTTTCCACCACCGTGGACTTTATGAAACACGCTATCAAGCCGCTAAGTCCCTGGTCGCCGGATCTTTCGATCATAAGTCCGGACAATTCCTGTACGATAGACCGTTCTCTGGCAGAGACTTTACAGGAACTTCCCGCCGTCAAAAGAGTCTACGGCAGAATGTTCGCTTACGACCTTCCCGCGACGGCGGCGGGAAAGACAAATACCGCCGTGCTGATCTCCTACGAAGAACATCAATTCGAGTGGGCAGAAAAATATCTGTTGGACGGCTCCCTGAAAGAGGTACAGGAACGGACAGGATGTGCCATGATCGTATCGGCGCCGCAGTACAATAACCAAAGCGCCATTCAGACAGGCGATACCGTGACGCTCTCCATCGACGGGCGCCCTGCCAGCCTTACGATCGCCGCTTCCGTATCGGAATGCCCTTTTAACACCCCGGAGGGCGATATCATCATCTGTTCGGAGAATACTTTCCGGGAATTGATCGGTACAGACGACTATACCATTATCGACCTGCAACTGACCGCAAAAGCCACGGAGAGCGACGTAGAGCAGATCCGCGCCCTTGCCGGAGACGGCGTCACGTTTTCCGATATGCGGTCTGACAAACAGAGCGTGCTGGGCGCTGTCTATTCTTTCCGGCTGTTTCTCTACGGCTTCCTGTTCCTGATCGCGCTGGTGACCGTCTGCAATATCGTAAACTGCGTCGCCATGAGTGTCGAGGCTCGCAAAAAACAGTACGGCGGTCTGCGCGCCATTGGCTTAAGCGGCAGACAGCTCACAAAAATGATTATCGCGGAAACAGCCGCCTATGCGATAACTGGCAGCGTCTTCGGCATGGCGTTGGGGCTATTCCTGAACAAAAAAATGTTTGAGATCCTGGTGACAAGACGCTGGGGCGAATCGTGGAGCCTGCCCGGCACGGAGCTTGCCGTCATTGCGGGAATCATGGTTTTCTCCGTGATTCTGGCGATCCGCACGCCCACAAAAAAGCTCCGTGAAATGTCCATCACGGAAACGCTTCACGCGCAATAGACATCTGCCGAAAACTTTCATTGGACAGATTTACAGGCATTGGTTATGAGAGAGTAGAAAAGCAATATGCGGCTCTACTCTCTTACTTCATATAAATATTCCCTTCCACGCTTCCCGATGTGTGCAAGAATATCCAGATAGGTCAGAAGCGGCACCGCCTCCGCGGCCAATTCCCGCCGGATACCCGCCGCCTTTGCAAACTCCGTGATCGTGAAAGGCTCCGCCAGATCGATGGGCACAAACTGCATAAAGTCCTCCGTCCGCTCCACCCGGATCTCGTCAAAGAGTTCGAGCGGCATCCGGTCATAGCGGGAGGAGCCGCGCTTGCGGTTTTTGCTCCAGCCGTTTAAGAGGCGGTACTCGTCGATATCAATGAGGGGAAAGATAAAAGACAGGTTCGGATCTTTCAAAAAAGCCTTGATCGAATATAACTGTGCAAACGCATGATAAGCGTTTCCCGTCACCGGGGATTTGTGCTTCGGAGAGAGCTCTCCGCTCTCCTCGTTCATCCAGATGACCCATTTCAGATGCGGAATCGGATACACGACCGTCACAGGGTACAAGGGCAGAAAAGCCTCCAGTTTCGGGCGCAGTTTCCCGAAATTCCCGTTCTGGATCTCGATGATATGCCCCTCTTTGTAAATATCTGCGATAAACCCCTCCACCGGCACTTCGTGGTAGTCCTCGTTCGGCTCATAATAGAGCTTCATCACCGCGTGGACGGTCTTTTCCTGCAGGGTGCCGAAACCGTGCGGGTCATGCTGTTTTAATAACACTTTACACTTTGCGTCTTCGAATGCGTTCTTATCCATATCACATAGTATACCAGACAGCTCGAAATCGAACAAGTGTTTTTACAAGAACCTATATACTATATATTCGCATAATCAAGAAACATATATTTCGTCTTTTTCTCGTTCTCCCTATACTCATGATCGTGCGGATTCCCGGTATATACGAGTTCTCCGTCTCGGTATGCCAGCAGGGTATTCATGGGAATATTCTCCCAATAATCCTGCTTTAAGGGTTTGGTGGAAACCAAAAGAGAGTTTGTCTTCTGACAGGCGTAAAGCGTGTCCTTTTGATTCGTATGCACATAAAACAGATCGCCGTCATAAATGAGAAGATTCACCTTATTTTCCGGCGTAATGGTATGGACGACCCGATCCACTACCCCAAACCGCTCTTCCTCCTTGAGATTCCCTTTCGCTTTCTTTTCGGCGGCATTCACGCAGTCCACCAGATAATAGAGGATCCGTTCGCTGTCTGTCTGCCCTTTTTGTCTGGAAACGTAAGGGTCTAACTCTTTGTTCTCAAAAATCGTTCCGTTATGCGCCAGCGTCCAGGTGCGGTCCGTCATATCCCTGCGGATAAAAGGGTGGGAATTTTTGTATTCTATCCCGCCTTTGGACGCTTTGCGGATATGGGCGATTAGCTTGTCTATGACGATCTCTTCCGTGAGTCTGTTCTTTAAATAGGCGCTTTCCAGCGACGATACCGGCTCCTTTTCCAGAGAAACCGAATTTCCGTAAAAGGCCGCTATGCCCCAGCCGTCCGGATTGCTCTCGCCGTGCTCAAAAAATTCCTGCAAAAGCCCGTTGCATCGGATTGCTTCCGCGCTGTTAATCCCAAATAATTCGCACATTGTTCTCTCCCGTTTTCCTCAATGATTTTGGATCGCATTTAGAAAATCCTGCGCTCGCTGCGTCTTAGGACTGGCAAAAAATTCCTCCGGTCTTCCCTCTTCCACAATGACGCCGTCGTCCATAAAAATCACTCTGTCCGCCACTTTCCTTGCAAAATTCATCTCATGGGTAACGATCACCATCGTCATGCCGTCCTCGGCAAGTTCCGTCATGACCGCCAGTACCTCCCCGATCATCTCGGGATCCAGCGCACTGGTCGGTTCATCAAATAAAATGGCTTTGGGGTGCATTGCCAGCGCGCGGGCGATGGCGACGCGCTGCTGCTGTCCGCCGGAAAGCTGCGCCGGAACTTTTCCCGCCTGACTGTCCACGCCCACTCTTGTTAAAAGCCGCATCGCCTCTTCCCGCGCTTCCTTTCTGGGGGTATGCAGTACATCGATCGGTCCGATCGTCACATTGTCCAGTATGGTTTTGTGCGCAAACAGATTGAACTGCTGAAATACCATCCCGACCTGCGAGCGAACTTCGGCAAGCCGCTTTCCCTCTTCCGGCATCGCTACGCCGTCGATCAGGATCTCCCCGGAATCAATGGTCTCCAGACGGTTGATGGTGCGGCAGAGCGTAGACTTTCCGGAGCCGGACGGACCGATGATAACGACCACCTCTCCTTTCTGCACAGAAAGGTTCACATCCTTTAAAACGTGCAGATCGCCGAAATGCTTGTCGATATGTTTCAATTCTATGACCGGAGTCTGTTTCTGTTCCATAAATCTGTTCTCCTTTATCTGCTACGTTATATCATCACCTAATGTTTGCTGCCGAAACGTCCCGGCGTCTGGCAAGTGCGACCGATATCTTATTGAGCAGGAAATTGATCAGAATATAGATCACAGCCACCACCAGATATACGGAAAGGAACGCATTATAGTTGCTGATCAGCACCTTGGCATTCTGCATCAGATCTGCATAACTGACGACATAGGCAAAGGTGGTGTCTTTCAGCACGATCACCAGCTCCGAGATCAACGCCGGAACCACATAGCGCAGCGCCTGCGGAAATACGATTCGAAAGAATGTGCTGCCGTCGGACATGCCTAGGGAAAGAGCTGCCTCCGACTGCCCTTTCGGTACGGCGTTCACGCCGGAGCGAAGCACCTCCGCCACCACGCCCGACGCGGAGATCGCCACGGGCACGGCTATCTTCCAAAAGGCAGTCATTTTTATGCCAAACTGCGGCGCGATCAAGAAGAAAAAGTAAATGAACAGGAGCGTCGGCACACCCCGGCTGAACTCGATCAACACCGTGCCGATCCCACGGAGAATCTTGCTTTTACTGATCCTGCAAAGCATCAGAAAAAGCCCCGCCGCAAACGCGATCACCCCTGCCATAAGGGCGGCTTTCACGGTCCCCGCCAAGCCGCTTCCGATAAATTTCCAGGTCGTAGCCTTTGTAAAAAACGACCAGTATTTTGCATCCAACTGCCCGACGACATAAAACTGCCGGATCACCGCGGCGATTAGTGCGGCGATCACTGCCAAGGATATCACGGTAAAGACAGTGATCCTCTTGCGCGCTTTCGGTCCGGGCGGCTCATAAAGCACATCTCTGATGGAAGCAGTCATTGTATTCCTCATCTTAGGATCCTCACTTTCCGATCGAGCAGGCTGCCGAGCTGCCCGATCACGACTGCCGTTGCGCAATAGAGAACAGCGGAGATAAAGAATGCGGTAATACCGCCGACCGCCCGGCTGTTGATATACGAGACAATTCCGGTAAGGTCTGTCGGATTTAACGCCACCTGGGAAGCAAGTGCCGTGGTCAGCATCGTTCCTACTGCCAGATTGGTCAACGGCAGGACGCTTGCCCGCAGCGCCTGCGGGAAAATGACATTCTTGAGCATTTGAAAAAATGTCATTCCCAGAGCGCGGGCTGCCTCGATCTGTCCCACCGCGATGGTGTTCATGCCCGCCATCAGATACTCCGAGCAGAACGAGGACGGAATCAGCGTCGTCGCAATCAGCACGCAGGTAAAATAGGACCACATCAGGTCCAGATACGGAAACGCATAGACCAGAACGACAAGCAGCGCGGCTCCCGGAATGTTCCGAAAGATCTGCACATAAAAATCTCCGAATACTCTTGCCGGCTTGATCGGACAGATGCGCAGCACCGTGATCACGATACCGAGGGCGAAAGCCAGCGTGAAAGCCAACGCCGTCAGCTTCCACGTTGTCAAAAGCGCCTGTAGATATTTCTCTCCATATTGTGTGAGCAATTCATTGACCGACATAGTCATTCTCCGATCTGCGGCGCTGTCGGCGCCTCTGCGATTCCGGTACGGTCGCCCAGACTGATCTTCCAGAGCTGTTCCCAGGTGCCGTCGTCTTCCAGCTTTTGCAGGAAATCGTTTACGAATGCCACACCGTCCGAATCAAGCGGAAGACCGATTCCGTAATTGTCCTCGGGACCGAACACATCACCTGCGATCTCATAGACGCCGGGGCTTCTTACAAGAGAATTCAACATCAACGTGTAATCGGTAACGTAAGCGTCCACACGCCCCTGCTCCAGCGCGGTGCGCGCCTCGATATCATCCGTAAACTCCTCTATGACTGCCTCCGGCGCATATTCTTCCAGAATGGAGGGTCCGGTGGAGCCTGCCTGCGTTGCCACCGTCTTGCCGGACAGACTTTCGATGCCTGTGATCTCCGTATTGCCTGCCTTTACGAGAACTGCCTGCCGGGAGGTATAGTAGGGACCGGCAAAAGAAATCACTTCCTGTCTCGACGGCGTAATGGAATAAGTCGCGAACACGGCGTCTACCTGATCGCTCTGCAAGACCGCCTCACGAGTGCCGGAATCTACCTGTGTCAGCTCCACTGCACTTTCATCGCCCAGGATATAGCGGGCAAGTAATTGGTAAAGACCTGCATCAAATCCACGGCAGATCCCATCCGTCTCATCCAACTGCCCGAACAGGAAAGAAGATCTCGTACCGCCGATCCGTAATACGCCAGCCTCCTTGACCGAGGAAGCCCAGCTGCTCGACGCGATGGTCTCATCATCCGCAGTACTGCCGGAAGCAATCAGCGTATCAAAGGCTGCTTTGTCCAGTTCCACCGCCACAAGTTCCTCTGGCTCCTCTGCCGCTTCGGCTTCCGCCGCATTTTCCGTATCCTCTGCAGAATCCGCTGTCGTCTCGGCTGCTTCTGCCGGCGCATTCTCCTGTACCGGTTCAGCTGCTGCGGGCGCCGCCTGCTGCCCGTCGTTTCCGCATGCCGTAAGCCCTGCCGTCAAAGTCAAACCCAACAGTAACCCTAATGCCCTTTTTCGTGTTTTCATAATCTCCTCCTTTTGACAATTCTCACGGGAATCGTCCTTTCTGCTATTTGTCTTAAGTCCGGAACCTGATCCGCTTCCTGTTCCCGCTTATGACATATGGCAATCATACATCATTAAACCTAGTATGTCAATAGGAAAAATATGAAATATGTAAAAATTTGAGAAAATGAGAAAAGATTTACAAAAGGGTGCTTGTAGGATATACTATAAAATATGAAGAAAGCAGGAGCACGCCTGAGAAAAGGGCTGAAAAAAGTAAATGATGTGCTGCTTGGCAGAACGCCGATCACGAACCGGCTGAAGTTTACTGCGCTGATCGCTTCCATTATGTCCGTGCATGTGCTTCTGCTGGGGCTTTTCTTTGCGTTTCACATCATGCCCTTATTCTTTTTCAATATTTTCAGTGTGCTTACCTATCTCTTCTGCTTCTGGCTGATGCACCGCAAACGGGAATACTATCTGGAAATTTATTATATTACCTTTACGGAAGTCATTTTACATGCCTTTGCGGCTACGATCTGTCTGGGCTGGAAATTCGGATTTGCGCAGTACATCATTGCGATCATCCCAGTCGGCTTTTATATCTGTTATACGCTGGAGAACAAACGCCGCAAGATCGGCACCGCTGTCCTATTGGGGGTTTTCTCGGGAATCGCTTTTCTTGCTTGCAAGTTTCTCTCCTATTTTAACGACCCGCTTGTCGTTGTGGACAATGTCGCGCTGGAGCTGTCCCTGTATGTCTTCAACTCCTTATGCGCCTTTACGTTCCTCATCCTGTTTTCGCTGGTCTTTGTCTACGAGATCCAGATTTCCAGCCGCCAGCTCAGTCATCAGAATGCGATCCTGGAAAAACTTGCCAGCACGGATCCGCTGACCGGCCTTTACAACCGCAGGAGCATGGACATCTTCCTCTCTCAGGCGGTGGAAGCGGAATCGCATTTTGCATTGATCATGTGCGATATTGATAATTTTAAGAAAGTAAACGATACCTACGGTCATGATTTCGGGGATGTGGTATTGAAAGGCGTCGCCGGTATCACCGCCGATCAGGTGAAGGGACACGGCTATGTCTGCCGCTGGGGCGGGGAGGAAATTCTGATCCTCATCAACAACGCCTCCGAGGAAAGTTCTTTCCGCATCGCGGAAAATATCCGCAGAAATGTGGCAAACCGAGTCTTTGAACTGAATGAAAAATGGATCCACTGCTCTCTTACCATCGGCATCGCCCTGCATGAGAAGCCGGAAGCCGTGGAGGAGACCATCACGAGAGCCGACTACAATCTCTACCGCGGCAAGCGAAGCGGAAAAAACACTGTGGTATTATGATTCTTTTGAACCATTTCTATCACAGTGTTCGCATATTGCGGTCCCCATGCAGGATCCGCTCCCTGTCTGACGCACTCAACTGCGTCAGTTTCCCGTTTTTATCGTAATAAGTCAAGAGCGTAGAATTTTTGGCTACTGCCCTTTTGCCGTTGTCCGTCAACAGACTGATAACCTGATTCAGATCTCCGGAGCGAAGATGGCCGCGGATTTTTTCGTCCCGCGCCGCCTGCTGTGCCGCGAAACTCTGCGGCGTTTCCACCGGCTGCCCGGACGGATTGGTATCCGCATCCGAAGCGGCTGTATCCGCCTCCTGCGCCGTACGTTCGGGCGAAATGCCTTTCATCGCGTAATATTCCTCGGTATAGCGCTCCGCCTCCTCCGGCGTCACATCCTCGGAAAAAACCGTTTCCGGCGGCTCGTCGTTCCAGATGCGGTAAAAGAAGTCCTTTACGGCAGCGATCAGCGTCTGCACGATGGAAAGAAAGCCCGCGCCGGACGAGACTTCCGCCTTTTTTGCCGTTTCTTTTTCCGCAGCGTCCTCCGTACGATCTTTACCGGAGATCTCCAGCCTTACCCCTTCTTTGCGGCTGACCTTCGCGCCCGGTTTTTCATGTAATTTTTTATCCTCGCCCTTGTCCTCTTTTTTCGGAGAAGCCGCCTGCTCTTTCTGATGCTCCAAGCTGAACTTCTCCTGTCCCTCGGCGTTTCCGACGGATTTTAATTGACTGGTGTAGTCATAGGCGGGATTATTGCCGTCACCGACTCTGTAGATCATAGTACCACCCTATTTTTGGTTGATGTAATTTACGAGTCCTTCCGCCGCGATGATCTTCTGCATAAATTCGGGGAAAGCCTGCCCCTGATACGTCGTTCCTTTGGTCACATCCGTGATCACGCCGGTGTCAAAATTCACCTCGACCTCGTCTCCCGCCGCGATCGCCGTCGCCGCCTCCGGGCACTCCACAATAGGCAGCCCGATATTGATGGCGTTGCGGTAAAAAATGCGGGCGAAAGTCTCCGCGATCACACAGCTTACCCCTGCCGCCTTGATGGCGATGGGCGCGTGCTCCCGCGAAGAACCGCAGCCGAAATTTTTCGTGGCGACAATGATATCGCCTTTCTTCACATTCTTGATAAAGTCCTTGTCGATGTCTTCCATACAGTGCGTCGCAAGCTCCGCCGGATCGGAAGAATTTAAGTAGCGCGCGGGGATGATCACGTCCGTATCGACATTATCCCCGTATTTAAAAACGATTCCTTTTGCTGCTTTCATTTTTTGCTTTCCTTTCTGTTTTCTCGTTTTCTTTTCCTTTTCGTTTCTCGGATAATTTATATAAAAATTCCATCAACATTTGGTTTGCAATCAGACCCATAAACGAACTCCTGTATCTATTACATTGTCAAGATTGTGCAGAACATGCTTAATTCAATTTGCAGGGGCAGGAAATATGTCCTGTTACCGCACTGGCCGCCGCCACAGCCGGGCTGGCGAGATAGATCTCGGAGCTGACGTGTCCCATACGACCGACAAAATTGCGGTTCGTGGTGGAAACGCAGCGTTCGCCCTCCGCGAGGATGCCCATGTAGCCGCCAAGACACGGCCCGCAGGTCGGCGTGCTCACAATCGCGCCCGCCTCGATAAAGGTCTTTAAGAGTCCCTCTTCCATCGCCTGCAAGTAGATCGCCTGCGTCGCCGGAATCACGATACAGCGCATTCCCTCCGCCACATGTCTTCCTTTTAAGACTTTCGCCGCGATGCGAAGATCGTCCAGCCGCCCGTTCGTACAGGAACCGATCACCACCTGGTCGATGGCGATATCCTCCTTGATCTCGTCGATGGTCTTTGTATTTTCCGGCAGATGCGGGAATGCCACCGTAGGGCGCAGCTTACTTAAGTCGATCGTGTATTCCTCGTCATAGACTGCGTCCGCATCCGCCTCGTACACAGTATAATTTCGTTTGGAATGCTCTTTCAGATAGGCGATGGCAAGGTCGTCCACCGGGAAGATGCCGTTTTTGCCGCCTGCCTCGATCGCCATATTCGCAATGGTGAAGCGGTCGTCCATCGTGAGATTTTGAATGCCGTCCCCTGTAAATTCCATCGATTTATAGAGGGCGCCGTCTACGCCGATCATCCCAATGATATGTAAGATCACGTCCTTACCGCTCACCCACTCGGAGGGCTTGCCCGTCAGGTTAAATTTGATCGCCGCAGGCACCTTGAACCACGCTTTTCCGGTCGCCATACCCGCCGCCATATCCGTACTGCCCACGCCCGTGGAGAACGCGCCCAGCGCGCCGTAAGTACAGGTGTGCGAGTCCGCGCCGATGATGACGTCGCCCGCCACGGTCAGCCCCTGCTCCGGCAGCAGGGCGTGCTCGATGCCCATCTGCCCCACCTCAAAATAATTCGTGATCTCGTTTCTCTTTGCAAATTCGCGGACACATTTGCAATGCTCCGCCGATTTGATATCCTTATTGGGGACAAAGTGATCCGGCACCAGCGCGATCTTGTCCTTGTCGAAGACGCCGTCCACTTTCATCTTTTCCATCTCATGGATCGCAACCGGGCTGGTGATATCGTTGCCGAGCACCAGATCCAGATCCGCCTCAATGAGCTGTCCGGCCTCCACCTTTTCCAAACCGGCGTGCGCCGCCAGAATTTTCTGTGTCATCGTCATTCCCATGATAGATCCTCCCGCTTTCCTTTTTCTCTGACTCTCCCAGTTTATCACACTTTTTGAAATTCGTACAGATGGGAAATTTGCGCATAAAAGCAGGACGGAAGAATCAATCTAATCTCCCGCCCCTGTTACAACATTTTATCAGGTACATTATTTTTTCACTAATTTACAAAACTCGATCGGGGTAATCACTTTTGTAGCAGCGCATTTATAATCTGCTGCATTTCTCGTCACAATATAATCCGCCTTTACCTCAACAGCACATTTGTCTTGCAGACAGTCTTCAAAATCCTTAAAATCCACGGTCTCCACGGCATTGACTACTTCATCATGTCCCGTGCTGACTACCGTCAACAAAGTACATACCTGTTTTAGCATTTCCCTGCGGATATGATCCGGCTTTTTCCTTAATATGAACCATATATTTGGTAAAGAATGAAACGCAACATATCCCTGCGCTTGCCCTTTAGCACATATTTCCATTATTTCCTGTGCATTATCAAAAAACCCCTCTCTTTCAGCAAGATAATCGAGAATGACGTTTGTATCAATCAATACTACCATATTTTTCTTCCCTCGCTTCCGCCAGTTCCTTATCCGGATCAAAATCTGTCGGAAAGCCGCCCCTCAATTGTTCCAGCCGCTGAAATGCCTGCATTTTATCTGATACCGTCGAACTGACTGCTGTTTTTTCTTTCGGAATCAATCTCTCGATTATTTCCAGTATAAACCTCACATCAACATCTGACATATTGATCACATGATTTATTACCTGTTCTTGTGCCGTTGACATTATAACACCGCCTTCCTGTATCCGCATACCATGATTCATAGTAAAACTTTTATTTGAAATTCATTATACCACACTTACATTAGTCATTCCACCAAAATTATGCTTTCACCATATATCATATTTATTTTGATATAGGGTATATCATTCAATCAACGAACGATAAAACTTCATTTCTTCCTCGGAAACTTCATAATAGAAAATCAAAAATTCTTCGGGAACGGAAAAGGATTTGATGCTTTCTTGCGCCACCTCCATTTTTATCATAGCAGTATCCTCATATAATGTAAGGGTGCAGATTTTTTCCAATTCCCTGTCGCCATAACGCGCAACGGGGTATTTGTAGGAAACCAGATAATATTGTTCCTTTGCTTCCTCTAATTCCTTTTTCAATTCGTTTTGGCGTTCTTCTTCCACATCGAAATCCTCCTAAAGCAAACACTGGTTATATTGATATAATTGTTCTTCCTCACTGATTGTTTTGATCAACTCCTGATTCTCCGCTGAATAGATTCTGATTTCCGCTAAATTGTCCAATTCCTTCGCGGTATATTTTCGCTCCTGCCCTGCGGAACAGCCTGCGCAGATCCATAGTCCAAGCACCAGCAACATACCAAATTTGATATAAATTTTCTGATTCATCTTTACCTCCACGTTTTTCAATCTTATATCAAATATTCATTCTTGATTTCCTGATACTGTTTGGTCTGCAAAAAATACCATACAATCATGATTACTCCGGCTATCATGGTAAGCCAATAAAGAGAAGACATGATCATATTATATTGACCAAAGCAGTCAAAAACATTTGACAGCATGAAAAGGCTTATTCCTGCCGTAATCTGCTTTACACACCGCCTGCCTGGATACATCCAGCCGTTCCGCCAATCTTCCTGTATCATAGCGTTTTCTTTCAACAGCGTTTTTAATTTTTGTCCTAATGCCATTTTAATTATGGATACTCCTTTCTCGATCTGCAATGTTTATGTACACATCCTACTCTCTGGCAATGAAGAAAAACAACCAATCTATGGTTTCATTTTGTCAACTTTTCGTTTCGTTCCCTTATTTTATCGTCATTTACGCGCAAAAAGGACGGAAGAATCTCTCTCCCGCCCTTTCTTTATTTACGCAAACTGTTTCTTGATGTCTCCGGACAGCCTCCCTATTTCAAAAGTTCCCCTGCCACAAAGCCGGCATATCCTGCCTTTCCCGGTACGCTTAAGTGAATCCCGTCCGAGCGGATCCATTCCGGATGCCCGGAAACCGCCTGCGCCCATTCGATCAGATGGACGTTTTCATTATTCTCCGCCAGCGCGCGGATGACTGCGTTAGAGTCCTCCTGCCAGGAAAGTTCACGCCCGTAAACCGTGACCCAGTAGATTGTTCTGCCGCTTCCCAGGCGATCGATCAGCGCCTGCCCTTTCTCCACGCTGAAAGGACCGTTCGTTCCCAATCCGATCACGACGACCTGCCCGACCGCATTTTGGCTCTCCAAAGAAGTCAGGACGTCGTCAGCCTGACTAAACTGTCTTCCCACTTTCGCGTCGATCACACAGCCCGGCAGCAGCTGCCATAGCGACGCTGATGCTCCCACCATGATAGAATCCCCGATCATGGTAATCGACGTCGTGTCAAGCGGCGCCTCTTCCTGTGCGGCTGCCGTCTCCCCTGTGCTTTCCTGCGCTGTGCTCTCCGGCTGTGCCGCCTCCGCCGTTCCTTCTGTCTGTGCCTGTGCAATTTCTGTCTCCGACGGCGCGCTTTCCGTCGATGCCGCATCCGGCTGTTGTACCACCGCTTCCGCGGGCAGCGTCATCTCGTTTTCCGCCTGCGCCATGAGAAGTGCGCCGGGGCTGCCAAACAGAAGCGCCATGATAAGCAGGACGCGCAAAACTGCCGCCCCTTTTTTCCCTGCATATCCGACAATCATTGTTTTTCGGTTCATCGCTTCCCCCACTTCCGTGCAGAGTGATTTTCCGCACCGCCCCGGAAATCTCCGCGGCTTGTCCGATGGTCTCTGCACCATAATACAATATATGCCAGATATGCATTATAATATGACTTTTTTTATTTTGCAAGCATTTTGTTACATTTTTATTACATTTTTGTTACATTTGCTACATTCATTTCATGCCCATCCTCCCGTGAAAGCGCCGTTTTCTCCCACGATAACGTTACTTTGAACAGATCCCCGTCCACCGAGATCTCCATCCTGCCGCCCTGCAGTTCCGTGAGGGTATTCGCAATGGCAAGCCCCAGCCCGCTCCCTTCGGTGCTGCGGGCGCTGTCCCCTCTGACAAAGCGTTCCGTCAGCCGCTCGGGCGGCACATTCAGCTCCGTGCCGGAAATATTCTTCATCTCGATCTCCACTTTCTGTTCCTGCGTCCGCACGTCGATATAGACGCGGCTGTTTGGCATGGCGTACTTGACGATATTTGCATATAAGTTATCGAAAATACGATAAGTTTTTTCTCCATCCAGAGACAGGATCACTTTTTCTTCCGGCAGCTCAAAGCGGAACGTCAGATCCGCGGCCTGCGCCTTATCCTCATATTCCAGCCAGACCTGTTTCAGCAGGCGGCAGACGTCCATTTCTTCCGGATTTATGTTCACACTGCCGCTGCTCGCTTTGCTCAGTTCAAAGAGATCCTCGATCAGCACTTTCAAACGCAGGGATTTCCGTTCCAGCACTTCCAGATATTCCGCTCTCTGCGCTTCGGTAATGCCCTCCTCCTGCAAAAGCGAAATATAGGTGATGATGGCGGTCAGCGGAGTTTTCAAATCGTGGGAGACATTGGTGATCAGTTCCGTGCGCATCCGCTGGCTTTTGACCTCCTCCTCCACCGCCCGCGAAAATCCGCTCTGAATCTTTGACAGTTCTGCTTTCAACGGCTCAAATTCTCCCCAGTCTCCAACAAATTCGGTCTGTAGATTTCCCTCGGAGATCGAACGTACCGCCGCAAGCAGAAAACCGTATTTTTTCTGCCATTGCAAGCGTCTGTGCCGCCTTTGCGTCCTCTTGACTATAACTCGTAGTCTTCTAAATCCCCGAACAAGCAGGCTGTGTTTTTTGAGATACGCTCTGACGCCCGCGTCGTAGACCTGACAAAGCGGCATGATCAGTGCAAACCACAGACGGAACATGAGCGCGATCAAAACCAGATTCCCGGCAAGGACAATTGTTTGCGCATCCCCCAGGAAAATCCCCGGGAAAAAGGAATGCAGGCGATAGGGCAGACTGTAATCACGCCCGTTCGACATCGAATACAGGACAAGCCGGGCGGCAAACTCTCCGAACAGCATGAAAGCGGCGGCAAGCAGGACGGCGGACACTTCAAAATGCAGCGGCAAGAGCTGCTTTTCGTGCAGATGATATCCTTTCCAAAACGGCAGCAGCAGGGCAATCACAAAAAGAACGAGTAAAAAGAGTCGGAAAATCTCCTGGATTCCGCTGTTTAAGTAATTGCCGACATACTGAAACAGACGGGAGGAGGCTTTCAGTTCCGTCAGCTGCGCTTCCGTCATGGCATAACAGACCGTACAATTTGACGGCAGATTCGACACCTTAAGCTGCATCTGCCGGACGCTGCCGCCCGAAAGATAGTAGATCTCACTATCCCAGCCGATATTCCCGTATGCGGAATAAGACAGCGACTCGTACAGGCTCCGCTCCAGATATCGGCTCTTCATCACCCGTGAAGCGGCGGAAAGAAGCGCGTCCGCATTCTCTCCCCGCGCCCAGACATGGGAGAGCTTTCCTGTCTCGTCGAATTCCAGCCTGATAAAATAAGGATAAGATTCCGCCGCCGTCGGCGGCTCCTGCTCTGTGCCGAGAACGCTCAGATCATATTCGGTATTTGCGATGCGCTTTCCGGAATCGTTGTCAATGATCTCATAATCGACCATCGCTTCGATCCCCTCCGCCATGTTCATATCCCAATCATCAAGGAGACTGTCAAGCTGTTCTCCCGCGTAGGAAAGCGGCGTCTCCTCTCCAAAATCATAGTATTCCCCCTGAAACGCCTCCGCTCTGTCCTCTGCTGCAAAAAGATAGAGATCCTGCCAGGAAATGTCCTTTCCGCTTACGGTCTCCATGAGTTGCCTGTAGAGTACGATATTCGCCTGATAGATCTCGTGCAGAAATTCACTTCCCGATAAAATGTCAGGCTCCTCCGCCTCCGCCTGCTCTCGAAACCCCGGATAAAACGACAAAAAGAGAAGTCCCGCCGCAAGGCAGAGCGCCCAGACGATCAGTCGTCCGGAAAACGTTTTCCTTTTATTGTTTTCCTGCATTTCCTGTTCTTCCCTGTTTTTCGATCTTATAGCCAACGCCCCACACCACCTTTAAGTATTTGGGATCCCGTGGATTTAATTCGATCTTCTCCCGGATCTTTCTGATATGCACCATGATCGTATCCGTATTGATCGCCTGCTCGTTCCAGACCCGCTCATAGATCTCCTCCGCCGAAAAGACTCTGCCGGGACTCTTGATCAAAAGCAGCAGGATCTTAAATTCCGTGGGCGTCAGTTTCACGGGATTGCCGTCAAGATAGACTTCCACAGTCTCCTCGTGCACCTCAAGCCCGCCGACCGTAAACACATTGCAGTCGGTGCGCCCGGCGTCCTGCATCTCCAGAAAACGGCTGTACCGCCGCAGATGGGAATTGACTCTTGCCAAAAGCTCCATTGTGGTAAACGGTTTCGTCACATAATCGTCGGCTCCCATGTTAAGCCCCATGATCTTGTCTACTTCCTCGGATTTTGCGGAAAGCATGATCACCGGAAATTCATAGCCCTGCTCTCGCGCCCGCATCACCATAGTAATCCCGTCCATCCGAGGCATCATCACGTCCACGATGGCGAGATGGATCGTCTCTCTTTTTAAGCACGCAAGCCCTTCGATCCCGTCAGCCGCCTGAAAGACAGTATACCCCTGATTTTTTAAGTAGATTTCTATCCCGTCGCGAATGTCTTTATCATCCTCCACGATCAAAATGTGATACGCCATGTTTACCCTCTTTTCTAACGAGCAGCGCAATCCTTATCGGATGGCACTGCTTTATCATAACCGAAAATTCTAAACAGAAACCGCAGACAGTTCTTAATTCTTTCTAAACAAATTTCACCCCCTATGCTGCCCTTTTGTCATTCCGTGATCGGCATAAAACCGTCTTCTATCGTATCGCCCATCAGGGTGCTCCTCGTGAGCATATCCTTGTAGCAGGAAGCCGGAAAATAATGATAGCTGTTGCGGTCCTCTTCCAGCGCGTACCAGATCCGGTTTCCGCCGATCTCCACGCTGCCCATCGCCGGATCGTCATAGTCTTTCTGTCTGATATAATATGGCTCCGTCAGGTTATGCTTTACAAAAACGCCAAGTTCCGTGACATAGTTATCCAGAAAAGGCGTCATCGACAAAAACACCAGAAACACCAGCCCGCCTGCGGCAATGCAATACAAGCCCCTCCCGCGCTCCGACAGCCACATGCCAAACGCCAGCATACAGAACGATAACAGAAACGCCAGACCATATCGGATAAAGGGCGCAACCATAAACCACATGATCCCATTTGCGGCGATCGCGGCAAGGAGGATCAGAAAAGCCGGATCGATCTGCTCTTTTTGCATCTTTTTTCGAAGCAGGACAAGCGCAAGCAGTAACATACTGAACACGACCGCGCCCATCAGCATCTTCTCATCCCGCCGCTGATGCTCCCACCAGACGGGGAACCACCTCGTGATTGACCAGTCCGTTTTCGTCACATCGTACAGACAGCGCGCCCAGACCTTGATCTGCTCTGCGTCATGGATCAGATATTCCTCCGGCACTTTCCATTTCACGGAAAAAAGGTCGATCCCCTGAAACGGATACAACAGCCAGCCGGAGATCAGATAGTTTCTGACGAGAAAAGGAAGCAGCACGGCAAGACCGCCGCCGATGCAAAAAGCGATCTCTTTCCATTTCCTGTCCTTTAAGAGGAGCCACGCCGGATAAAGCGCCACGATGACCAGAAAACCCGCCGACAATTTTAACGTTACGGTAAAGACTGCCAAAACGGAAAGCAGGCAGTATTCCGACAACGCTTTTTCCCGTTCCATCGTATCACACCATGCGGCGATCAAAAACAGCGAAAACAACATCGCGCTGTAATCCGTTGCCGGAGACATGCACCGATCAAGAACCGTAAAGGTATAAAACAGGATGCCGACTTTCATCAGATCCGCCGTGTGCCGTTTGTGTTTCCCAAAATCCCGCAGACCATGCAGCGCATAAAGGCAGAAAAGCGCTTCCAGAAATCCCGTCGTCGTATGCAGGGACTGCCCCACAAGCCACTTCATGCTGAAAAGAGAGGCAAACGCCAGATAGGCGCTGTTATAGGCAAAATGGAGCTGTAGATTTCCCATCCCCCGCAGCAGACCGTATTCTTCGTACAGACGGATCATCTGCGCGTGGTAAATGCCTGTGTCCGTGTGAAATTCTCCTCTGGAGGCGCAAAACGCGATAAAAAGAAGAATCCCGCCATAGAAAAACAGTTCCCAAAATCGGAAATCCTTACGGCATCTTACAAAGAATGCTATTATTTCCTTGCGTTTCCCAATCAAAATCAAAGCTGCGATGCAAAAGAGCAGTATATGACAAACGCCGCCCACTTTTCCAAAGATACTGAAAACTTCCGCATAGACGGTAACGGAAACGATACCGACGACCGGATAAAAGATCAGCGGAAAAGAAACGGCAGGACGTTTATTTTTTACCCCCCCCGCTTAAAAATCGCAGGTTTAGGACGCCGAATCCGATCAAGGTACAGATACACAGGATATACGCCCAACTGAAAAGAACCGTGACCATGATAATCCTCCAAAATGTGAGAAAACAGGGTTTGTCCGACCAATCGGGCAAGCCCTGTCCCTTTCATTTCCCTTGCTGTTTTTATAATGTTCGATCATTAGTTGTTGATCAGCTTGTCCTCGCCATTCCAGCTGTAGAGCTTTCTGATCTCCTCGCCGACAACTTCCGCGGGATGCTCGGAAGCAAGTTTTCTCATCGCCTTGAAGTGCACCTGACCGCCTGCGGAGGACATATCCAGCAGGAAATCCTTTGCGAAAGAGCCGTCCTGAATGTCGGAAAGGATCTTCTTCATGGTCTTCTTCGTCTCGTCGGTGATGATCTTCGGGCCGGTGATATAATCGCCGTACTCAGCCGTATTGGAGATGGAATAGCGCATCCCCGCGAAGCCGGACTGATAGATCAGATCGACGATCAGCTTCATCTCGTGGATGCACTCGAAGTATGCGTTTCTCGGATCGTATCCCGCTTCCACAAGGGTCTCAAAGCCCGCCTGCATCAAAGCGCAGACGCCGCCGCAGAGCACTGCCTGCTCGCCAAAGAGGTCTGTCTCGGTCTCCGTGCGGAACGTGGTCTCCAGAACGCCCGCTCTCGCGCCGCCGATCGCCAGTGCATAAGCCAATGCCATATCCTGCGCCTTGCCCGTCGCATCCTGATGCACCGCTACTAAGCAGGGAACGCCCTTGCCTGCCTGATACTCGCTTCTCACCGTGTGACCCGGACCTTTCGGCGCGATCATGGTAACGTCCACATCCTTGGGCGGTACGATGCAGCCGAAATGGATGTTAAAGCCGTGCGCAAACATCAGCATATTGCCGGGCTTAAGGTTCGGCTCAATGTCTTTCTTGTACATTGCCGCCTGCAATTCGTCATTGATGAGGATCATGATGATATCCGCTTTCTTTGCCGCCTCGGCCGCCGTGTATACCTCAAAGCCCTGCGCCTCAGCCTTCGCCCAGGACTTGGAGCCCTCGTAGAGACCGATGATCACATGACAGCCGGATTCTTTCGCGTTGAGCGCGTGTGCATGTCCCTGGCTGCCGTAGCCGATCACGGCGATGGTCTTGCCCTCCAAAAGAGATAAGTTACAGTCCTCCTGATAGAAAATCTTTGCCATGTTCCTTTTCCTCCGTTCGATGATAAAATAAAATGCTTACAGTTTTTATAATTTCAAGGGATCGCTCCCTTTCATTACCGATTTCCTCTAATCGAGATATGTGACGTTCTCAACGCCGCGGGACAGCCCCGCGATACCCGTACGCGCCAGTTCCAGAATCTCGTATCCGTCCAGCACCGCGATAAACGCGTCGATCTTCTCCTGATCGCCGATCAGCTCAATGGTGATGCTGCCGGGAGACACGTCCACGGGATCCGCGCGATAAGCATTCGCCACCGCAAGGACGTCCATACGGTCTCTGGCGGAGTTCACCCGCACCTTGATCAGCGCGAGTTCCCTGTATACGCTCTCGTCCGGCTTTAACTCCTTGATATCCCGCACGTCCACCAGCTTCGACACCTGTTTCTCGATCTGTTCCAAAATCTCGTCGTCTCCGGAAGTCGCAATGGTGATGCGCGTGTAGCGGGGATCCGCCGTCACGCCTGCGGTGATGCTGTCGATATTGTAACCGCGTCGGGAAAAGAGCCCTGCGATGCGGCTCAACACACCCGAGGTATTGTCTACCAATAATTGAAACACTTTTTTCTGCATATCATCATACCCTTCTGTTTTGTGAATCGGTACAAACACTGTTCATAATTGTAGCAACTTAAGGGGAAAAAGTCAACCTTCGTGCAGACGTATTTCTTTCCCAAAAAACACCGTCAGCATACCCCTGAATTGTACGATCGGCACAAGCCATTTCTAACCGTTTTTCTGCCCATATACAATACTGTTCGTTTATTTCAATACCGATATAATGACGATTCAGCTTTTTGGCTGTCACTGACGTTGAACCAGAACCAAGGAACGGGTCAAACACAATGTCCCCCGCATTCGAACTTGCAAGGATCAGTTTCGCAAGCAGCTTTTCGGATTTTTGCGTCGGATGCGCAGTATTTTCCGGCATTGACCAGTACGGAATAGAAATATCATCCCAAAAATTTGACGGATAGGTGTTTCTGAAATTTCCGTTTTCTGTTTCTTCCCAATCTTTAGGCTTTCCGTCAACCTTATAGGGAGCAATTACCTTTCGCCGCACCTTAACATCCTCTATATTGAAAGTATATGTTTTAGAGTTTGTAGCAAACCATATATCTTCCATCCCGTTTTTCCAGTTACTGAAAGCGCCGCGTCCTTTTTCTCTTTGCCATGTTATCCTGTTTTGGACAATAAAATGTTTCTTTAATACGCTTTCAATGGCGGAACTTGACTGCCAATCGCAGCAAACATATATAGTAGCATCAGGTTTTAACAAAGGGATTACTTTCTGAACCCACGCTTCCGTATATTCTATATATGACTCGTCAGATGTTTTCTTGAATTTTCTGCCGTTAAAATCCTTATCAAGATTATATGGCGGGTCTGCAATCAGCAAATCTACAAACCCATTCGGCAGCAAGGGCATAACCGCAAGGCAGTCACCCAATATTGTTTTGTCAAGAACGGCATCGATCCCAATGGCTTGTTCTGCCGATATACATCTTTCGAGATACTGTCTGCCATCTTCAAGAGAAAGATCAATGGTCTTATTTCTTCCTGCTTTTTCCTTTGGCATTGTCTATCCTCTTTTAGGCTATATTGAGTGCAAATCGATTAAAAATGCTTTTTTAAGTCAAACTAAAATCCTACTATTAAACTCCCTAACCAACGAAAAGCGGTTGTTTTGCGGAGCGCTTATTATTTACAGTCCCATTGTAATATACGATTGCGTCATTGATATATTGATTGAGACTCACACCGAGCGCTTTTGCGTTTTCACTGGCTTCTTCATGGGTAAATGCAGAAAATCTGAGTGATACTTTACCACTGAATGCGTTTTTCTTCTGAACCGACGGGAGTGGAATAGGAATGCCACATTCAGCAGCCGTAGTAAGCCATTCCGACTCATTCGCTTCTAATTCTGCGATGGCTTCCTGAACAGTATCGCCCTGTCCTACGCACCCCTTAAGAGCAGTACTTTTAGCAACCCAAAAAACATGTTCCTCAACCTGCATTTGAAATACCTTGAATTCGTATTTCATTAGAATCCTCCTTAATAGAATCAAATAAATCTTTTAGCTCTTTCACATAAGCTTCACCAATACATTTATCATGTATCGGAATCGGTATGACTGTTCCGGATGGCCGATGAACTACTTTTTTGCTGTGATTTCCACCGGTTTTTATCTCACAACCATAATAATGTGCAAGAGCTTCCACATCAGAGAATGTAATATCGTTCGGTATTGGTTTCCGATAGAATTTTTCGATTCTTTTATCTATAGTTGTCATTTTACTCCTTATCTTTTGCAATAGTATCACATTTGATACTGACAGTCAATTCTATTTTAACAAATTTTACTGTCTACTCCTCCTCAAAACACTTTTGCAGCGCGATCGTCCCCGTGCGCGCAAGCTCCACGATGCTGACGCCTTTCATCAGGCTGATAAAGAGCTTGATGCGTTCCGGCACATCGCAGATCTGGATGATCAGCATATTTTTGGAGACGTCCGCGACCGTGGCGTTCATCATATCGCAGGTCTCCAGAATATCCCGCTTATTATTCTTATTGTATTTCACTTTCATCAGCATCAGTTCACGGCTCACGCTCGAAGGCTCATCGAAAGTCTTGACCTTGATGACGTCGATCTTTTTGTTGAGCTGCTTCTCGATCTGCTCAATGGTGCGCTCGTCCCCGGAGCTTACGATCGTCATGCGGGAAACCGCCGTATCCTCCGTCTCTCCCACCGCCAGGGAATCAATATTAAAGCATCTTCTGGAAAACAGACCTGCCACCTTGCAGAGCACACCCGAACGGTTCTCCACCAAAACCGAATATATCTTCTTCATTTCATCCTCCATTATTTTACGACTACTAAATCCATAGGATCGATCACGCATTCTAACAGCACCGACTCGTCTTTTTCCAGAAAACGGCGGATCGTCTCGTCCGCCCCTTTCATATCGGTCAGGCGCATAAAGCGGAGATCATAAGCCGCCGCCAGTTTCTCCAGATCGGGGCTCCCCGACAGATCGACCACGGAATAATTGTCCCGGTAAGTATAATGCTGATATTCCCGCACCATGCCCAGATAATTGTTTTTCAGGACGATGATCTTCACAGGCACGTCAAACTGCCGCATGGTGGCAAGTTCCATCATGGACATCTGGAAAGAGCCGTCGCCGCAGACCGCGACCACCTGGCGCTTTTTGTCCGCCAGTTTCGCGCCCATCGCCGCCGGGATGGAATATCCCATAGTGCCCATGCCGCCGCTGGTCAGAAACCGCCCCTGCTTTACGATGTGATAGCCGCAGGACCAGATCTGATTCTGTCCGACGTCCGCCACATAGACCGCATCCTCCTCCATTGCTTCGGAGAGTTTTGTGATAAAGACCGCCGGATCCACATAGGAAGGATCAGGTCTGCGGACGGGCTGCATGGTATCACGGTAATTGTCGAGCGTCTTGATCCACGCCGCCGTATCGCAGGAAAACTCTTCCGTCTGCAAATCTTCAAAAATGTGTTTCGCATCCCCGACGAGCGGAATCGCCGGACCTACATTTTTTCCAATCTCCGCAGGATCCACGTCGATGTGTACGAGCACTTTGTTTTCGGTGATCAGATCCGGCTGGTTCACCGCCCGATCCGCCACGCGCGCGCCCACCATCAAGAGCAGGTCGGAATCGTTCATCGCGCGGTTTGCAAAGGCTTTCCCGTTATTGCCGACCATCCCGTAGTAGAGCGGATCTTTCGTCGGCATGGCGCCGATCCCCATCATGGTGGACACCACGGGAATCTTGTATTTATGGGAAAATTCCCTAAGAGTCCTTTCCGCCCGGCTAAGGAGCACGCCGCCGCCCGCACAGATCAGCGGGCGTTTTGCATGGGAAAGTTCTTTCGCCACCTTTTTGATCTGCGCCATATTGCCCTTGACAGTGGGCTTATAGGTACGCATATTCACTTCTTCCGGATATTTGAATTTCGCCACGGGCGCGTTCTGCACATCGATGGGGACATCGATCAGCACAGGACCTTTGCGTCCGGTGTTTGCCAGATGAAAAGCCTCCTTAAAAATACGCGGGATCTCTGCCGCATCTTTCACCAGATAGCTGTATTTCACAAAAGACTCCGCAGCCCCCGTGATATCGGCTTCCTGAAAGACGTCCGAGCCGAGCAGCTCGCTGTTTACCTGCCCCGTGATGCACACCAGCGGAATGCTGTCCGCAAAGGCGGTGGCAATGCCTGTGATCAGGTTCGTCGCGCCGGGACCGGAAGTCACCGCGCACACGCCGACCTTTCCCGAGACCCTCGCAAGACCGCTCGCCGCATGAGCCGCGTTCTGCTCCGTGCGGATCAGGATCGTCTTGATATCGGACTCCAAAATACTGTTATAAAAGGGGCATATCGCCACCCCGGGATAGCCGAACACATATTCGACCCCCTCTTCTTCCAAACATTTTACGATTGCGTCTGCACCTATCATAGCTGTTCCTTTCTCTCTGTATTAACTTAAGCCCAGAAGTTTCTGCGTCAATTTCACCGCTTCTGCCGCATCCTCCGAGTACCCGTCCGCCCCGATCTCGTCCGCATACTCCTGCGTGATGACCGCGCCGCCGACAATGATCTTCGCATCCACCTGCTGTTCTTTCGCATAGGCGATCACATGGCGCATCTGCTGCATGGTCGTCGTCATCAACGCCGAGAGCGCGATCACCTGCGCGTTATGCTTTTTCGCCTCCGCGATAATAGTCTCTTTCGGGACGTCCTTTCCCAGATCGATCACATGGAAGCCGTAGTTTTTGAGCATCAGCGCCACGAGATTCTTGCCGATATCGTGAATGTCGCCCTCCACCGTGGCGATCACCACCGTCGGCATCTCCTCTCCTGTTTTTGCCTGCAGCAGCAAAGGTTCCATATATTCAATGGCGGTCTTCATCGCCTCTGCGCTGGCAATGAGCTGCGGCAGGAAATACTTTCCTTTATCGAACAGCTCCCCCACCTCGTTGATGGCGGGAAGCAGGACTTCATCCAACAAAGTCTTTGCCGCGCTGCCCTCGTCAAGC
Organism: bacterium; assembly: GCA_023666335.1. Taxonomy (GTDB): domain Bacteria; phylum Bacillota; class Clostridia; order Lachnospirales; family Lachnospiraceae; genus UBA3282. The sequence goes on from JAMPCE010000016.1 coordinate 47,220, forward strand.
GCGCTCTGCGTGTCCGCTGTAATGCCCGTCCGATTCCCTTTCAGGACATCGCGGTAGAGTTTCTCCCGAAAGGACTGCGCCTCCTGTTCTTTTGCGGAAGCCTGCAAACGGATCCCCGTCTCTTTCGGAGCGGTCTCACCTGCCGCCTCACGCTTTGCAGCGACCGCATTCATCAGCTCGATGTAGCGGATGTCCGCCTCTTTTTTGTTAAGCAGCAGGTCGGAAGCAAAGGCGCAGCTCATCAGAAGCTCCTGCGACGGATTCGCGATCGCCATCGTAAGTCCCTCGCGGATTGCCATAATAAGAAACGCCGTATTGACAAAGCTCCGCTCGGGCAGACCGAAAGAGATGTTGGAGAGACCGCAGATCGTGGCAAGCCCTTTTTCTTTGCAGTAACGGATCGTCTCCAGCGTTTCCAGCGCGGCGTTTTTATTTGCCCCGACGGTAGCTACCAGCCCGTCCACCACGATATCTTCTTTCGTAAAGCCCAGTTCGTAAGCCTCTTTTTCAATCTGCTCGATGATCGCCGTTTTTTCCGCAAGATCTTTCGGAAGCCCCGCGTCCGACAGGGGCAGTAGAATGAACATCGCGCCGTATTTCTTTACGATCGGCAGAAGTTTCGACAGTTTTTCCGATTCGCCCGACACGGAATTGACAAGCGCCCTGCCCGGATAGATGCGGAGAGCCGCTTCGAGCACCTCCACATGACTGGAATCCAGCGACAGCGGCAGGCTTGTGACAGCGCTCACGGTCTCGACCGCCTTTTGCATCATGGCGTTTTCGTCGATGCCGCTCATTCCCATGTTCACGTCAAGGATGGCGGCGCCGCAGGCTTCCTGCTCCTCCGCAAAGGCGGATACCAGCTCCATAGAGCCCTCTTTTAACGCCGCCTGTAACTTTTTCTTTCCGGTGGGATTGATGCGCTCCCCCACCACCAAAAACGGATCGTTAAGGCCAAAGGCGACGGTCTTTCGCTCGCTGGTAAGATAGCGCAGTTTCGGCTTTTCGCGGCGCATAAGCGGCATGCCATCCACCGCGTTTTTTGCCGACTGAATGTAGTCGGGCGTGGTGCCGCAGCAGCCGCCGATCACGGAAGCGCCCGCCGCAATGATATCCCGCATACAGGTCCCGAACGTCGCGGCGTCCATATCGTAGACCGTATTGCCCGCCGCATCGAGCGCAGGCAGCCCGGCATTCGGCTTTGCGATGATGGGAATGGAGACTGCCCCCGCCATAGCGCGCACCGTATCCACCATTTGATCCGGTCCTGTGGAACAGTTCGTCCCCACAGCCGCTGCGCCAAGGCTCTCCAGCACGACAGCCGCCGTGACCGCATCCGTTCCAAAGAGCGTCCTGCCGTCCGACTCAAACGTGAGCGTCGCCATCACCGCCAGATCGCAGACCTCTTTTGCTGCGATTACCGCCGCCCGGGTCTCCTGCAGGCTCATCATGGTCTCGATCACCAAAAGATCCGCGCCTGCATCGACCAGATAACGGATCTGTTCCTTATATACGTCGATCAGTTCCTCAAAGGCAAGTTTTCCGACAGGAGAAAGCTGCTCTCCCGTCATGGTCAGATCCCCCGCCACATAGGCGCGGTCCCCCACCGCCTCTTTCGAGAGCGCCACAAGTTCCCGGTTCATACTCCCGATGCGGTCCGCAAGACCGTACTCCGCCAGCTTGATACGGTTCGCCGTAAAAGTCGGCGCGTAGACGATATTGCTGCCCGCCTCCACAAACTGCCTTTGCAGCTCGATCATGATGTCCCTGTGTTCCAGGATCCACTGTTCCGGACACACGCCCGTGGGCATGCCCTTTTTTTGCAGATTCGAGCCTGTCGCCCCATCCAGAAACAGAGGTTTGTCTTTTAGTAAAGCCTGAAATTCCTGTCTATTCATTATTCTCCCGTTTCTTCGGACGGATCGACGTAAAATACGGTATCGTCCGTATCGAAATCATCCTCCGGCATCTCCTCCGCGCCATCCGACGACATTCCGTCTTCCTCCCCGTCCGCATCCTCGCCCTGCTTATTCAAATAACCGCCGCCGAAGAAGTTATTGTTCTCCTCCGTGTAAGTGACGCCCTCCCCCTCTGGGATCTCCCCGTGCAGAATGGTGATGATATACTGGATGCGGATGTTGGTGCGGTTATAATATTCGATTGCCGCCTGTGCGGCAGCGTCGTCAAACGTATCTCCGTCGTACGCCTGATGAAAAAGCGCAACAGCCTGATCCATATTTTCCGCCGCCTCATCGGCAAGGCTCTCCGCCGCGGAAAACTGTTCCGGCACTTCCAGTTTGGCCATCCACGCGATATCTTCCTTAAGCGCATCCAGATAGCCGAGAAGCTCCAACATCGCGGTATCCGAATCACGGTCGATGGCGTTCATATTTTCATTGTACTGCGCCGCCCGCGAAAAAAAGGTATTCATATCCTCCAGATAAGCATCCAGCTCTTCATCTTTGCCGCAGGCTGTAAGTAACAGCGCCAGAAACAGACAGACGCCCACAATCTTATATCTCATAAAAACAAAGTCCTCCGATCATGATTACAAAACCCCTCATTAAACCATAGTAATGATTTCGAGGCGTTTCGTCAACCCTTAACACACGAAAAAACCACAGGCTGTTCTCTGACAGCCTGTGGAATCATCTCTGTCATATGGTGTGCTACAGCTTGAAGAAAGAAACTTCCTCCTCCAGATGCTGCGCCAGCTGCTTGAGCTCTCCGGCTTCTTCCGCCAGCAGATTGATAGTCGCATTCAACTCTTCCATAGATGCGGTCGTCTCTTCGGTGGAAGCCGCATTTTCCTGCGATACCGCCGACAGATTCTGGATCACATCCACGACCTTTCCTCTCTCGCTGTCGCACTCGCCCGCCTGCTCGTTGATCAGATCGGATTCTTTTCTGGAATCCTCGATGCCGCGGCTCACATCGCCGAATTTCTCCTTGGTCTGCTCCAGTTTTTTCTGCTGTTCCACAATGATCTCGTTCACTTCATTCATGATCTGCACAGACGCTTCGGAATCCGCCGTCAACTGATGGATGATATCCTCGATCGTCTTTGTGGACTGTGCGGAATCCTCGGACAGCTTCGAGATCTGTGTCGCTACAACGGCAAAACCGCGTCCCGCCTCGCCCGCTCTTGCCGCCTCAATACTTGCGTTTAAGGCAAGCAGGCTTGTCTCGCTGGCGATGGATGCGATCAGGTTGACGGCATCCTGGATCCGTGTCACGGACTCGTTCGTCGTATGTACGGAAACTTCGATCTTTTTGATCGCCTCGGTGGTCTTATCGTTGGATGCGCTCAATTCATTGATGATGCGCGCGGACTCTACATCCGCAACGTGCATCTGTTCGGAAAGACCGTTCAGTTCCTTGACCCTGTCCACGATCTTTTCAATGATATGCCCCATATTAGCCACCTGTCCCGTAGCGGATTCGATGTCCTCCGCCATAGAGACAGCGCCCTTGGAAATATCCTCCACCGCTCTGCTGATCTCGTCTGCGGTCGTCGAGGTCTGTGACGCCATGCCCTCCAGATTTTCACCCTGCTGCATGAGCGCGTCGGTATTATCCTTGATGCTGCCGATGATCTTCTGTAACTCATTCAAGAGCCGCTGTACGGCATGTCCCATCACGCCGATCTCGTCGGTTCTCTTTAAGATGCGCCCGTTTACTTCCAGATGCAGATTGCCCTCCGCCAGAGAGGACAGAAGCCCTTCCGTCTGCGCGATCACCCTCGCGATTGCACTCGCGATCTTGATGCAGATAACCAGGGCAATCGCCAGAATAAAGACCGCCATGCCGAGGATCATCATAGAACTCTGGTTGATCCTGCTAATCGCTTCGGTAGCGGGCTGTCCGGCAAAGACCATCCCGACCACTTTTCCGGTATCATCTTTTGCCGGCATATAGTAAGCATAATATCTTTCGCCGTTGATGGTGACGTCGTCCGTCTCGTATACTTTTCCTTCGTTTAAGACAGTCTGGATCACCGCGTCGGACGCCTTGGTGCCGAGGATCCGCTCGCCGGTCGTCTTATCCCGCAGGGAAGTCGCGCGTCTGGTATCGCCGTAGAAAATGGTCACATCAGCGTTGCTTCCTTCTACAAAGCTGTCGATGACTTCCACATTCTCGGAGACGCAGTATTCACCCTTATAGAGCACATCGCCATCCATATGGTAGTAACCGCTGTCGAGTGCATCGTACGCCGCAAATACGCTCTGGCACACATTTTGAAGACTTTCCATCGTGCTGTCATGTACCATAGACCGCATGGTATTGATGGCGTATACGGTGACAGCCGCAACCATAACGACCATTGGAATCACACACAACATGACAAGCTGCGCCATAATGCCTAGCTTTTTCTTTTTTTCTTCCAATTTTCCATCTCCCTCTCTTATCTGATTTTACCCCCCCCCCTTTGCATACGCCCTATGTAAGCAATGCCCGCGCGATAAAAACCTGATAACCCCTTCAAGCCGCAGCGAATGTAAGCCCGATCGGATGCAAAAGAGACAGATATAGATTGATTATAGCACCTTATGCGAAACTTTTCTACAAAAATGTGTAAAATCAGTAAAATTATTCAAAAATTACAAGATTTTTTATCAATTGTTACGGGCGTACCTGCCCCTCTCCCGTGATCCGGTATTTGTAGGAAGTCAGCTCTTTTAAGCCCATCGGCCCTCTGGCGTGAAGTTTCTGCGTGCTGATGCCGATCTCCGCGCCGAAGCCGAACTCAAAACCGTCTGTAAAGCGGGTGGAGGCGTTCACATAGACGCATGCCGCATCCACTTCCCGTAAAAACAGTTCTGCATTTGCCCGATCTTCCGTGAGGATCGCGTCGGAATGCCCGGTGTTGTAGCGGTTGATATGCGCGACCGCCTCCTCCACGGAAGCGACAGTCTTTGCCGAGATGATCAGATCCAGATACTCTCTCCCGTAATCCTCCTCGGCTGCGGGAACCGCGCCCGGTATGGTCTCCACCACCGTCTCATCGCCCCGGATCTCCACCTGTTTTTCGGAGAGCGCCTTCCCCAGAAGAGGCAGAAATTTCTCTGCGATTCTCTCATGGATCAGCAGAGATTCGCAGGCATTGCAGACGCCGATCCGCTGGGTCTTCGCATTGATGATGATGGGAATCGCTTTGTCGAAATCCGCCGTCTCGTCCACGAAAATATGACAGTTTCCGGTGCCCGTCTCGATCACGGGGATCGTGCTGTTTTCCACGACGGAGCGGATCAGACCCGCGCCGCCTCTGGGGATCAGCAGATCCACATGCGATTTCAATTTCATGAAAGCGATCGTCACCGCCCTGTCGTTGTTTTCGATCAGCTGGATGGCATTTTCGGCAATATTCTGCGCCGAAAGACTTTCCCTGATCACTTCCGTGATCGCCTGATTGGAATAGAAAGCGTCTTTGCCTCCCTTTAAGATCACGGCGCTTCCCGCCTTAAAGCAAAGCCCGAACGCATCCGCCGTCACATTGGGTCTCGCCTCGTAGATGATGCCGATCACGCCCATAGGGACGCTCACTTTTTCGATATGGAGACCGTTCGGTCTGTCAAAGCGTTCCAGGATCTCGCCGATGGGATCCGGCAGCGCTGCGATCTGGCGAAGCCCCTCCGCCATCGCTTCGATCCTTGGCGGCGTGAGTTTCAGGCGGTCTAACAGCCCCTCCGCCATGCCGTTCTCTTTTGCGATCGCATAGTCTTTCTCATTAGCCACAAGGAGTCTGTCCGTCTCCTGTACAAGCGCGTCCGCCGCCGCACAAAGCGCCCTGTTTTTCCCCTCTGCACCAAGGCGCTGGAGGGCTGCCTTTGCGCCCGCCGCGTTGTCTCCGAGGGCTTCCAGATATGCCTGAATATCCGTGTTCTGTTCTACATTCATGTTCTTTCTCCTATCGTCCGATGCGCGTTTTCTCTTCTATGATTTCCCGCTCCGTCACGATCCTCTCCGGCTGCAGATCATGCGCTTCCTGCGGAATTTCCGCAAGTACCTGACAGGAATACGCGAGCGCGGTCGTCCGGATCGTTTCCGTTTTTTCCTGCGCGGCAAAGAGCGCAGACAGATAGCGGTCGTAATAGCCGCCGCCGTAACCGATGCGGTGTCGCTGCCTGTCAAAGGCGGCGCCCGGCAGACAGAGAAGCGTCGCTGCCTGTGTGCCTTTTCTTTGTTCCCGCCATGTGCGGTAAGAGTTCTCCGCCTCCTGTTTCGGTTCCAAAATGCCCTGATAGCCGCTTTTTAAGTCTTTCCAGGAGGCGATACGGAAAAATTCCATCTCCCACCCCGATACGGCAGGCACAAAAACCGCCTTTCCGATATCGAACGCATGTTCTATCAACTTTTCCGTCTCCACCTCGCTGCGGAAATTCACATAGGTAAGCAGCGCGTCTGCCGCCTGATACGCTTCCAGACGGATCACTTTTTGCAAGATTTCTTCGCTGTATCGTTTTCGCTCCTGCGCAGGCAGGGCGTCCCTTGCGGCAAGGGCGCGCAGCCGCACTTCACGCTTTGTCATTTCCATGCTCTTTTTCACGATGTTTCTCACGCAGATTCGTGATGCTGCCGTCTTTCTCCACGATGGAGATGTTATCGAGCTGACCTTTTAAATTTGCCCGCACGTTGGCAACGTACGCCTGCCGCAGCGCCGCCTGCTCCTCTTTCTCCTCGTCAGTCAGCCCTTCCGCCTGCGATTTGTGGTATAATTCGTTGATCCGTTTTGTCATTTCCGCGACGTTCATGCGATTCCTCATTTCTGAGCGACCTTAGACGTTTGCAAAACTCTTCTCAGTACTGTGATTATTGTGCAAATAGTATAGCCATAAGCAGACCCTTGAAAATGTGGTAAATTCCTACGGAATTAACCACGTCAGTGCTTAATGAGGTTTTTCACGAATTTAGCACTGTTACGCTTGGAATGGAGCGAAAGCGCGTCTGCGTTGGTTATGCTATTTGTACAATTTCAACAAACACAAAGGAGTTTTGCAATCGCCTATCTTGCTCTATTTGTCATACAGATGAAGCTGCTGCACATAGAGGGGCAGGTCGAAGTTCTCATCCTTATGCGAAAGGAACAGGGTGCCGATGTTCTGCCCGTCGAGAATCCTGTGGATCACCTTGATGTCCTTACTGTTGGCGATGACCATATCGACCCCGGTGCTGCCCGCGATCTTCGCCGCCTGTAATTTGGTCGTCATGCCGCCGGTGCCGACGCTGCTTCCGGTGGACGCCTTGCCCATATTCATCAGTTCGTCCGTCAGCTCCTCCACCACTTCGATATAAGTCACGTCAGGGTTCGTTCGGGGATCGTCGGTATAAAGCCCGTCGATATCCGATAACAGCAAGAGCATATCCGCCTCGACCAAAGAGGCGACGATGGCGGAAAGCGTGTCGTTGTCACCGATCTCGATCTCGTAAGTGGCAACGGTATCGTTCTCGTTCACAATGGGGATCACCCCCAGCTTAAAAAGTTCCGCGAAAGTGTTCTTTGCATTATAGCGGTTCAAGTTATCCACGACCGTATTTTTTGTCATCAGAATCTGTGCCGCCACCTGATTATACTCGGCAAAGATCTTCTGGTACGTCATCATCAGCCTTGCCTGCCCCACGGCGGCGTAAGCCTGTTTGACGGCGATCGGATTATCCCCCGCCTCGCGGTTTGCGGACACGGCTTTTTCGCCCAGCGCGATCGCCCCCGAAGTCACGAGCACCACGTCTTTTCCGCGGTTTCGCAGATCGCACAGCTCACGCACCAGCACATCCAGCTTCGTATAATCCAGATCCCCCGTCTCCTTGTGCTGCAAAGAGGAGGAACCAATCTTTACAACGATTCGTTGTTTATTCTTTAATATGTCTTTTCTGTCTATCATACTTTTATCCTATCTTTGTTCTTTTCGTCTGAATCATTGCGAAACTCATCTCAATACTATGATTATTGTGCAAACAACATAACCATAAGCAGACCCTTGCAGAACGTTGGTACTTGACGAGGTTTGGAGTTGCTGCGCAACTAAAGTTGCACGGCAGCTCCCGAGTCTAGTACCACTACGTTCGGAACGGAGCGCAAGCGCGTCTGCGTTGGTTATGCTGTTTGTACAATTTCAACAACCACGAATGTGTTTCGCAAATACTTAGCCCCGCTTATCTTATCACAGGATGATACGCCGACGCAAGTTTCTCCGCGATCAAGATTCCGTCCATAGCCGCCGAAACGATGCCGCCCGCATATCCCGCGCCCTCCCCGCAGGGATACAGCCCCCGAATCGCGGATTGCCCGGTCTCATCCCGCAGGATGCGCACCGGAGAGGAAGTGCGGCTCTCCACCCCCGACACAAAGGCGTCCCCGTCATCGAAGCCTGGCAAAGAACGGCCAATCGCGTCGATCCCCTCCACGAGCGCCTGATTCAAGTTTGCAGGCAGGATGTCATGCACCGGAGCAAAGCGCCATTCGCCTTTGATCTCGGGCGCAAAGCGCGGATATTTTTCATGTAAGATACCTTTTGCCATCTGTCGACACTCTTTTGTCCCTTTGTCGTCCGCTTCTGCTGCGGGCTGCTCTTCCATGTCCTGCTTTTCCATGCGCTGCTGTCTTTCGGAAACCGCCGCGCGAAAATCTCCGTAGCGCTCCACAGGCACCGCGCCTTTTCCGATCTCATATGCTTTTTCTTCCAGCCGCCTCTGAAAGGCGACGCCCGCAAGCGGTCCCTCTCCGCCATAATCCGCAGGCGTCACGGTGACGATCATCGCGCTGTTGCTGTTGTTTCCGTCCCGCCCGCTGTAACTCATGCCGTTTATCGCTGTCCGTCCCGGCTCCGAGGAAGCGTTCACCACATAGCCGCCCGGGCACATGCAGAAAGAGTAGACGCCTCTGCCATCCGCTGTCTGTGCCGTCACTTTATAGGGCGCCGTCGGAAGAAAGCGCGCATTCTCCCCGTATTGCAGGCGGTCGATCATCTCCCGGGGGTGCTCCATGCGAAGCCCCACCGCAAACGCCTTTTTTTCCATAGGCACCGCCTGCGAAAGCAGCGTCTCAAAGGTATCCCTGGCGCTGTGTCCGATGGCAAGGATGACAGCTCCGCCCCGGATCGGCTGCCCGTCTGCTATGACACCCGCCGCGCGGCCGTCCTCGATGATCAGAGACTCCGCCTGCGTCTCGAAACGAATCTCTCCGCCCCAATCCAGAATCCGATTGCGGAGATTTTCCACCACTTTGACCAGAATATCCGTGCCGATATGGGGTTTTGCGTCATAGAGGATCTCCTCCGGCGCGCCCGCCTCCACAAAGATGCGCAGAACTTCCCGCTGTCTGCCGTTATTATCTTTGACCGATGTAGTCAACTTTCCATCAGAGAAAGTTCCCGCACCGCCCTCGCCAAACTGCACGTTGGAGGCCGGATCAAGAACGCCCTCCCGCCAGAACCGTTCCACATCCGTAAGCCTTTTATGTACTTCTTTTCCCCGCTCCAAAAGCAGAGGACGATAGCCCGCTTTCGCCAGAAAATAGCCGCAAAAAAGCCCCGCAGGTCCCGTACCCACGATAATGGGCGGCAAAGGAAGCGGTTTCTCGCCGGACGTGACAAATTGATAGGGTTTCTTTTCGACCGCACGAAACTGTCCCTCTTTTCCTTTCAGGCGTTTTAACAATTGCGTTTCGTTCTTTACCTCCACATCCACGGTATAGACAAAAAAGAGCGCGGGCTTTTTTCTGGCGTCGATGGAACGGCGGACAATGGAAAGATGCAGGATCGCCGCCGCATCGATCCGCAGGAGTTTTGCGGCGCGCGCCGTAAGCTGCCCCATTTCTGTGTCTGACATTTTTTCTGTGATCGGCAGTTTGATCTGGCTGATCCGTATCATAACCGCTGTATCTTCCTTTCCTGCACGCTTGTTTTTCCGCTGCCGTGCGTCTTTTGGCCTTACGTCCTCAGTTCCTGCCGCGCGCCGCCGCCTCTCCTGCCGCCGCGCCGCTGGCAAACGCCCATTGCAGATTGTAGCCGCCGCAGATCCCGTCCACATCGAGGATCTCCCCCGCAAAATACAATCCC
>JAMPCE010000017.1 GCA_023666335.1 bacterium
CCTGATAAAATATCTTCGGGAAAATATTCGGCTGCGCATTGATATCGTACAGTTTTTCTCTCAGATAGCAGGTCTCGAACACGCTCATGCCCACCGTAAAAAACACGTCGAAAAGCGGCCGTCCCTTGCGGTTTCCCTTTACAAAGACAAGCCCTTTCTCCTGTTCGATGAGATCGAGCGCCAAAAGGACGTCGGCGGGATCCGTCTGCATATCCGCGTGCGTCCAGCCGATGTACTCCCCGCTGCACGCTGCAAGCCCCTGTAAGATACCGTAGCCGTAGCCCTGATTGACCGGCACTTTTACGGTTTTCGCAAACGGATAGCCCGGCAGAAGTTCCGCGATGACTTTCGCGCTGCCGTCTGTAGAGCCGTTGTCTACCAGAACAACTTCCACGTCTTTCTCCCTGTCCTTCTCTTTTAGGGCATCGTTAAACCGTTCTAAAAGCAACGGTATATTCTCTTCTTCATTATAACACGGCACTACGATCGAAAGTTTCACGGCTGTCCATCCTTTCTTTGCCACTATCTGACAGCAAGTTTTACGGCAGCGATAACACAGGCGCGAGCAGGGCGTAAAGCTCATCGTGGCTGCTCACGGTCTCAAACGCAACGTCTCCGCTTCCCTCGGGCGCCGCCGCCTTTTCGGGATTGAACCAAATCGCCCGCATCCCTGCCGCCGCCGCGCCTTTCACATCCTTTTCAAAGCTGTCTCCCACGAAACAGACCTCTTTCGGATAGAGGCGGAGCTTTTCGAGACACATCTCAAAGATCTTCGGGGAAGGTTTTTCCGCTCCCGCCTCCTCACTCGTCACCAGACAGTCCACATCATCCGTCAGATTCAACACCTTTAGCTTTCTGTGCTGGATATGCGCCAGCAGATCGGTGCAGACCGCCACGCGGACATACTTTTCGTGCAAAGCCTCCAACAGTTTATCGACGCCGGGATAAAGTTTCATATTTCTCAAAAAAACGCCCCAGTAAGTCTCGTACATCTCAAGCGCCAAATACAGCGGCCGGATATCCAGATATTCCAGCGTCTTCTGAAAATACAACATCCTGCTGTGCGATGTCGCCGTCTCGCCCAGATTTTTCTTTGTCGCCAGTCTTGCCCGCCGAAACGCCTCGCTGCTCTGCTCCTCGTTTACGCCCAACTGCTCCAGGACAAGTTCCTGCACCTGTCTGAACGCTTCTCTGTCAAGCGTATCATAATCATACAGCGTACCGTCCAGATCAAAGATTACCGCTCTTATCATTTGTTTTCACCCCCGATATCCCCTTTCCTTTGTTTTTTTGTTTCACCCCTGTTTTATGTTTATGCCGCCTCAATCCCGCTTCATGATCTCACTGATTACCAAAAGCAGCATGAGCTGCACCAAACCGTTTACACCATCCGCCCAGACCGCGCGCCCGCCCGTCAGATCCTCGATCTGCGGGATCGCCGCCGCTGCCAGTTTCGCCCAGAGTCTCCCGTTCCGTTTGATCTCCTCCCCGCGGAAAGAAACTTTCTGATGCAGCGGATCGTCATAGGAGAGAACCCCCTTCACTTCGCGATCCTGCAAAAGGGACAGAAGCGGCTCCACATTGATCCCCACATCCATCACAAACTCCACGCTCAGACTGATCTCGGAAAGTCTGCCTGCTTTCTCCGGCCTCGCCGCTAATGTCTCGTCAAAATATCGGATCACCAGATCCGCGTACTGTCTTTGGGGATAAATGTACTTCTCCGCATCCTTTCTCCGCGCCTTGATCTGCTCCAAAACTGCCGCCCTGCCGTATCCACGGTCGCCCTGATCCCTGCACAGCTTCCAATGGCAGCGCAGCGCCTCATCGGTATCCAGATACACTTTCATATCGAGCACCTGCCGCATCTGCGGCAGATACAGGGAATGCAGACCGCACAAGACCACATAGGGCTTCGGCACAAGACGGTGTTTCTTGGTAAACGTACCCGTTTCATGGTCATAATCTGCGCGGTTTACCGTATTATTTCCCCGCAGCACCTGTAGATCCGCCGCCTGCCTGTAAAGATAATTTGCCTGCGGATTCAAATGCGTCATTTCCTCCCAGTTGCGGTCGCCCCGCTCCCACTTGTGGTCGCCGTCTCCCTCTACGGAAAGTACCCTTTCTTTGGATAGGAGCGCCTCCATGCCCTCCAAAAGCCTGCTCTTTCCCGCACCGCTGTCCCCCGCGATCCCGATGGTAAAGGGACGGCTTCTCCTGCGATAATAGGAATTGCTTCCCACACCGTAAAAGTACATACTGACGACCAGAATCAGGAAGACGCCCACCATCAGCGTAAAAACGATATCTTTCAGACTTTCCGCCGAAAGTTTGCAAAATTGCAGGCTCTTTCCGAGGAAATACAAGTCCACGAACTGCGTCTGATGAAAGAAAACGTAATATAAAAGATACAACAGGTTAAACCCGCCATAGACCAGCACCATCTTCGCGCGGTTTTCCCGAAGTCTCGCCAGATACAGCATAAAAAAGGGCACGACCCAGATAAACCACGCAGGCATCGCCGGTACGAGCGCCACAAACACCGAAAAGAGCAGACCCGTCATGCTGATCAGAAGATCGCCGTTCATCTGGTTTACCTGAAATGCCTGAAAATAGAGAAAAAGCAGTACCAGCACGGTGAGGAGCAGATGTGCGCTCCCATAATCAAGATAGACGACGTTGATCACCTGCTGTTCCTTGTTCAGCAGAACCATATTGGCGAACCCGCTTCCCCAGAAAGGCAGGATCGCCGCGATCGTAAAAAGAATCGGCAGACCCGTCATACATACGGCTTTCCGCCAGCCTTTTTTCTTGTGCAGATAAAGATAAAAGAGCGGCAGCGCCGCTGCGATATGCAGTTTGGAGGACAGCGCCAGCGCAAGAAACAGGATGAAGCGCCACTCGCAGGCGGTCTCTTTCTTTGCCGCCCCTCCCATCTGCGTCAGTTCATAGACCGCGCCCACCAGAAACACGGTCGGAATGAGATCCAACTGCCCGTGCATATAGGAAGCATACAAAATGATGGGCGAAAGGAAGTACAGCGCCAGAATATACTTTCTCTTATCGCGGGAAAGGCGGAGCAGAAAATACAGCCCCAGAAGATCCACAAAAAGCAGGGGCAGTTTGAAAAGAAGATTCTGTAAAAAAAGCGGCATTCCTCCAAAAAAATGCACGAAAATACCACCGATACATTCGATCAGGAGCATCACGGGCGGATAGGGAAAAGACGGAAGCAGCCCGTTATCGTAGTAGACCTGATAGGGATTTTCCCCGCTCAGAAAAAGATCCACGAAAGGAATAAACATCCTGTCCTGATAATCGGAAGAGAAAAGCCCCATCAACAGTAACTTAAACAACACCCCCACCAGAATGGAAGCCCGCAAGTATTTCTGATAATTTTTTTCCATGTCGAGCCTGTAGCGCATTTCTCAGCCCATGTCCTTCTCTTTCGTGCGCTCCGCGTCCAGAAACGCCTTAAAATAGGCATATGTTTTCTGATACCCCTCATAGTCTGCGGGCGTCCCCCAGCCCACATAGCGGTCGATATCAAAAATCTTCGCCCGATACTTCAAGTCTAACACATGTTTCACTGTCTGGTCTACATAAAATTCGCCGTTGACCCGATCCTCTTCCCGAATCATCTTTGCCGTGGCTTCCAGAAAGATCTTTGCCTTGCGAAACCAGAATGTCGCCACGACCGCGGGATCCTCCATCGGCGTATCGGAGATCGCCTTTTTGATCGAAGTGCCCGTGATGTTTCCCGCCTCGTCGGTCAGCATCCAGCCGTACGCGTTCGGGTTTTGCAGCACAGCTTCGTTGTGTCGATAAGTAAAGACAATGCAATCAGCCTCTCGTGCGGCATTTTTGAACGCTTTTTCGTCAATGTCCATGCCGTTGTCACAGCCCGCGATCAAAAGCGGCTCCTCCGGCTCCAGATATGCTTCCGCCAGCATACAGGTGCACGCCTGTCCCTGCGTCAGCTCCTCGACCGTGATAAACTGCGCTTTCGGGTAATACGCTCTGATGGCGTCCTCCACGCCGTCTTTCTGATGGAAAGTGCGGTCCACATAGATCACGTTGCCGCCGTCCGCCTCTACGCCTGGGAGGTCTTTTGTCGCGCAGACCACCATAGGCTTTTCCGTGCCGTCCTGCCTGTCGATCGTGGGAATCGCCGGCTTGTGTACGCGATAACCCGCATCGGCAAAACGCTGTCCCGCGCCCGCCATAGGGATAAGGACTTTCCCTGCGCCTTTTTCTGACACGCATGTCACTTTTCCCCGCTGCCCCGTTCCCGCGATCAGATCCGTCCAATAGACAAATTCCCGCAGATCCTCGGGCGTTCCCCACTGGCAGAAATGAACGACATTTGTGGGAACCCAGACTTTCAGCCCGTCCCGCACCATGAAATTGTAGGGAAGACTTGCGTAAAATTCGTCGTTGATAGCGCATTCCTCATGCTCCGTCAGGATCTGACAGTATTTTTCCATCGTTTCGCCGTTCTTAAAATAGTAGACGCCGGGGGAATGTTTCGCTTTCGTCTTATCTTCCGCAAAAGAATACTTCTCCCGAATCTCCACAAGATCGTCATTCTCATCCGTCAGACAGGACGCGTAGAGATTTTTCTGCGGCAGGAGATTCGGGTGAAATCCCGTATAACACGGCACCGCGCCGTCACAGTCCCGCGCTTTCGCCTCTCTTGCGAATGCCGCATAATCCCAGGTCATATAAAAATCACAGTAGTTGATGATGCAGCCGTCTCCTGCGCGAAAGCCTGCCGCGTTGTTCTCGATCCGCACCCCATCCGACACACCGGTCTGATGCTGCGTTGTCTCCACCCCTGCGGCGTCCGCTGCGCACAAAGCACGATAAGCCCGCAGCACATCCCAGACAGGCCCTTTTTTCACCCAGTCCTCGATGGAGACGATCACGGCATCCTGCGCAAGCGCAAGCAGCCTTTCCCGCATAGCAGGGTCCTTTTGCAAATGCTCTCCCCTGCACACAAAAATAAACTGCACATCCGCAGGGTACATCCCCTTTACGATCCACTCGATGATCGGCTTTCCCATCACCGGGATAAACGGTTTCAGTTCCCGATATCCTGCCGCCACAAAACGGGAACCGTAGCCCGTCATTGGTATGATAATGTTCATCTTCGTCTCTCCCTGTTCACACATTCACAAGAATGTGCCGCTGCGACTTCTCTTTTGCATTTTATACGCATTACAACTTTCTGCGATATTTCTCTGCATCCCAGTTAAGCAGTTCCTCCTGCTGCCCCTCGCTTAAATACTGCATCTCATGGGACAGATCCGCCGCCTGCACCTGCGCCGCAAAACTCATAACATTCTCGATCTCCTGCGCCTTTTTCACACTCTCCGCCAGAATGTAAAAGCGCCCTTTGTAACAGACCATCGCCGGAATCCCGTTTTTCTCCACAAAAGAAAGGATATCCGCCCGCGTAAAATCATCTGACAGAAACAACGGCATTTTCGATCCGTAGACGATACAGTCCGGACAGAACGCGTGATTCCACGTTTTCTCCTCTAACACCGCTTTCGCCGCGCCGTCGCGGGAAAGGAACACATTTTCCGACAGATATACGATCTTATCTTCCAGCTCGGGAATTTCGGAAAACGTTTTCCACAATTTTGTCGCATTGGGGTACGCTTCATAAGAAATCTGTAAATACGCCGCAATCTTATGTAAGACTTCCTCCGTGCGGTCGATCACACCCTCTGCCGAACCGCCGCTCACCACCAGCCCGTGATTCATCAGAAAAACAAGCGACCCGTCAGCGCCCTGCGCCTGCCGCCTGCGGTACTCCCGATAATAAGCCTCCGCCAGCGCCGCCCCCGGCTTGCGGTAAGGTACGATCACCGCTTCGGGAAAAAGCGTGCGCAGCGCTTCTTCTCCATCCGCCCTCGCTGTCAGGATATTTACCAATGTTGGGTGAGAATGCAGCGTGTATTTCCCCGTCACCGCATGCAGAAACGTCTCGATGGAAGCGCGTCCCCCTTCCAACTGCGCTTTCGCAAGAAGCTCCTTTCCCATATCCTCCGTCAACACAGCGTTTTCATCCGCTGCGATCTGTTCCTGAAAATAGTCCACGACCAGGCGGTAATCCACTTTCGTGTAACCGTATGTCTCTCTCACATCCGCAAGCTGAATGCCTGAACTCTTCACCAGCATGACGCCGTCGTCTGATTTTACGGAAGTGTTGCCGCCCCCTGCCTGCGCGAGATCGTTGCGCATGCCCGCGTATTTTGAGATTTCAATAAAACCCTGCATCTGTTTCTCCTATACTTCTGTAGTACCGTAGTGCCCATTCGGAAAACCTGCGGATTTCCTCATTCGCGGGCTTCGCCCTGCACCGAGTTCGTGAAACGATACTCGCGCAGTTAATGCCAACGGCATTTACTGCTGTGCTCTATTGCCATCGCGTACATTATACCATATTCACAGAAGCGAAAAAAGTAAAACCTCTCAGTGCGGCACTTATTGTTGCAGGATCGCCTGCTCCAGCACATACAGCGCCCTCTCATTTTCTTCCAGACAGTGCTGCGCCACAGCCTCCGTCCCTTTGTCCGCATAGGGCGTAGTGTCCGCCCCCAACTGCACAAAACAGATGTAATCGTCGATCGTCTCCATGCGGGAAGCCTGCGCCTTACCCAGATTCTGGGGATGATTTCTGTTTTCCTCAATGATACCGTTGCGGTAAGTCTCGATCGCCCGCTCGATCTCTCCCACATGATCTTCTTTCGCGTGAATGACGATCAGCGTGTCGATATGAGCGTCCATCACCTGACGTTCCGCCAGAAAATCCACATACATATCCGACTCGATCCCTGTCAGGTTCTCCAGTTCTTTTGCGGACAGATCGATCTCGGGCCAGTACGCATCCCCCAGTAAATCCTGCACCTTATCTTTTAATTCCGGCAGCGTATAAAAATGTTGAGAAAACGGAAAGGAACTGGCTTGCAGATCCTCCGCAACCTCCTCCGCGCCGTATGGTTCTTTTCCATGAACCAGCTCTTCCTCCGACATTTCCTCGCTGCATCCTGTCAGAACAAGCAGACCGCTCACCGTTATGACCATTATGATTTTCCGCATCGTTTTCTCCATTCTCTTCCTTTCTTAATTTTATTTGTAAGCCGCATCAGGATTTGATATACTAAAACAGAATATGGGTATATTCTTTGTAAGGCATTTTATACTGCTATTTTTTACTTATTTTAGAAAAATATGTACCGGGAGCATGTATGTTATTTAATTCCTACCTGTTTATCTTCATATTTCTGCCGCTTGCGCTGCTTGGCTGGTACGGATTGAACCATTTGCAAAAGTACCGTCTGGCAAGCCTTTTTCTGGCGGGTATGTCCTTGTGGTTTTACGCCTATTTCAATATCCGCTATCTGGCGATCCTTTTGTGCAGCATCGGACTGAACTATTTCTGGAGTTACATTCTGATGCGGATGCAGGCGCAGGCAAAATCCGCCCCTGCGGACGGCGCAGGCGACACGGCATTTCGCAAAGTCAAAAGCCGCATCGGTCTTCTTGTCGGAATTACTTTAAATCTGAGTATTTTGTTTTATTTCAAATACTATGATTTTTTTATCGAAAATATCAATCTGGCGTTTCATACGGATTTTACGCTGAAACATATCCTGCTGCCGCTCGGTATCAGCTTTTTCACCTTTCAGCAGCTCTCGTTTATCATCGATCGGGCGCTTGGCAGATGTGAACACTATGACTTTATCCATTACCTGACTTTCGTGACTTTTTTCCCGCAGTTAGTCGCGGGACCGATCGTGCTCTACAAGGAGCTGATCCCGCAGTTTGAAGACACGAAGCGGCGCGCTTTTGACAACGCTTCTTTTGCGCGGGGCATTTATCTCTTCGTGCTGGGACTGGCAAAAAAAGTGCTGCTGGCGGACACGTTCGCCCTGATGGCAAACTACGGTTTTGCGCAGACTTTCTCTCTGGATTCCGTCTCTACCATTTTTGTGATACTGGCTTACACGTTTGAGTTGTACTTTGATTTCAGCGGCTATTCCGATATGGCGATCGGACTCGGGCGCATGTTTGGCATCGAGCTGCCGATCAATTTCGATTCCCCCTACCGGGCATGCAGCATCAAGGAATTCTGGCAGCGGTGGCACATCACGCTCTCCCGCTTTTTTATCACCTATGTCTATATTCCGCTCGGCGGCAGCAGAAAGGGAAAAGCGCGAATGCTCCTCAACACCTTTCTCGTCTTTCTGTTAAGCGGTCTGTGGCACGGCGCAGCCTGGACGTATGTGGCATGGGGCGCGATGCAGGGACTCCTCGTGGTCTGGGACAATCTGGGGATCGTCGGCATTCGGGGGCGGGAAGAAAAACAGCCCTCCCGTTTTCATATTCCGCCGTGGCTCGGGTGGCTCTTTACCTTTACGCTGTTTAATCTGTCGCTCTTCTTTTTTAGAAGCACCAGCATGACGGCGGCGGCGCAGTTGTTCAAAAATCTCTTTGGCTGGCAGTGGACGGGAAAACTCTATGAAGTAGCCTCGCAGCTTACCATCTCGGAATTTTATATTCTCAGACAAGCCGTAGATATGATCGCGCCGAACTTTGCCCCCTATTTTTCACTGGTTCTCATGTTCCTGCTTTTTGCTCTGGCATTTTTTCTGGTCTTTCACAAGAATGCCTATGAGCGCGCCACCTGTCAGGAACTGACTTCCGCAAGGTGCTGGGGCGTGAGCATCCTGTTTGTCTGGTGCGTCGTCTCCCTCTCGCAGGTGAGCACCTTTTTATACTTTAACTTTTGAAAGGCATAGCCATGATGACAGAAAAAAAATTTCTCAGACAATTTTTGATACGAACGCTCTTTCTCCTCGCGGCAGTGATCGCGGCGGTGGTCATTTTCGATCCGTTCTATCACTACCACAAGCCCCTACCCGGCTTAAAAGCGGTTCTGACGGACAAGGAATACCAGTGCATCGGCACGCTTAAGAATTTTGACTACGACGCGCTGATCGTCGGTTCTTCGGTCTGTGAAAATTATAATAACCGCTGGTTTGACGACGGCTTTTCCTGCACCACGATCAAAGCCATCCGCTCTTACGGCGCGACGGCGGACCTTATGTATCTTCTGGACAGCGCTTATGAGAACCACGACTTAACCTATGTATTTTATAACATCGATCCTTCCTCGCTGTCCGCGAGCACCGAGCCGACCTACGTTTCCACGGGCTGTCCGATGTATCTGTACGACAAGAACCCCTGGAACGATCATCAGTATGTCCTGAATAAGGATGTGCTGCTGGAAAAACTCCCTTATATGCTGGCATTCTCCGTGATTGGGGACTACGACGAGGGCGACTCCTACAACTGGGCACAGTGGAAATATTTCGGCGCAGACATGGCGATGGGGATGTATGCCAGAAAGCCTGCTGCCGCCGAAATGCAGCCGGAAAATACTAACGAAGAACTTCTGACGGAAAATATCGCCCTCCTTGTTTCCATGACCAAAGCGCATCCGGAAACCACTTTCAAGTTTTTCTTTTCACCCTATTCCATGCTCTGGTGGGACAACGCCTGCCGCACCGGCGAGCGGGACGCTGTTCTCTATAACGAAAAGAAAGCGGTCGAAGCGCTCCTTGCCTGCGAAAATGCGGAAGTCTACTTTTATCAGGATGACAGAGATGTGATCACGAATCTGGACAACTACATGGATATGATCCATTTTTCCAAGGACATCAATCGGCGCGTCTACAATCGGCTGGCGGCAGGAGAAGGGCGGCTGACGCGGGAAAATTATGAGGAAGTATTGGACGGGATGTATGCGCTGTCGGAGGAGATCGCGACAGATCTGATATACAAATACTATTAAAACGAAGGAGAAAAACGACATGAAAAAAATGATATCGTGGAATGTGAACGGTCTGCGGGCGTGCGTCGGAAAGGGCTTTCTGGATTTTTTGAAAGAACAGGACGCAGACATCTTCTGTGTGCAGGAGACTAAATTGCAGGAGGGTCAGATCGACCTGGATCTGCCGGGCTACCGCCAATACTGGAATTATGCCGAGAAAAAGGGGTATTCGGGGACCGCGATCTTTACCAAAGAAGAACCGCTTTCCGTCGCCTACGGGATCGGCATCGAGGAGCACGACCACGAGGGGCGGGTCATCACGCTGGAATACGCGGATTACTATTTTATCACCGTCTACACACCCAACTCCAAGGACGGTTTGGCAAGGCTTCCCTACCGCATGGAGTGGGAAGCGGCTTTTCTTTCTTACCTGAAAAAGCTGGAAGAAAAAAAGCCTGTGATCTTCTGCGGCGACCTCAACGTTGCCCACAAAGAGATCGACTTGAAAAATCCCAAATCAAACCACAAAAATCCCGGCTTTACGGACGAGGAGCGCGGACGGTTCACGGCTCTCATGGAAGCCGGATTTATCGACACATTCCGCTATTTTTATCCCGATCTGGAAAACGTTTATTCCTGGTGGTCCTACCGTTTCAGCGCCAGGAGCAAGAATATCGGCTGGCGTATTGACTATTTTGTGGTGTCGGGCGCATTGCAGGGCAGATTAAAAGACGCCCTGATCTATCAGGACGTCTTAGGCTCCGATCACTGCCCCGTGGGACTTATCCTGGAATGATCTTACAGGAAATCCACGGATGTGACCTTGTTTGATTTTGTCAGGATGCCGTATATTTCTGTGCGCTCCATCGCCTTTTTTACATAGAGCACCAGATGCACGGAAATGTCTTCCTCTGAGCCGTGATTTTCACTCATATCCATAGAATCTATGGCAATCCCGGCTTCCTTGAGATCCTGAATGACGACGTGCAGATCCTGGCTTTTTTCCAGATCGAGAAACACATTGCAGTAACGGGAATGTCTGGTGGCAAACCGCTCCACATATGGAAGCACATGCAGAGAAATGAGCATCATAGCTGTGATCAGCACGCCGCCCTCGATAAAACCGATTCCCACCGCAAGACCCACGCAGGCGCTCGCCCAGAGCGTCGCCGCCGTGGTAAGCCCTCTGACCCGGTGCTTCGATATGATGATGGTGCCCACGCCGATAAAACCGACGCCGCTGATGACCTGCGCCGCCAGACGGTTCATATTCGCAAGCCCCGGAAAATTGATCTGAATATACTGCTCCGTCAGCATGACGAGCGTGGAGGCAAGGCAGACCACCGTGATGGTCTTCGTGCCCGCGCCGCGGTGTTTCATGCCGCGGTCTAAGCCGATCACCCCGCCAAGCAGCATGGACACGACCACCCGCAGAATGAGGTTCTGTATCGTCCACTCTGAAAAATCCGCAACCAACATAACGATCCGCCCTTTCTTTTGTCTGCCGAATCCGCCCGCTCAAAGATCAAACAGATTCTTGATGGGATTGATCTTCTTTGCCTGTGCGAGGATCATTTCCTCTTCTCCGAGAAGGTAATCTTCCAGCTTCTCGATCTCCTCTTTGTCAAAACCCTGCGAATGCTCAATCTTTCCGCCCGGCACGATCCCTTCCGCCCAGTCGCTCCCGCGCAGGAACGAAACGCGCGCGAAAGCCTGTCCGTCCTTATGTAATAATGTTGTCACCGTCATTTTGATCTCCTCCGAAAGGGCGGCGTGATTTTTTGCCGCATCTTCCGGAATGGGCTCTTCCGGTTCTTCGATGATCACTTTTTTAAGCAGTACTTTTCCGTCTTCCATTCTATTTCTCCATCATTTCTCCATAGCTTACAAGTGCAACATTTCCCATTTCCTTTGCTTTGTCCGCACATCCTTTTGTGAATCCGCTTTTGGCAAATAAATATAATTGTGTGTTTTTGTAAGGAAACATCCGGCTTCGCCTTATCAAAGTTTCTAAAACGCCCACATCGACTTTTTCATTTGTCCACTTACATTCACCGAACAATGCTTCGTTTTTATCCTGTTCGCCCATAATGTCGATTTCAATTTGACTATGTGCAGAAGAATCGGTTCCCCACCAACGCCCAAGGTCTTTAAAATCAATCGGCGACTCTCCCTTTAACAGCAATGCCCAGAGATATTGTTTACAGATTTCCTCAAACACCTTTCCCATATAATCCGACAAATACGGTTCTATCCGCTTATAAGCCAACTCACCGGCTCCGCGGGCAATGACGGAACGATTCTCCGGCACAAACCGATACCAAAACCGAAACATATTATCCTCTATAGAATAGATCGATTTTCGGGACGCCTTTTCGCCATAAGGCGTTTCCTTTTGAATCAATCCCAGTGCTATTAAATTTTTCAGATAGCTCGTGCAGACGCTGGTATCTTCCCCGACTTTTGACGCAATCTCCCCCATGCGGGAAGCCCCGGCTGCAACAACCGTAATAATCGCATTATAAAGCGCTGGTTCGCGCACTTCCTGTTTCAACAGATTTTCCGGTTCCTCAAACAAAGAAGAAGCCGGATTCAAAAAAATATTTTTAATATTCTCCGCAATGCTTTGCCGATCATCGATCTGTAATAAATATTGCGGCGTCCCACCCACGATCCCATAAGCCAGCGCTTTATCTTCCGATGAAAAATTTTGAAAATACCGACAGGTATCCGCAAAATCAAAGGGCAGAATTTTCATTTGTGCTGTCCGTCTTCCATAAAGAGGGGCTTTGTAAGACAATACATGGTCTTCCATATAGGACATGGAGGAACCGCAAAGAATCAGCATCAATTTCGAAGTGTCCTTGTATTTATCGATCAGAAGCTGAAACGTCGAGGGCAGGCTTTTAGAGGAATGCGCCACATAAGGATACTCGTCGATCACCAGCACCAACCGCTCTGTTTCTGCCAATTGAAAGATATATTCCAATGCCGCCTGAAAGGAAACGAAAGCTGTCTCTGACGAAATGCCTGTCTGAAATTCCATAATGCTTTTGCTGAGATTTTCCAGATTCTGCCTAGCGTTACTCTCAACACCCATAAAATAAATAGCTCTTTTATCTTTAATAAACTGCGTAATCAGTGCGGTTTTTCCCACACGGCGGCGACCATAAACAACTGCAAATTCAAACTGATCCGATGTATATAGTTTATTGAAAGAAGCCAATTCGCGCTCTCTGCCGATAAACATACCGCCGCCTCCAATCTGTCATGCAGGGTACTGACTTTATGATAATTGTATCATGGGGCAGAATTTTAGTCAACTACGATTTACTAATTTACGATTAACTATTTTAGGCGACCTATTAAAAATCAGATGACAATTTATTGCATTTATAGTATGATAATAACGTTTCAAATGAAACAAAAACAAGACATTGTAGGGACATTTATGGGAAAACATATAACCTTTGAACAAAGACAAAAAATTAAAGAAATGTTAAATTTGGGAAAAGCTATTTCTGAAATTGCCGATACTCTAAATGTGCATCCCGGAACAATCTATAAAGAACTTAAAAGATTTGATTCACGGGAAAGCTATAATCCATTTTATGCACAGTCACTATATGAAAAGAAATCAAAAAATAAAGGACGATCAGAAATACTTTCCGATACAAATTTAGCAAAATATATTTCAAGTTTGATACTGAAAAAGCATTTAAGTCCAGAAAAAATAGTTGCTGTATTGGCTGAAAATACCGAAGGATTTTCAAATGTGCCACACTCAGCGAATACTATATATTCTGCGATTGACAAAGGATTGATACCTAACGTTACCAGAGAAAGTCTTTTCCCAAAAGTGTCTACTGTATTCAGCGGCGGTCAAGTATGCATTCCAAAGTGGGTATTAGATAAGCTAAATATAAAAGACGGAGATGAACTTTTGCTGGAAATTACAAAAAATAATGAAATAATTTATAAAAAAGTTAATCAACATAATTAGAGGAACTGTTTTCCTATGCTCCCCATGACTTTTCCATCTGAATACATTTTATCTTACATACCTAGACGGAATGAGATGATTAAAATGATCGAACCAAGCAAGCACAGTCTTTATCATTTCATTTGAATAATCAACTTCTTCCTGCCCTGACGCTGATTCATTTCACACCCCAAAACCATCCTTTCACAACATTTTCTTCTCCCCGTATAGAAGTTTCTCTCCATTTATGTCATACTGATCTTATGCGGATCCTTATATGCGACGACGAAAAATCCATACAGACCCTCCTGCGGCAAAAGACCGCGCATTTCTTTGCAGCAAAAAACATCCCCTGCGAGATCCTCTGCTGCGGTTCGGGGGAGGAAGTACTCTCTCTGGCAAAGCAGGGGATGACGATCGACCTGCTCTTTTTGGACATTCAGATGCCCGGAAAAAACGGCATGGAGATCGCAAAAATTTTACGCAAAAACCAGAAAGACATTCTTATCATATTTGTGACAGCCCTGTCAGAATATGTCTACGAGGCCTTTGACGTAAACGCCTTTCATTATCTGGTGAAACCCTTCGACGAAGAAAAATTATATCAGGTACTCGACAGGGCGGTCCGCCAATACGAAGGACAGACGGATCTTGCCAAACGCCATGACCCGGCGCAGACGGAACAGCCCGCCGGCGCAGACAGCCCGTCCTCATCCCGCGCGATCCTTGTCAAGCGGGGCGGTCTCTCCACAAAGGTACGGCTCGAAGACATCTTTTACGCGGAAGTCTTTAACCGCAAGGTCATCCTGCACACGCGAAACGGCGATATCGAATATTACGGAAAGCTCTCGGATCTTGCCGAGCAGGCCGGAGCGGATTTTTATCGTACCCACCGCGCCTATCTGGTGAATCTGCGCCATGTGGAAAAATACGATGCCACGACCGTCTGGCTGGAGCAGGGAACGGCGCTAATCTCCAAAAAGCAGTTTTCCGGATTTGTACGACAGTATATGCGCTATCTCAACCGCTAGAGAAATCGGATGCCCGCCATCTTTTTCGCAGCAAACGCACAACGGAGTGATTATGGAACAACTGAATTTATACTATGCAATATTTTCTTGGGTTGACAACATCTGCGTGATCCTGATTGCCGCTTACTGCTGCGTCGTCTGGACAAGACCATTTCTGGATCGCGGAAAAAAGGCGTGGTCTGTGGGCGCCGCCTATGCGGTAACGATGCTTGTGCTTAATCTTCTGCCTTTTTCGATCAGCCCCATGCTATGCTATATCCTCGGCGCTCTGGCGGTGTTTCTCATGATGTGTCTGCTCGACCGGGAATATATCGCGCAGAAACTCTTCATCGCCGTCACCTTTTTCTGCCTGCGCTGGCAGGCGCCGCGCATCGTCGTTTACCTCTTTAATGAGATCAACGGCATCGCTTACCGCGCCTTTCCGGCAAAAGACGAATTATTCTGGCTGCGATGGGACGTCCTTTCCAATCTGCTGGGCTACGACGTCCTGACCTTTCTGCTTTTCTACGGCGCCGTCCGCTGTATCCTCTGGTCCTACGGGCAGAAACGGGAGGCTGTGAACAGCCGGGAATTTCTGCTGCTCACCCTGCCATCTCTGGCAGGCGCGGTCTCCTACGGCGTGATCCGTTATTATGACAATCTCTACCAGAAAGACGTCGGAAAAAGCGTCTACGACCTCTACGGCAGCCACGATCTGATCCTGTCCCTGTTTACCATCCTCTCCTTTATCGTGATCATGGTGACGACCTATGTTTTCCGCCAGTGGAAGACGCAGCAGGAAGAAGACAGACAGCGGGAGATCTTCTCCGCGCAAATGACAGATCTGCAAAACCACATCGGCGAAGTCGAGCGGCTTTATCGGGATATGCGCGGTCTGCGCCACGATATGGCAAACCACCTGATGACCTTAAAAGCGCTTTATGAGCAAAAAGAATACGACGCGGCTGGGCAATACACGGACAGGCTCCACGCCGAGGTCACGCAGACGCCCCTTGCCGTCAGCAGCGGTAATCCCGTGACTGACGTGATCCTCTCCGGCAGAAAAAAGGAAATGGAAGCAAAAGGCATCGCGTTTTCCTGCGACTTTCACTATCCGGCGGCGCAGACCGTCGATTCGTTTGATATCAGCATCATCTTAAACAATGCCCTGTCAAATGCCATCGAGGCAGTCGAACGGGAAAAGGAGAGCCTGGAAACACCGCAGATCTTCCTTTCCTCCGAGTGCAGAAAAAATATGTATCTCATGGAAATCGCCAACAGTTATAATGGTGAACCGGAACTCGATCCGGCAAGCGGACTGCCCCGCTCGACCAAAACCGATGAAGACCACGGCTTCGGACTGCCCGCCATCCGTCATGCAGCGCACAAATATCTGGGGGATATCGAACTGCTAAAAGAAGAGCGGGAAGGAAAACCTTTCTGCGTCCTGCGGGTGATGCTGCAACTCCCCGAAGAATAGCCGCCCTCGAAACCGGGATTTGAAAATAATCACTTGACAAATACATCGAAGCTCGATATATTATAGATAGAACCTCGATATATCGAGGTGAGATAGTGAGGCTGCCTATGGACAACAAAATAAAGCGGATCTATGTACCTATGACGGAAAGCGGCTTCTATATTTTATTCTGTCTCCGGCAGCCGCAGCACGGCTACGGCATCAGCCAGCAGGTCAGGCAAATGACGGGCGGCGAATTGATCATCAGCGCAGGGACGATGTATGGAACCCTTTCCAAAATGGAAAAGGACGGATTGATCGCTTTTGAGCGGGAAGAAGAAAAGCGAAAACTTTATCGGATCACGGAACTTGGCAGAGAGATTTTAAACCTTGAAATGAACCGCATAGAACGCCTATATAAAAACAGCAGAGGAGAGGAGATCCATGAATAACAAAAAAACGGCAATACGCTTTTTTACCATTGCGGATTACGCGGAAGAGGAAGTATGGCTGCGCAGCCGGCATAAAAACGGCTGGAAACTCTTAAGAACGGTTCCGCCATGCTTCTACATCTTCGAGAAATGTGCACCGGAAGATATGGTATACCGACTGGATTATAAAAACAATGCGGAAACCGGTAACTATTTTCAGATTTTCAGGGATTACGGCTGGGAATATATCGGTCAGTGTTTTGGGTGGCTGTATTTTCGCAAACCGTTATCAGAAACAGACTCCGAACAGGACAGCGAAATCTTTTCTGACAACGAGTCAAGGCTTGCTATGATCAACCATGTGATCAAAACCCGCCTGCTGCCAATTTTGATCATTTTTCTTTGCATTGTGTTTCCGAATTTCTTACGGAGCATAAATACCAGCGACCCTCTTGCGACCACATTTACCGCAGCCTTTTCCGTCTTGACGCTGATATACCTCTATCTGCTGATTCATTGCGGTTTGAAATTACGAAAGCTGCGGAAAAATATCGAAACGGAAATGTTTCGTTCATGACAGATTAACGCCCTCCCGCGACATACCCTCTTTACCACCCGTCCTTTTCTGACGAAAAAGCAGATACAGAAGCCGAAACTGCTCTGACGCAGCAGCGTATTGCAGACGGCAAAACAGGAAAGGACTGGTGATTTTTATGATGATGGTAAGCGGTGTAAACGGCATAAGCGCACAACCCGCCGCGGGCGCGAAAGCGGGAGAGCAGACAGATCCCGCCTGCAGGGATCTGCAACAGCAGATCGAACGTCTGCAACAGGAATTAAAAGAAGTTTCCGCCAATCAGGAAATGCCGATGGAAGCGAAAATGAAAAAACGGCAGGAACTGCAACGACAGATCAGCGAATTGCAGATCCAGCTTAGGCAGCGGCAGATGGAACTCAAGCGGGAGGAGCGTGAAAAAAAGAAAGAGGAAAGTTCTTTTGATGATCTGCTTGGCACAAAACAGCAAAATAATGCAAATGCCGCACAGAATACAGGGCTGTCCACAGACAGCATGACTGCCATGATCTCCGCAGATAAAGCTGCCAAACAGGCGGACGTGCAGGGCAGCACGGCGAAAAAGATGGAAGGCAGAGCCAATGTGCTGGAAACGGAGATTAAACTGGACGGCGCAAGAGGCGGCGACACCGCCGGGAAACAGGCGGAGCTTTCCGATGTAAAAGCGGCGGCGCAGAAAGCGGAAGCCTCTCAGCTTAGTACTTTGGCAAAAGCGGGCGAAGAGATGCAGGATGCCGCTGAGAACGGAAACTCCTTGCCGAAGACAAATAGTAGTCATAATTCCGAAACAAAGGACGATGAGGAAGAAAAACGGGACGGGGAAGCAGCCGCTGCTCCCGACGAAGAAGCGGCAGATACAGAGGGCGCTTATCATCCGATTGATGTGCGGCTTTAAAAACTGACCATTTATAAAATGTCATTCATAGGCGAACAACCAAAATACTTCACATAAGCGCGGTAAAATGTGGAATAATCTCCAAAACCACAGCTTTCCGCCGCATACTGTGCTAAAGCGCCCCGACGGATTCTCTCTTTTGCCGCCGTGAGGCGCTTTATCGTTATGTACTCCCACGGCGCGGCTCCCGTCGCTTGCTTGAATATCCTGCTAAACTGCGACGTACTGAGAAAAAATTTTTCTGAAAGCAGGGGGACGGAAAGTTCTTCAAACAAATTTTGATTGACATATGCAACTATTTTCTCGGAAATATTTTGCGGTTCCCCATACTCGGCAAAACCCCTTTTCAGATACGCGCCGTTTATCAGATCGAGCAGCAGATAGAGATTGATCCGCATTTTCAGCCCTTTTTCGTAATCGTCGTTCCCCCGGCTCATGTCTTTAAAAATCATTTCAAGGTGCATTTTATCAAGCATATAAAAATTCCCCTTGCCAAGGGGACGATCAAAAAATGCTTTCAGAAGCCTGCGCTCCGGATCGATGTCGTCCACCGCCGAAACAGGAAAATTCAAGGCGTAACGCTCATATCTGCTGCTGCTAAGAATCCGCGTCCTGTGTGATTCGGCAGGACGCATGATCAAAACGCTCCCCGGCTCAAGCGGATATCTTGCGCCCTCTACAAGATATTCCGCATTTCCGGAAACAAAATAAAATATCTCGCAGCGTTCATGAACATGCATCGCAAAATCTTCATCTTTCGGCGCTTTGCTGACAGCATATCGTATGTATAAATCTCCCGAATCAAATTCCCGCAAAATATCCATAAAAAATTCTCCTCTTATCCTGCCTGCCATTCTCTACCGATCAGCACCATTTATTTCTCGCCCTTGCTATTCACCCTATCATACCGCGTTATGCGCGAATTTGCAATATATCATGCTGAAATTAACAATTACAATGCAAATACCATTGCAGTATACTGATTGCAGAAATTCACTCGGAGGTATGTCCATGAAATGTAAACTTGCGGCATTTGCCGACGAAGTTGACGAAAATCTCGCCGTACAGATTTCCGCCATGCAGGAAAACGATATCGAATACCTTGAGATCCGCGGTGTGGATGGAGAAAGCGTTTCCGATTTTTCGGTGAAAAAAGCGCAGGAGATCCGTCAGCGGCTGGATGCCGCCGGTCTGTCAGTATGGTCTGTCGGTTCGCCGTTTGGAAAAATAGGGATAACGGACGATTTTGCTCCCCACCTTGAGGGATTCAAGCGGCAGATTGAAACGGCACATATTTTAGGCGCAAAGCGTATGAGAATTTTCAGCTTTTATGTTCCGGGCGAAACCGCCGAACACTATTCGGACGAGGTAATGGCGCGGCTGGAAAAATTTCTTGACGCGGCAAAGGGCAGCGGAATTCTTTTGTGTCACGAAAATGAAAAGGACATTTACGGCGACATTGCTTCAAGGTGTGCGGAAATACAAAAAAATTTCCCTGCAATCAAAGCTGTTTTCGACCCCGCAAATTTCATTCAATGCGGGCAGGACACAAAAGCCGCCTGGGAAATGCTTACCCCATACATTGAATATATGCACATCAAGGACGCTTTAGCGGATGGCTCTGTCGTTCCTGCCGGAAAAGGCATAGGAAACATACCGTTTTTACTCGAAAATTACACCGGAGAGGTGTTGACGGTAGAGCCGCATTTATGGCTGTTTCCCGGTTATGAAAAACTGGAACATAACAATGAAAATATACCCAAGGAGTATCCTTACACATCTTCGCGGGAAGCCTTTGACGCAGCCGTTTCGGCATTAAAAGCATTACTTTGACAGGAGGTTTTTTATGGAAAAAATTCGTCTCGGAATCATCGGCGTCGGAAATATGGGAAGCGGACATCTACAGAATGTCATCGACGGAAAATGCCCCAGGGTCGAGGCTGCGGCTGTTGCTGACATTGACCCGCAAAAGCTTGAAAACGCGCGGCAAAAGCTGCCCTCTTTGGCGTGCTTTGACGATGCGGAAAAAATGCTCGACAGCGGCCTTATTGACGCCGCGCTCATCGCCGTGCCGCATTACGACCATCCTGCGTACGCGTTGGAATGTTTCAAGCGGGGGATCCATGTCCTGATCGAAAAGCCTGCGGGCGTATACGCGGGACAGGTTCGTCGAATGAACGAAGCTGCCGAAAAAGCAGGCGTAACATTCGGGATCATGTTCAATCAGCGGACAGATCCGATCTATAAAAAAGCTCGCGAAATCGTGCAGAGCGGCGCGCTGGGCGTGCCGAAAAGACTTGTGTGGATCGTCACAAACTGGTATCGCACGCAGGCATATTACGACTCGGGAAGCTGGCGCGCCACATGGAATGGCGAAGGCGGCGGCGTTCTCTTAAATCAGGCGCCGCACAACCTTGACTTATGGCAATGGATATTCGGTATGCCAAAAAGGATACGGGCGTTCTGTGCCACGGGAAAATATCACAATATTGACGTTGAGGACGATGTTACGATCTACGGAGAGTACGAAAACGGCGCAACCGCAGCCTTTATTTCTACTACGGGAGAAGCCCCCGGCACGAACCGCCTTGAAATTTCGGGCGATCTGGGGAAGCTTGTTCTTGAAAACGGCAAGTTGAAATGGTGGAAACTGAAAGTTCCCGAGCGGGAATTCTGCTTCACGTCAAAGGAGGGATTTTTGTGTCCCGAAACGGAGTATGAGGAATATTCCGCGGAAGCCCCCGACGGGCATTCCACCGTTCTGGAAGCCTTTGCCGAAGCCATTTTAGACGGTACGGAACTGATTGCGGAGGGCTGGGAAGGACTGAACTCCCTGTCCATCTCAAATGCCGCGTATTTATCCGCGTGGACGGATGATTGGGCTGAGATTCCCACCGACGAAAAGCTGTTTGAGAAATACCTTGCGGAACTTTGTAAAAAGGAACAGACCAAAAAAAGCGGGTAGAACTTACTCTACCCGCTTCACTTCCACCTCACCCTGTATCTGCGTCACATCCTGCATTCCGTGCACTACAAGAAGCGGCTTTTTCTCCGGATGATCCGTCTCAAAGAAAACCGTATCCCCTTTGCGGGAAGCCTTTGCGCGCATCACAGTCTTTCCGTCCAGATCGGGGATCTCGCAGACCGCTTCCCTGCCATCCGAAAGCGCATACAGATGCAGTTTCAGCCCCTCCGTGTAATCGTAATCCGGCAGGGTCTCATTGCCGCCCCACGCAAAGAGGGTGTTATCCCGCACAAAAACGGGCAGGGAGAAATAATCGTAGGTCTCGCGGTACCACCGCCCGCCCTCGCGTTCCTCACCGCTGAGTAAATGCGTCCACGTTCCGTCCGGCAGATAATACTCGCCCACGCCCGCCTCGTTGAAGATCGGCGCCACAAAGAGCGAATCGCCCATCATATACTGCATATCCAGATCTTTCATGCCAGGTTCTTCGGGAAATTCCAGGATCATCGGCCGCATCATGGGAATGCCTGTCTCGTGGGAAAGCGCCGCCTGTCTGTACAGGTAAGGCATCAGCCGGCATTTCACATGCACGAAATAGCGTACTACATCGCACGCTTCTTCGTCGAACAGCCACGGCACGCGGTAGCTCTGGGAGCCGTGCAGTCTGCTGTGCGAAGAGAAGATCCCGAACTGCACCCATCTCTTGTAGATATCCGGAGGAGCTGTCTTCTCAAAGCCGGAGATATCATGGCTCCAGAAAGAAAAGCCGCTCATGGCAAAACTCAAGCCCCCGCGCAGCGTCTCCGCCATAGAGGGATAGGATGCGGAGCAGTCGCCGCCCCAGTGTACCGGAAACTGCTGACAGCCTGCTGTCGCGCTTCTGGCAAAGACCACAGCTTCGTTTTCGCCCTTGACCTCCTTTAACATCTCAAAGACCGCCTGATTATAGAGGTAGGAATAATAATTGTGCATACTCAAAGGATCCGCCCCGTTATGATACTGCACATCAATGGGGATCCGCTCACCAAAATCGGTCTTGAAGCAGTCCACGCCCATGTCGAGCAGCGTCTTTAACTTCGCCAGATACCATGCTTTCGCGTCGGGATTGGTGAAATCCACCAGCGCAATACCCGGATTCCAGAAATCGATCTGCTTCGCGCCCCTGCCGTCCGCGCGCATCAGGAAATAGCCTTTTTCCATGCCCTCCTTGAAGAAAGGCGTTCCCTGCGCGATATAAGGATTCAGCCAGACGCAGATCTTTAAGCCTTTCTCTTTCTTATAGCGGGTCAGCATTTCTTTCACATCGGCAAAGGTCTCGTCGTCCCATTCGAAATCGCACCAATGCAGCGCTTTCATCCAATAACTGTCGAAATGGAACACCCGCAGCGGGATCTCGCGCTCCGCCATGCCGTCGATAAAGGAGCTGGTGGTCGCCTCATCGTATTTTGTCGTAAAGGAAGTCGTCAGCCACAGACCGAAACTCCATGCAGGCGGGAGCGCCGGTTTTCCTGTCATATCCGTGTAGCGGACAAGCACTTCTTTCGGGCTCGGTCCATAAATAAAGTGGTAGCGCAGCTCTTCGCCGGGCACGGAAAAGCCCACATACTCCACTTTCTCGCTCGCCACCTCGAAAGAAACAGGCGTCGCATGATCCACGAAAATGCCGTAGCCCTCGCTTGTCATATAGAAAGGTACGCATTTGTAAGATACCTGCGAGGATGTGCCGCCGTCCTCATTCCACATCTCCACGACCTGTCCGTTTTTCGCAAAAGCGGTGAACTGTTCACCCAGCCCGTAAACGCGCTCGCCCGCTTTCAGGGAAAGCTCCGTCACCATATAGGGCTCATGCCGTTCGCTCAAATAATTTTCCTGTGGGAACATGGTGCTGGGCTGCTTATCCCAACGGATGTAACCCAGATTGCGGAAGCCGCACTCCGTCACGACCTTTCCGTCCGCCTCAAAGCGGTAAGTCCCCTCCAGTCTGTTGAAACGCACCGTCACCGCGCCGCTTGTCATCACCGCTTCCTCGTCCGTGATCTCCACGGTAAACGGCGTTTGTTGACCGGTTAAGTCAAATCTCGCCTCCCTGTCTTCATATGCCTCGTAATGCCTTGCTTTCACGAGAATGTTATTCTCCGCAAAAGCGATGAAGTCAATGGTGATGGTCGTGATATTTTGCGCGTCGCCCCGGTTCAGGATCTTTCTCTCCGGTGCCACGATCCGCATTCCCTGTTCGGTGCGGTCCGCGTAAAAGCCCTGCGATGCGTAGGACGGTACGATCCGCTCGCTGCGTACCCAATACCCCTCCGTAAATTTCATGCCTTACCTCCCTCTGTCGCAGACTCGGCAGTCTGCGACCAAAGAATTGCTTCGCAATTCTTTCTGAAATATTTTACTGTTTTCGCTTCTGAGAACATGCTATACACGTCGCAGACTCAGCTATCATTATAACTCTAAAAACAATGTGGCGCAACAAGCGCTGCGCCACATATTTTGTCGCTTTTTATATCACTCATGCGGAGAATACCGTTCTATGGTATTCTCCAGTGCGAAACTTAGAAATTCTTTGCGAAACAGCCTTTGCTGTGAGCATTAGAATTTCTTTTCGCACAGTTATTGCGCGCCGTCGATCGCTGCCCACTGTTCCTCGATCTGTGCACATGCGTCATCCTTGCTCAGATTGCCGCCGATATAAGACTGCATGATTTCACCGAAAGTCTGATGCCAGCTGTCGGTAGAGTAGCAGATCGCCAGATCAGCCGCGCCTTTTTCTGCAGACAGTGCGTCGCCCTGCTTGATGACTTCAAAGGTGCTCTCCTGATCGGATAAGATGGGCGGAACCACGCCTGCCACATCCGTGAACCAGGACTTGCCGTAATCGGAAGTATACCACCAGTTTACGAAATCAAGCGTCGGCTGCAATACTGCGGAATCCTTGGAGATACGAAGCGCCTGATCGGAACCGCCGATGACCTGACACTGGGACGCATCTTCCGATACCGGATAGCCGTTGAAGCCGATCTGCAGACTGGGATCGATCTCAAGCAGACCTTCCTCTACCCATGCGCCCTGCCCGCACATCATAGCCGCCTTGCCGGTGCCTACTGCGGAAAGTTCGCCGTCCTGCGCCGTCTCCAGAGGCTTGTCATCGCCGTACTTGACTGCCAGGTCGATGAAACCGAAGAAGTTATCATAAAGCTCGGGATAATCGGAAACATTTGCTTCGCCTCTCTCGAATCTCGCTACCAGCTCTGCGGTAGAAATGCCTGCATTGGCTGCTGCCGCATCCACAAAGTGCTGTCCTACATGCTTGAATACCCACCACTCACTGAAACCGGTGGTAAAAGGCTTATAGCCTGCTGCCGCGATCTTCTCGCAGGCTGCTTCCATCTCGCTGAGGGTCGCAGGAAACTCGGTGATACCGCACTCGTCAAAAATTCCCTTGTTGTAAACGATACCGAAATAGTTACCTTTGATCGCGATACCGTACAGACCGGAGCCTTCCTCTGCGGAAGCCATCACGCTCGCCACAGCGGGCTGAATGGTGGATTCCAGCGGTTGACCGGACAAGTCAAACGAATACTCTTTGTAGACGTCGATCTCCTTACCGGAAGTGGAAGCAAAGATATCAGGCACTTCGCCGGAATTTAACTTCGCTTTCAGCATGGTCGGATAATCGTTCTGCGTCGTCTCGTAGTTGATGGTTACGTTGGGCGCTACTTCCTTGTAAGCGTCGATCAGCTCATTCATCGCATCCGCATACTCCGGAGACGAGATGAACATGTAGATTTCCGCTTCCTCGTCGGAACTTGCCGCAGGCGCGCTCTCCTCTGCTGCCGGAGTCTCATCCGCCGCAGGCGTCTCGTCTGCCACAGATGCGCTCTCCTCCGCTGCCGGAGCGGCTTCCTGTGCGCTGTCACCGCCGCAGCCTGCCAGCATCGTGGTCAGCATAGCGGTGCACAACAATACACTGATTACTTTCTTTTTCATGTAATCCTCCTTCTCCCATGTTTTTGTTTATGGTATGGGCGCCATTTTGTTCCTTGCGGCTATTGAGTCATCAGCCGCTGTATCATTAAGGAAACGTTTCCGTTTCGCTCAATAATCTTTTTGCTTTTCTTATCCCTTTACCGCGCCTGCCACAACGCCTTCTACGATATATTTCTGCAACAGGATAAATACGATGATCGAGGGTACGATCGCCAGCACCATAGCCGTCAGAGCGTAATTCCATTTGGTGTTCATCTGCCCGACAAAGAGGTATGCCGCCAGCACCAGCGTTTTTGTCTCGTTCCTGCTGTTAACCATCAAAAGCGGCAGCAGAAAGTCGTTCCAGATCCACATCACATCCAGCACGATCACGGTCACGATCACCGATTTTAAGAGCGGGAAGATGATCGAGATAAACGTGCGGAACGTAGAAGCGCCGTCTATGGTCGCGCTCTCGTCCAGCTCCCTTGGAATCGTCTTCATAAAATTATAGATGATGAAGGTCGCCATCGGAATGCCGAACCCCCAATACTGAACGCCCAGACCGACCTTGCTGCCGGAAAGATGCAGTACGTTCATGGATTTTAACAGCGTAATCATGATCGCCTGAAACGGAATCAGCATCGGCGTGATGATCAGCGTGTGCGCGATCTTGACATAAACGCCGTCCCTCCTCTCCAGAATAAATGCCGCCATAGAGGAAAATGCCACAATGCCGATGATACCGATCGCGGTGATGATCACATTGTTGCGAAACAGGAGCGCGTACTTCATCTTTTTTATGACATAAGTATAATTCTCCAGATTCGGGCTCTTCGGGAGCGCCAGCACGTCAGCGATGACCTCACCGAACGGCTTAAAGGAGTTCATCACCATCAAAAATACCGGATAGATATAAAAGCCCGCTACGACCAAAAGGCAGACGATCATCGTCCATTTTCGGATGTTTCTTTTCGTTTCGCGACGCATTACAGATCGACCTCCTTTCTGCTAAAGGCTTTCAGGACAAACTGTGTCACAACCAGCACAAACAGGAAGTAGATGATGGACTCCGCCGAACCGAGCCCGTAATTGTTGCTGGTAAATGCTTCCTTGTAGATCTGCATGGTCACGCTGTTGGTCGCCGTACCCGGTCCGCCTTTCGTCAGGGCAAGGATGATGTCGAACACTTTCAGACCGTTCGTCAGCGACATAAAGATACAGGTCGTAAAGGAGGGTCCAAGCAGCGGTAACGTCACCCTGAAAAATTTCTGTCTGCCCGTCGCGCCGTCCACGACCGCCGCCTCCAGCACATCTTTCGGCACCGCCTGCAGACCCGCTATGTAAAGCACGATGTAGAAACCGAGCGACTGCCACACGCCCACGAAAGCCACCGAGAAGAATACCAGGTTCGTATCGCCCAGCCAGCTGAAATTCCATACGCCCCAATTCGTGATCTCATACAGCTTCTCAAATCCGCTGGTGAAGATAAACTTCCAGATAAAGCCTACGATCGTCATACTCATGATGTAGGGAATGAAAAAGACGCCGCGGAAAAAGTTCGCCGCCCGAAACTTCTTTGTGAGCACCACCGCGAGCGCCAGCGCAAAAATATTGGAAAAGATCACAAAGAAGAGCGTATAGCGCGTCGTAAACCAGATGGAACCGAGAAAATCCCCGCTTTTCAGGAAAATCGTCTTAAAGTTTTCCAGTCCGATGAACTTCGCTTCCTTGGAAATGCCGTTCCATTCCGTCAGGGAATAATAACCGCTTAAGATAAACGGCACATACATCATCAGACAGACCAGTATGATCGCCGGCAGAGAAAACAGCACCGTTTCCAGTTGTCTTTTCGCTTTTCTGCTCATAAAGAAAAAAGATCCTTTCTGTTTTTCTTTATTTTATCTGATTCAAATTGTTAGAAAAATGGAAAATTTCAAACAGATGGGTGCAAATTTCCGAACAGATTTTATAAGTATTGTCAGAAATTTTTTTATATAGTATGATGTATTTTGTAGAAAACGTTGAGGAGCGCGCAAAAATAAGCGGCACTTTGCACAATCGTACATCCCCGCGTCACAAGGATCCGGACCATCATGAAATGGATAAAAACACGCTGTAAGACAATTTTAAACCGCACCTCGCTCTGGGTCCAGCTCACCCTGTTTATGATCCTGATCACCACTCTGGTCTCCGCTTATCTCATTCACAAGGATTATACCTCCACGCGGACGCTTACCATCAACAACCAGATCGACACCACGCAGACCATTCTGAAACTGGAAGTGGAAAATCTGGACAATTATCTCTCGGAACTTGCCAATTTCTGCATCCAGCCTTACTATGACTCCCGTTTTACGCGGATCGTAGAGCAGGACAACCCGCTCACTTCGGAGCAGATCTCTTATGCCAAGCAGCAGATGTACTATTATTATTATACCCGAAGCGATATTCTGGATTACGAACTGTATCTGCTCCACCAGAATCTCTCCGTGGGCCGCACCGGCAGCGAACAGCATTTTACTTCCAAGGACACGGAGCCGGAGGGGGCGGCGGAAGCCTTGAACGAATGTGAGCAAAGCCCCCTAAACCGCAGTATGAAGACCAACGACTCCGCCAACCTGATCTACTACCACTCCCTGTTTCAGATCAAGGGCAAAGTCCGGCAGGCAGTCGTTCGTCTGGAACTGAATAACAGCTACGCAAAGCCGCTTTTGGAAAACCATGCCGCCCACGGCGAAGTGATCGCCTTTTTTAACGAAAAGGGAGAGCTCCTTTTCTCCAACCGGCCTGACGCCTTTCCCGCGGACTGCTCATATATGACACTTGTGTCACAAAAGAAACGGCAGGCGGACGGCTATTGCACCATCGACCTTGCGGAAGAGCCGTTTCTCTGTGTGGAGGCGGAAAGCCCCTCCTCCGGCATCAGCCTTGTGAGTCTGACGCCGCTTTCCTACATTGACTCCCAGATCGGACAGCTCCGCTCTTCCATTATCGTGAGCGGCATCTGGGTCTGGCTGATCACGGTCGTCATGATCTATATGCTGCTGCGCCTTTTGACCATTCCTCTAAAGATGTTATCGGCGCAGATGCAGCGCACCGGCGAGGGCGATTTCCGCACGCAGATCCACGCGGCGGGCAGTCTGGAGATCCGGCATCTCTCGGACAGCTTTAATTCTATGGTAGCCCATATCGACCAACTGATCCGCCGCACCTATGTGGCGGAGCTGAGTGAAAAAGACGCCCGGCTCTCCGCGCTGGAAGCGCAGTTGAACCCGCACTTTCTCTATAACACCCTACAGGCCATCTCCACGGAAGCGCTGGTCAACGATCAGCCCAGGATCCACAAAATGATTACCGCGCTTGCCTCCAATCTGCGTTATACCATCAAGGGAGATACGCTGGTGACGCTGGAGCGCGAAATGAACTATGTAAATGATTACATTTTCCTGCAAAAGATCCGCATGGACGACTCTCTGGAATTTTCCGCGGATATCGATCCCGAAACATTGGACTGCCTGATCCCCAAGATCAGCATTCAGACACTGGTTGAAAATTCCATCATCCACGGAAAATCCGGCAATATCGAAACGATCCGTATTGAAGTGTCCGCCCGTTACCATGACGGCGCCGTCACGATCACCGTGCAGGACAACGGCTGCGGCATCGCCGAAGAAGAGCTCGCAAAACTCTACGCCGATTTTGACAGACAGGAAAACACCGGAAAGTACGGCGGCATCGGTCTGGCGAATCTCCACAGCCGCCTGAAACTGCTCTACGAAGAACCTGCCTCTCTTGGCATTGAGACAAAAGAAGCGGAATATACTAAGATCATCCTGCTTCTTCCCGCCTTAAAAAACAGGAAAGGAGACACAGATGTATAAGGCTTTGATCATCGACGATGAAAAACCCGTACAGATCGCGATCCAGAAACTCGGGCATTGGAACGCCTACCGGATCGAGCAGCCCCGCCTTGCCGTCAACGGAAAAGACGGCTTACAGGCCATGCGCGAATTTCATCCCGATATTGTCTTTGTGGATATGAATATGCCCGTTATGGACGGCGCTTCTTTTTTGCAGGCGGCCTCTCAGGAGTTTCCGAACAGCCAGTATATCGTGGTCAGCGGCTACGACCAGTTCAGCTATGCACAGCAGGCGCTCCGCTACGGCGCGTGTGAATATCTGCTGAAACCCGTGGAAGAGGAAGCCTTGAACAGCGCGATCGAAAAGGCGATCCTGCGCCTTGATCCGGAAGCCGTCTTTGCGCCCGAAGAGACCGCGCAGGCAAACATTTCCCCCGAAGAAGTGGTCGCCATCATCAAGGAATACATTGAAAGCCACTATAATCAGAACATCCGCATCACCATGTTTTCGGAACAGTATTTCTTCTCCACCGAGTATCTGACAAGGCTTTTTAGAAACCGCTACGGCTGCACCATCTACGAGTATGTCCAGAAGCTGCGCATGGAGCGCGCCAAAGAACTTTTGGAAGACGAAAACAACAAGATCCTGGATATCGCGGAACGGCTCGGCTATACCGATAATCATTATTTCAGCAAGGCTTTCCGCAATTATTACGATATCTCACCCAGCCAGTATCGGAAAAATTTACAGAAAAAAGATTGCTAAAATCTTGCAGATTGGATATACTATTTGTAAATAGAATTAAATACATTTAATTCTATTTATATTTTTTATGTTGAATTAAGTGCATTTAATTCCATTGTC
This sequence comes from bacterium, assembly GCA_023666335.1. GTDB lineage: Bacteria > Bacillota > Clostridia > Lachnospirales > Lachnospiraceae > UBA3282. The sequence continues at coordinate 29,861 of JAMPCE010000017.1, forward strand.
GATTAGATGTTCTTTGTTAAACATATTTAATTTCGCTTGGAGGCTCACATGATAAAAAGAGAACGCTGTCTACAACAAATACGGCCATTTTACGATTCCGAAATGATAAAAGTGATCACCGGCATCCGGCGCTGCGGAAAATCCACTTTAATGCAGCAGATCATGGAGGAGATCGGGCAGCAGAACGTTGCCGCCGATCATATTATCTATATCAATTTTGAAGACTATCAATATAAAAAGATCAGCACTCCGGATACGCTCTATGAATATGTGGAGGCAAAAATAACGGACGGCAGAAAATACTATCTTTTTATCGACGAAATCCAGAATGTGCCTGACTTTGAACTGGTCGTCAATTCTTTTCGCGCCACCCACAATATCAGCATTTTTATGACCGGATCGAATTCCAAACTGCTGTCCGGTGAATTAGCGACCCATTTAAGCGGCAGGACATTGTCTTTTCGTATCATGCCTTTCTGTTTTCAGGAATTTGTTGCCTTTTATCGGGAAAACGGTACAAATCAGTCTGTCGAACAGTTATTGGATTCCTATATGCTGTGGGGCGGTTTTCCTCTGGTCTGCAAAGAAAAAAACGACAAAGACAAGGATATCATCCTGTCCAATATCTATGATTCCGTCGTCTTAAAAGATGTTGTCATGCGAAATAAGATTGCCTCTGTGACTGCCCTTGACCGGGTATTAGAATATGTTGTTGCGGGTTCCGCCCTTACCATTTCCGGTAACACGATCGCGGCTTCCCTGAAAGCTGACGGAATCAACATATCCGCCCCCACGATCTATGATTACCTGAAATACATCTCCGACGCCTGCATTTGCGATAAAGTTTCCCGATATGATATTCGCGGGAAAAAAGTGTTGGCTTACGAGGAAAAAACGTATGTCTGTGATCTGGGATTTTTTCATCTGAAAAAAAACCGGATCAAAGAAGAATACGGTCATATTGTAGAAACCATCTGCTATAATGAATTGATCTCGCGGGGTTATCAGGTTTATGTCGGCAAAACGCATAAAAGCGAAGTGGACTTTATCGCGCAAAAGGGAAAAGAAAAATTTTATTTGCAAGCCGCCTATCTGCTCGACAGTGAGGAAACGGCAGCACGGGAATTTGACGCCTATCAAACGATTAAAGATAACTATCCAAAATATGTGATTTCCGCCGATAGGATTCCTCTGACGCGAGACGGCATCATCCATAAAAACCTCTGTGACTGGCTGCTGGAAGATATCTGAGAAAAAGCCCTACAGCCGTCAGTTGTAAGGTCATTCCTTTTTATAATACATACCGTTCAGCCTGTTATGATAAGCGATCATAACCAAAAGACCGCCTATCACCTCGATCAGACACAAATACGCCGACGCCGACCCCTCGAACGGCAGCCCGCATACAAAGCAGAAGATCATGCCCGCCCCATAAAGAATCCACATCCGCCCGTGTTTTTGGTTATACGCCCTTACATCCGTGATCTGCTCCCGCGTCGGCGGTTTTTTTCCGGACCAGAAAGCGACCGGCTCTTTGCTGCGATACTGGACGATCCCCAAAAGAATGACCGCTCCCGCACACAATATCAGAATCCCTGCAAAAAGAATCGTTTCCGCCATCCCGTCACCTCACATAGATCCCGGCAAGCCGCATTTCTTTATCGTAAGTCAGCCGATAGGTAACGCTTACATTTTCATATGCGACTGTCATCTCTCCGACTGCAAAACGGCTTCCCATCTGCGATATTTCCATCAGATACGCCGCGCCAAACTGCTTCCGCTCTCCCCAATCAACGGAAAACGGCTCCCTTATCGTTGTCCGCAGTTCCGCATTCAGCATCGTCTTCATCTGCGGAATGGCGCTTTCCTGCAAAGCTTCATAATCCTCCGCATCCAAAAGTTCCACCGTCTCTTTCATGGCAGCCTCTACCTGTTCGCTCTGAAAAGATCCGCTCTGCCCGATCTCCGCTGTTTTGGGCAAGATCCAATAGCCAAAGCCTCCCACGAAAATCAAGACCGCCGCAGCCAAAATCACTCTTTTCAGCACTTTGTTTCTGCCGTACCGCTTCTGTTCGTCTGCGCTGATCTCCTCGTTGAAGCCGTCTGCGATCTCCCGCGCCGTCCCCATGCGGGAAATGATCTCGCTAAGTTCTTCACCCTGTTTTATGCGCATTTGCATATCCGTCAAAAGCTGTTTTTTGATTTCCTTTTTCCGCTTTTCGCTGCACCTGATCTTTTTTGCGATCGCGTTCACATATTTTTTTTCGTTCATCATTTAGTCCTCCATGATCTTTGCCGCGCCGTCGGATATCCGCTTCCAGACAGCCTCGATTTCCACAAGCGCTTTCTGTCCGGCTTCCGTGATCTCATAATACTTCCGCGGCACCTGCTTTCCCACGGCTTCGCTCCATTTGCTCACTACAAGTCCGTCGTCCTCCAGGCGGTAGAGGATCGGATACAAGGTGCCGTCCTTGAGCAGAAATGTTTCCTCGCTCTTTTCCTTCATCTCCTGAATGATCTGATAGCCGTACTTGGCTTCCGATTGCAAAAGTTTCAGGACGAGCATATCCAGAATGCCCTTTTTCATCTGTTTTTCATATTTTTCATTCATATCCGTTCCGCTTCCGCCGTTGTTTATTACTTAGTATTACTAAGTATATTATAATACCTTTTGTTATGAAGTCAACATCAAAACTCAAAACAATAAAATTTTATTGAAATTCGATAAAAATTTATTGACATTCATTTTTCGCTGTGCTATTTTAGTCTTATCAAGATCAGAAACAGTTCCTTGTGCCGCCGATTTCTGCGGCAGGGAAAGGAGGCATCGCCATGAAAGATAAACTGACGCTTTTTACCAAATTTTTGCTGGACTTTATGTTTTTTGCGGGCATCGTTGTCACCGCGACGCTCCCTTTGAGCATCCGCTTTTACGGAACTTACAATTCCTATTTCGCGGAAAATTACTTCTCCCTCTGCATCATCTTTTTCCTGTCGGGCATCTTTGCCATTCTGATCATCCGGCAGCTGAGAAAAATGTTCCGCACGGTGCTCGACGATGACTGCTTCATCCGAGAAAATGTGGTGAGCCTTGAGAAAATGAGTATTTACAGCTTTTTTATCGCCGTGATCACAGCCTGCCGCCTATTCATCTACCTGACGCCTGCGGTTCTCGTCGTGATCCTGGTCTTTGTGATCGCAGGGCTTTTCAGCCGCGTGCTGGCGGGCGTTTTCGATAAAGCCGTCACCTACAAACTGGAAAATGATTTGACGATATAAGCCGCAAAGAAAAAACAAGCGACACGGAGGGAATCATGGCAATTATCATCAATCTGGATGTTATGATGGCGATGCGCAAAAAGAGCCTGACCGAACTGGCGGGCGAGATCGACCTGACCCTTGCGAATCTGTCCATCTTAAAAAATAATAAGGCAAAGGCGATCCGTCTCTCTACCCTGAACGAGATCTGTAAAGCGCTGAACTGCCAGCCGGGCGATCTGCTACAGTATGTGGAGGACGACACTGATGACCCAAATTAAGGAAAGGAGATTATTATCATGGAACAGATCACTTATCTTGACGCACTGGAACGTGCACAGAAAACGGAAGAAAAACCCGACACCGTCTATACGCAGCGTATGCGGGAAAAATTTCCCCTCTTCGGCATCGGAAGCCTTATCTACGCAGCTTTCTATGCCCTCTGTCTCTACAAAAACGCATCGGGAATCACCTACCCTTTTTTCGTCATCGGAACCCTTTGCTATTTCTTCTTCTGTATGAAAAAGTTAGGGGTTCCCTGCAAAAAAGGCAGCGCCTTTCCTATCGTCAGCGTCGTGCTGCTTGGCCTTTCCAACTGCCTGACCGCTTCCCCGCAGCTTCTCCTTTTGAATAAGTGCGGCATCTTTCTTCTTACTTTTACGTTAATACTGCATACAGTATACAATGATTCGTCCTGGGATCTGCCGCAGTATTTCGCCGCCATTTTCCGGACAATCGGCACGAGTTTCTGCTGCCTGTTTCGGCCCTTTGGCGACATGGTCTGTTATTTTGATGCAAAAAAACAGGAAAAAATCGAAAAGAAGGGCTATATTCTGCCGATTTTTATCGGTCTTCTCATCGCGGCGCCCCTGCTGTTTGTCATGATGGCGCTCCTTGCCAGCGCAGACAAAGTCTTCGATCGGCTGTTGGTATCTGCCGCAAATCTTTTTCGCCTCTCGTCCTTTTCGGCAATGATCGAACTGGGCGCGCTCCTCGTCATTGTATTTTTCTGCTCTTACGCCGCCATCGCCGCTTTCTGCAAAAAAAGCGCGGAGCGGGAAACCACAGGGAAGAGAATGCTTTTCGATCCCGTGATCGCTATCGTGGTCACCGGACTTCTCAGCATTCCCTATCTGCTCTTTGTCGTGATTCAGATCGCTTATCTGTTCCTTGGCAGTCTGACGCTCCCCGCAGGCTACACCTATGCGCAGTACGCCAGAGAAGGATTTTTCCAACTGCTTGCGGTCTGTGTCATCAACCTCGGAATCGTCCTGATCTGCCTGCGCCTCTTTCGGGAGAGTAAACTCTTAAAAGGCATCCTTCTCGTCCTGAGCGGCTGCACTTTTATCATGATCTTTTCAAGCGCCCTGCGCATGATTCTCTATATAGACACTTACGCGCTTACTTTTCTGCGTATTTTCGTACTATGGTCGCTGGCTGTCATCTTCCTTCTGATGGCAGGCGTCACCGCTTTCATCTTATACGGGCGGTTTCCCCTTTTCCGCTATGGCGTCGTGGTGGTCACGGTGTGTTATCTGGCGCTGTCCTTTTCGCATCCCGACTTTTTTATCGCGCGCTACAATATCAGCCGGGACTGCGACAGAGATTATCTGAGCAGGCTTTCGGCGGACGCCGCGCCCGTGATCCTTGATCCCTCCTCCAATCCTTATCTGACCAGCGTGGAAGATATGCTGGAAAAGACAGCGGATTACACGGAGGATTACGAGAACTTCTACAACAATTACTGGATGAAGATCTATTATGACAAAACGGCGTACCGCACGGAAGGAATCGGGCTGCGGAACTTTAACTTCTCTCTGTATCGGGCGGGGAAATTACTTTCTACTGCACAATAAATGTCTTGCGGCACTCTCCGGTATAATTTCCGACACCGCTTATGATGACCGTCGCCTCACCCTTGACACCGTTTCGCAGATAGCTCACCGTAAAGTCCCGTCCGGCTTTCAGAGAATTTTTGCCAATCCTCACTTTCGGCACGGGCTTTACGGGAACACCTTTTAAGGTCTGGTTCGCTATCCTGTTTACCACCGCATCCGCCAGATCCGCAGGCGCGACCGCAAAGGTCAGGGTGAGCGGTTCGATCCCGCGCAGTTCCCCTTTTCCGCTGACCGTAACAGTGGCTGTTCCCACATTTTTATTATCTTTATAAGTAATCTTAACTGCCGTGCCTGTCTTTAAGTCGATCGCTTCCTCTCCCGCGTAGAAAGTGATCTTCGGTTTTAAAGCTTTCCCCGTATAAGTCTGTCCTTCGACCTCCGCCCGCAGGGTATTATAATCCCATGCCACGATCCGGAAAGTGGTCGTATTGATGCTGCCGCTGTAATTTCCCATACCCTTGACCGTAACTGCGGCAGTACCGATCTTGGTATTATTTTTGTATGACAGTTTGTAGTCTTTCCCCTGCTCCAACGTTGTCCCCTTATCTTTTAAGACCACATCTGGCTTTAAGGCATAGCCTGTATATTTTAAGTCCGCCACTGGATCTATGGTAAAACCCTGCCCCGGCACGTTTTTGTCCGCGATCGGACGCTTGTTGATCTTAAACGTGATGTTCTTACTGCCCGCATAGCTGCCGATGCCCTTTATCGTGACCGTGGCTTTTCCGGCATTGACATGGTTCTTATAAGAGACCTCATAGTGTGTACCCTGTTCGAGTGTGATCTCTTTCGTCTTATCGCTCCTGTCCACGATGTGGACAGCGGGTTTCAGCTCCGCCCCCGTAAATGTCTGTGCAGGGACCCCGTCGATCTTTATCGTGGATGCCGTGATCAGCTCCGCTTTCTCCACGATGCGGAACTGTGCCGTCACTGTACCGGTATAGCCGGACTTCTCTTTCCCTGTGACCGTGACCGTTCCGGTCCCCATTTCTGAGTTATTGGCATAAGCGGCGGTATAGCCGCCTGCGGGTATCTTTTTCTCCCTGCCGTCCGTTATCTCATATAGTTGTACGGCAGGCTTTAACGCCCTGCCCGTATAAGCCATATCGTTTACACGGATCTCCAGCTCTCCCGTTTCCTGCGCCTGTGCCAGCTCCACCGGGCTGATCGTGAAAGGAAGCTCCACTTTCCCGCTGTAGTTGCCCTTTCCTTTTACCGTGATCTTTGCCGTTCCCACAGCCTTGTTTTTGCTGTAAGAGACCGTGTAATCCTGATCCCGTACAAGGACCGCATTGCCCGCCTCCCGATCCGTCACCGTGACGGCAGGTTTGATAGCGCTTCCCGTATAGGTCTGCTCCGCGACCTGAGAGATCATCGCTTCCGTGAGCGGTTTTGCCACGATCTTATAGGAAAGCTTCTTCGTGCCCGTATAATTGCCGTTGCCTATGACAGTCACCGAAGCCGTTCCTTTCTTCACCGTATTCTCATAGACAAGCCGATAATCCGACCCCGGCATGAGCTGTTTCCCGTCTTTCGTCTTCACGGTAATGATCGGTCTGGTTGCCGCGCCGTTATAAGTAACGTCTGGAATCTTCTCAAACTTCATGCCTGAGATCGCTGTCCCCTTGATCTGGAAAGTCACGGTCTTTTGCCCGTTGTACTTTCCTTTTCCCGTGATGGTGACACCCGCTGTTCCGGCATTCCGATTGTTTGTATAAGCGACCGTATAATCCGTATTTTTTACAAGGTTCTTTCCCTTATAAGTGATCGTCAGCTCCGGCGTATGCTCTTCTCCTGAAAAGTTTACTGCCGGAATCGCTTTCACGGAAATCTTGCTGATCGGATAGTAGATCATAAAGTCCCTGCTGATGCTTCCGCTGTACTTCCCTTTTCCCGTGACTGTCGCCGTTGCCTTGCCCTGTTCCTTATTGTCCTGATAAGTCACCATATAATCCGTATTATTCTTAAGGACTTCGCTGCCCCACTTCACGGTCAGCTTCGGCTTGATGGCGCTGCCTGTGTGATACTGTGCGGGAATCGCCGAAACGCTGCATTCTGACAGCGGAATCTGCGCTCTCTCCTGATCCGCAAAACAGGCATACAGAGTCACACTCTTTTTGATCGGCGTTTCTTCTGTATAAAGTGTGCCGGAAGCAGGCGTTTGATCATCATACCAGCCGATGAAATACGCGCCGTTTTTCGTCGGGTTTTTCGGAAATGGCACATTCTCTCCATACTTCGCATAAACAGTGGCAGTCTCTGCATCCGTCACAAAATGCACTTCATAGACGGGCGCATATACCATCACGAAGTCACTCACCGCCGCAACGCCCTCCGTATCGGGTGTCACAACGATCTCCAGCGCCACTGCATCTTTCCCTGCAAGAAGCGCCGCGTCGATTGCCTCCTCCACAACGGCAGTCTCTCCCGCCGCGATCGGTTCAAAACTGCCGCCTGCATATTCTTCGCCTGTCGCTGAATCCCGCAAACTGACAGTTCCGCCGCAGGGCGTTTTCCCCGTATTGCGGATTCCGACGGACACGGTTCTGGTATCCGCAATGGAAATGACCTCCGCATCAAGCTGCAAAGATGCGCCGCCCAGAGTGATCCGGCTGCTGTTATTTTCCTGATTGACCTCCGTGCCGCCGCCGGACACCTTGACCGTATACTCCGCTTCCGCCGTGATGATGTCCGGAGAAAATAACGCGGTCCCATATCCCGACTCTCCCGACTCTAACACGGTATCAATTGCTTTCGTCTCCAATTCCGTCCCGTCCGCTCCCAAAAGAGACAGGCTCAAATCTTCCGCCTTGACGGTTCCGTTGTTATACAAAAGTGCGGAAATCTCCAGCTTATCTTCTCCGCTCTCTACATCCTGTCGCAGCATACTGCCTACGCTCTGTATCGCGATATCATAGTAGCTGTGCGCAAGCGTTCCCGTAGACAGGCTGTTTTCCACTTCCTCCAACTGCTCGTTGACTTTCATCCTATTATAGACAAGGATCGTATTGCCATTCTCTACAAAGCCGTCCGCATACTGGATATAATCTTCCTGATCCGTCACTTGTAATGCCGCCAAGAACCTGTCATCCTCGTATCCGATGCGATACAGGTCTGCTTTTCCGTCCCTGTTTATCGGGAAGATTACTTCCGGACAGCCTGCGCTATCCGATAACAGCGTGTAATTGGAGGAGGGCAGACGGCTTTCACCGAACAGGGCTGTTTCTTTTCCCTCTCCGTTCAGGTAATAAATATCTCCCTCCTGATACCATGACAGGGTTTCCCCGCCATAAAGCGATACAAACGCTGTGCTGCTGACCTTTCCGTCTCCTAAGAATACTGCATCCCGATCCTGCGTAAGCAGCGCCACTCTGCCCGAAGACAGGTTAAGCTGCCCGTCCAGCTTTCCGGCTGCGTAGGCATAACCTGCTGCCCCGCCGATTTTTCCTGCATCCGCCGAAACAATACAATCCGCCTCTTCCTGTACAAAACGGATGCTCCAGAGACTGCTCTCCCTGTTTTCTCTGTCGAATGTCATGAGATTTTCCGTATCTCCGGAAATGATATCTTCGGAAATGATATCTTCGGAAATCGTATTCTCGGAAACCGTATTCTCGGAAACCGTATTTTCGGAAACCGTATTCTCTGGGACTGTTTTCTCCGGTTCTTCTGTCAGCGCGACAAACTTTCGGAATGCGCCCGTCTCCGCAGCCTCTTGCAGTACCGCCCGATAAATTCGATTCGTTCCGGAAAGACCCAGCACGTTATCCGTCTCATTCTCATACCAGTAAACGGATACGCTGCCGCCGTCTGAAACGATCTGCGGGTTTTGCTGGAACAAACCGTTTCCGCTCTGAATATCTCCCAGACTCACAAACCGATCCTGCTCTTTGTCATAGACCGCCGTATGTAATGTCAGACGCTTTGCGATTTCATTTAGCGTCAGATCCCCTTTCAGACTTTGCGTTCCGTTCTGCCATACCGCATAGATCTTCTCCCCGTCACTGTACAGATCCGGTGCAAAATCCGCCGTGCCGTCATCCGCCACCGCCTTTGGCTCGCTCCAGCTTTCCGCACTCCTGTCCCACAGAGAATAGACCAGCATGCTTCTGTCCGCTGCATCCCGTCCCGCTCCGGCATCCGTCAGATAAAAGAGCATGACCGTATCGCCCATGCGCACTACTTTAGGAATCACATCCAGACAAGCCCCGCTCTGCAAGGTCATTTCACCGAGACTGCCATCGGCGTTTACCTGATGATCCGGCGTCCACGCCGTCATAGCGCCGTCGCTGTTCAGATAACTGCGATCCAATTGCGCGTAGACTTTATCATTGTCTATCGCAAAACTTTTCGCCCAGCCGCTCTGACTTTTCGGTAATACAACATATTTTCCCTCTATGATTTTCCATGTCAGGAGATCCTCGCTAAACAGTTTTCCCTTAGCTCCCGCCTCGCCTTGAAAATAAAACTCATTCAATCCTCTGGCATCTTCCGGAAATATCTGATACTGCAATCCCAGCCCAGCCTTACCATAGATTCCCGCAGAAATGAACTTTTGAAATCCAGTGCCTCCATAGAGACCTAAATTGATCTCGCCGCCTGCTGCCAGAGAAGCGCTGATCCCTTCCGCTTTCGTAAAGGTGATACTGCCGTCTGCGTTGACTTTCCCCTCTATAGAAACCTCCACGACTACGGGAATAAATCCAAGCATTCCTCCCTGTTCCAGAGAAGCTTCCGCTGACAATTCCACGAACAGCTTCCCTCCGAAGCGATCCATCTCAAACACATTTCCCTCCAGATAGCCAATCACATCGAAATCCGCCTCTACCTGCGGCGCTTTCGCACCTTTTGATTTTCCCGCTTTTTTTAACTCTTTCGTAAAGTTGTCTTTATTTAATTTCTTTAATGTGGAAAACCAATCTTTATCTTTTTTGATCAGTTCCGTAGCATTGATGCCAATCTGCACCATACCGTCTGTCGTCACCTTACCTTCTATCGGTGAATCCCCCAGATGCAATTTGAAGCTCTGCCCTGCCATAAACGGAGCGTCCGCCGGAATGCTGATCTCAACGTCTTCACCAAAAGATAATGTCCCGATATTGGGATTGATATCCACTACTCGGATTCCTAATTCCTTTTCTATGCAGCTATCCACGCCATCCTTTTTTTTCTTTAATTTCAAAGTTACCGGTTCTTCTTTGATAAACCGATCGCTCTGTATGTCTGAAAAAACACCGTCTGAACTTGCCGCGATCAATTTTCCACCGGAATAGATCTCGCAGCTTTCATAACTTGCATTTCCTAAGAGACATTGGATGGAAAAATGTTTTTTATCATATCGATTCAGGACCACTTCCTTTGTCAGAAGATCGAAATCTTCATCATCCAGAGTCATAATAACCCCTGACATATCATCAGATAACACATATGTCGTACACCCTGATCCGGTTTTGCGAAAAGCAGTCTCCAGCGTCTGATAATTCTCCTTACTGATACGGATGGGTTCCCCGACTTTATAATCCGGCAATACTGCGTAACCAGTCTCCCCTGTTTTCACTTCCTGACCCAGATGCGTTATCTGTGCGCCAACGATCGGTTTTCCCAGAGAATCCAATACTTTTATGCCCTGTTTTGTTTGTGTTTCTATCGTCAGCCCGGCGTTCGGAGAAGAAGATGAGGCGGCGGTGGCAATGCTCCCGGGAGGCATGATCTGCTTTGGGAACGGACTATAATCGCTGGGGGAGTTCCACCCCCAAAGACTACCGTCTTCTTTTACTGCCATACATGAACCATAGTTTGATACCGCCTGCACATGATCCATCACCATACAAGGTCCTGCTGCGTCACGATCAAGAATATCATATCCCTCTTCTACTCCCAAACAATTTCTGATTCCCCATGTCCAGAGACTGCCGTCTTTTTTGAGGGCTGCATGAACTTCGCGATCTCCAAGCGAAACTGCCTGCACATCATCCATGATCTTGACCGGTTCTTCGATGGCTTCTCTTGTATCCCCAATCACCAAAGCCCTTTTCTCGTAAGAGCTACAATTCCATCCCCATACCCAAAGGCTGCCGTCTTTTTTGATTGCTGCACTTGTATTTATTCCAGCACAGGCATACACGACGTCATTCATGATCCAAACAGGCTGATCGGGACTTACCCAATCAGTCCTATCTGTTTCCCCATTTCCAAAGCAGCCATCATCATTCCATCCGCATGCCCAAAGACTTCCATCCGTTTTGAGGATTAACGCATGCCTCGATCCGCAGGAAATAGATGTAACATTTTCCATAACCATTTCAGGCTTTGAGCTAATGCTGTTCCATCCCCATACCCAGAGCGTATGGTCTGTTTTGACCGCTCCATTAAAGTTGCAACCGTTTTCAAGCGATACCATCTCTACGTCATCCAAAATGGGAACCGGTGTATAACGAGCCGTATTCGTTCCATCCCCCACGTTATCTCCGTCTCCCCACGCCCACAGAGACCCGTCCTGCTTAATTGCTGCACCACTACTATAGTCGCCAAAAGATACTGCTTTTACGTCTTCCATAATTTGAACAGGCTGGTCTGCCGCTTCTGTTGTCCCGTTTCCCAACTGACCAGTGCGATTATCACTTCCCCATGTCCAGAGACTGCCGTCTTTTTTTACAACTGCATAATTGCCCATTTTAGCCAAAACAACCCCCTGACCATCCATCAGAGGATTCCCTAAGAGCATATCGCCTGATGCAGAAGTTTTTTCTTTTGCCTGCACCACAAAAAAGCTGTCTCCGCATTTTTCCGCAGAGGGAAGCAGAAACGCTATTGTCATCAGCCATGCGATACTTTTTGATATTTTTCTTCTTAAGTTCTCTGCGCTCATTTTTATATCCTTTATCTTTTCTGATATGATAAGAATGATTGCTTGTCCGCCTGTTCTATATCAACTTTTCCACTGAATCTTTCGGAGAGAATTCAGCAGCTTTTCCCACATAACATTAACTTCCTTTTCCCATATGATCTTATCGCTCGTTTTATCGAAATGTCCCAATGTGACTTTTTTCGGAATCTCAGACGAAAAACCGCGAAATTCCCATTCTAACCCATTTGTATATATCACCTTTTTAAAATATCTTTCGTGAGCATTTATCTGTCCCGAACTATGATAATCTAACGGGTTAAAAAAGTACTTCACTTCAACAGCCCCGTATATTTCATTGTTTTCCGGGTGATCACTATCTGCCTCTTTTTGTTTATTGTACCCATCACCTAAAATTACAAAGTCAGGAAAACCGCTGTCACTATAGAAATTGCTTGTGTAAAACGCTTTGCATGTCTGTACACGCGACACATCGCGTAACGAGATATTCTTTTCCCACATACAACATCTGATAACCGCTGCAATCACTGAATAAAGTTCACATTCATAAGGATTTTGTCGGTCTATCAACTCAAGCTCCCTCTTATACCTGTCAAAGCTCCTTTTCACCCATTCAAATTCCTCTTGATTTTCCGCATTATTGTTTAACATACCGATCCTCCTCCTCTTTTGTTTGTTGGAAACCTATACTTTTTCGTTGCTGTGTATTCCATTATAAATTCCTGGAATATTTGTGGATATTTTCCTTATTCAGGTTGCTATTCACAAAATCTTATGTTATTATGACGATGTATATCGCATCAAAACAATTCTGCGGAAAAGTATAGGTTTCCAATCTTCTTATGATTTTTTAATTTTTCAAAAAAATTCCATTTTTTTCGTGATTAATTTCAACTTAAAGAACATTTCTCGCCTTATCCCGAAATGTACTCACCGCCATTCCACAGGCTCCTGCCGCCTGCTTTAATGTCAGTTTTTTATCCTCCCACTGTTTTTTTACTTCATAAAAATTATCAGGCAGCGGAAGAGGCGGCCGCCCGAAGCGCACGCCTCTCACTTTCGCCGCTGCAATGCCTTCTGCCTGCCGCTGGCGGATATTGATCCGCTCATTTTCCGCGACATAACTCAAAAGCGCCAATACGATATCGCTGATCAGCGTCCCCATCAGATTTTTTTCCTGCCTTGTGTCAAGAAGCGGCATATCGATCACCACGATATCCGCCCCTTTTTCTTTCGTGATGATCCGCCATTGTTCATTCAGATCCGCATAATTTCTCCCCAGCCTGTCGATGGATTTTACAAACAGGACGGAATTGCGATCCAGCCTGCGCAATAATTTCTGATACTGCGCCCTGTTAAAATCCTTACCCGTCTGCTTATCCATATAAATGTGATTTCCCGGTACTCCCGCTTCGGACAGCGCGATCCGCTGCCTGTCCTCGTTCTGTTCTCTCGTCGATACCCGCATATATCCGTATATCTTTTGTTTTGACATATCTGTCTCCTCATTTTTTGCAGATAATTCTATCATGAGGATTCCCGGCATACAAAAAAATTTTGTTTGCCTTGTGCAAAATACATAATACAATATCTTGTGATTTTTGCCTCTTAGCATTTCTTCCTAATACTATATCTTGATCCTTTTGAATGATAAACGTTATTCCGGCTACTATTTTTCTACATTCAATTTTTCAAAATCCCTTTGCAATTTGCCTTTCTCCATGCTATATCCTTATTTAAGGAATGTTTTCTGACATTTCTATCGTATCAGGGATCTCTCTTTCGATCCCCTAACTCTTTGGAGCAAAGCTCCGTCATGAACATCTGAGAAAGGAAGGCACATCTATGAAACAACATTCCGAAACCATGAACACATTTTTGCGGGACGCCCACGGCGAAATATCCTACAACATGACCAACGACTGCATGTTCCGCGCAGTCCTGCAGGAAAACAACAAGGCTCTGCGTGGACTGATCTGTTCCCTGCTCCACCTCTCCGAGTCGGAGGTCATCTCCGCCGTGGTCACCAATCCCATCGTCCTGGGAGAAAAGACCGCCGACAAAGAATTCCGGCTGGATATCAACGTGGTCCTGAACAATGAAGTACTGATCAATCTGGAGATGCAGGTCGCAAACAGACTGAACTGGCGCAACCGTTCCATCATGTACCTGTGCCGCTCCTTTGACCATCTGAACCACGGGCAGGATTATACGGAAGCCAAGCCTGCGGTACATATCGGGTTCTTAGATTACACCCTGTTCCCGGACCGTCCTGAATTTTACGCTTCTTATAAACTGATAAACGTTAAGAATCATCATACCTACAGTGACAGCCTGACCCTGCATGTGCTGGATCTGACCCGTATCGATCTGGCAACGGAAGAGGATAAGCGTTACCATATCCATGAATGGGCGGCATTCTTCAAAGCAGCGACTTGGGAGGAGGTCAAAATGCTGGCAGCGAAAAATGAATACTTACAGGAAGCAGCCGAGACGATGTTCCGATGGAGCGCAGAGGATCAGATGCGCAAGTGGCTCCGCGACAGGGAGGAATATTATCTGGATCAGCGCGCTAATGAAAGGCTGCTCGCTGAGCAGAAAGAAAAAATTGAGCAGGATGCAAGGGTCATTGCTGAGAAAGATGCAAAAATCGAACACGACAGGATCGAACATGAGTTGCAGGTTCAACAGCTCCGTGCGGAAATCGAAGCATTAAAAGCACAGAATCATCAATAGAGGGGTATTTACATTCCCGCCTCTTTCTGACAAACCGGGCAGTAAACGCTCCCCCTGCCGCCGACTACCATGCGGCAAAATGTCCCGCCGCATTTCGGGCATGGTTTTCCCGCGTGTCCGTATACCTGTAAAAACTGGGTGTTGCGGTAATCCTGCCCTTTGGTCTCCAGATAATCTTCCGGTGATATTTGATTTTTCAGGGTAAAATAGGCGATGCGCTCCGGGATCGCCGCGGCAAGCTGTTCCCACTCCGCCGTTTTCAGACTGTTCGCCAAGCGTGTCGGATGGATTCCTGCGGCAAACAGAATCTCATCGGAATAAATATTGCCGATGCCTGCAACAGCGCTCTGTTCCAGCAGACATTCTTTCACGGTCTTTTTGCGCTTTCCAAAGTGCATATACAGATAGTCGGCAGTAAGCGCCTTATCATTTGGCTCTATGCCTAATTTCTTTACTCCGCTGTAGGAATCGTCCTCCCCTTTCCTGATCAGCCAAAAGCGGCCGAAACGCCGCATATCCGAAAAACGCAGTTCTTTTCCGTTATCCAGATGAAAAATGATATGCGTATGTTTCTCTTCGGGCAGTTCTTTCGGCACAAGAAGAAGACATCCTGTCATCCGAAGATGCAGAATGATGCGGTCTTCCTCATGCAGACAGATCATCAGAAATTTTCCCCTGCGCTCCATGCGGGAAACGGTCTGTCCCGCAAGCTGTCCGCAAAATTCATCCGCCGCGGGGTAAGCCACGACTTCCGGACGTTTTACCGTGACCTTTTCTATGAGACGCCCTTTGATCTGCGGTTCGATCACTCTTTTTACAGTTTCCACTTCCGGTAATTCCGGCATGGTTTTCTTCCCTCCGTTTCCCCACCTCTAAATATCAAGTGTTTGCTGAACATACTGCGGCTCCTCTGCCAAAAAGCTTTTCTGCGCCCCCTGTATGATCATATCTGTTTCTTTTACCGCACCAAGTAACAAAGGGGAATTTTTATCATGGTATTTATAATTTTCAAATGCTTTCTGCGGGTTTTTGTTGGCATAACAGTATTTACATCCGTTCATACAGGTATCATAAGCCCCTATGTCCCTGCTCTCGATACAGTGGCAGCCCTGCCGCATCCCTCTGTGCTTCAAGTCCTTAAATACAATGCCGTTGGCGTTTCCCAAAATATCCAATGTCGTGCATCCGGAAGAATGAATCCCATAGCGGGAATAATCATCATCCGTACCGCATGTCTGCAAGTAAATATCATATTTTTCGGCAATAGAACCCAGTCCCTGCGCTAGGATCTTTCTTTCCTGCCAGGATAGCGGAATCAACTCCGGCATATTGCTTTCCAGTTTTTTATACAGTTCCACAAAACTGAAAATGCAGCGGTCAATGTGCGGGGAAAGCACTTTTGCCATGCGTTCAAAAGTTTGCAAATGCCGCTCCACGGTATATTCTTTCGTCAGCAGAACGGGGTCGTACCGCCATGTAACACGCCGTTTTCCCACCAAAGCAGACAGTTCTTTCAGCGTTTCCATGCTTTCCTCTATACTTGGAACGCCCGGTTCAATGTCTTTTCCATATGCGGTGATCGTGTAGTGAAAATAGGTAGGAAAACGGTCTGTGATCTCATGCAGACGCGGGAGTATCGGCTTATAATTCTTAGAGCAGAAGACCACGCAGTCCACCGTATCCGGTGTCAGTTCGTAGCGTGTCACTTTATTGGGAAATAAAGGATTGCGCGACAGTGCGTACCCTTCCGCAAAACGGTTCAAAAGCCACTCTGTATAATATTGGACGGTATCTGTCCGTCCGCCGGTGTTAATGACCATCGCCTGTCACCTCGCCCTGTTTTTTTAACCATACAACCGCGCAAGCTCCTCCTCCGTCAGCATCTTTTCTGGCGCAAACGCTTCCGATTCCGCATAGGAAAGAAGACTTTCATACAACCAGTTTTCCTCCAACGCCGTACCGCACAACAAATCTTTTTGGCATGCCAGAAGGGATCCCGCACCCACTTTTGCTTCAAAGAGCAAGCCGATCTTATGATTTCTGCCGAAATTGTCGATCATCCAGACGATCGGTTCTATCTCCATGCCATCCAAAACCGCCAACTGTGTCTGCGTCACGATCTTCCACCACTGCGGCGTCGTATGGCTTTCCGTTGGAAATTTCTGAAACGCCGGATGCGTGCGCTCGATACAAAGTCCCATCGTTCCGATCGGTTTTTTCTTTCCCATGCTTTCGGAGATCGATGCAAACATAGGGTAATTCCAAAAGTTCGTGCAATACGTTCCCTCGATCCGACGATCTTCCTGCAAGGTACCGCCGAGATAAAGAACGCGTTTCCCCTGTTTTAGGTGAAAAAGCATTTCCTCTTTTTTGTTCGTGACCACGACCTGGTCCGACTGCCGTTTTTGGATACAGGGATAGGCATAAATCTCATATTGATTTCCGATCGTTGTCCCGCATATCTCTACGCTGACCCTGTATTTTTGCGGTTTGTCTTTTTTGGGAAGCGTCAGGTTTCCTTCCTGCAAACATGACAGTCGTGTCATTTTCAGATCCCCGACCGGAATCGTCTGCTGTGCGATCCGTTCCCACGCATCCGCCATATCGTCTGCACGGTATTCTTCCAAAGTGATCTGTAACCTGGCATCCCTGATCGGACAGGGATCATTGTAATAAAACAGCGCCCGATAGGAAAAATCAGCCCCCGCTTCATACACATAACCCGAAAATTGCAGCATCAGCACACGGTCGGAGCAAAACTGCCGCCATTCTTCCGGCTCGATCAGCCCTTTGCTTTCCATAAAGGCATTGAGGATTCCCACCAGCGAAGTGCCCTGTCCGGGAAAATCCTGTAGATCCAAAATCTGAAAGCCGGAAAGTCTCCTGCTGCGAAATGCCGTTTCCAGTTCTCTTTTATAGCACGAGACCGCTAACGCTCCGGAGGCTTCAAAAAAGTCGATTGCTTTATGGAGCATCCCGACGTCCTCTAAGCGTTTCCGAAAAATTTTCAGATTTTCCGCGCCCAGCACGCCCGTATACCGCTCGATCTCCCGGAAATCAGGATAAGTTTCATACTGTCCGATCTCATGGGACACGACCGGAATCTTTGCGATAAGCGGTTCCGTCTTTTCGGAAGCTTTGACTTTTTTCGTTCCGGTCTGGTACTGGATCTCGACCGTTCCGTCTTCCGCTCCGCCCTCGGCTGCCTCTACAGGTACCGCATCCGGCGCAAAGACTTTATCATAACTGTATGTATTTTCCGGCTCCAAAACCTGCACATGGCCCTGCGGCGCATCGCACATCGCATAAGAGCCACGGAAAAGGCGGTCTTTTGCAAACCGTACGCCGCAGAAGAAATCTTCCTCTTCCAGGATGATCGGCGTAAACTGGAAATTGTTGGACCCCTGTGTATACCAGTGGCGGCGGTCTGTTTCCTTATAAAGGTGTAAGATCCGGTTCAGTTCTTTCGCGCTTCCCCACAACTCGTTTCCCAACGAAAACAGCAAAAAGGACGGATGGTTTCCAAATTCCCGCAAAATGCGGTATCCCTCTTCGATCAGGTATTTCTGCCGCGCCTCGTCGTATTCCGCCTCGCCCGGTTCCGCCACCGTTCCCCAGAACGGGACTTCCGGTTCAAGATAGATCCCCAGTTCATCGGCAGCAGCAAAAGCGGCTTCCGGCGGGCAGCAGGTGTGGAAGCGGTAATGGTTGATCCCGTATTCTTTTGCTGTGTGAAAATACTGTTTCCACGCTTCCGCATCCATAGGCGCATACCCCGTAAGCGGAAAGACCATGCCGTCGTGTTTTCCCCTGAGAAAAATCTGCAGATCATTCAGATAAAAACTGCTTTCGGACGTGTGCAAATCGCGGAAACCGATCGTAACTGTGACAGTATCCCCGCTGCCTGCCGCCTCCTCCGCATTCGACGGGTTTTTTGTTTTGACGCAGATCGTTACCTGATAAAGAAAAGGCGTATACTCACTCCATAAGGCGATCTCCTTTTCTTCCGGAATCGGTATGCTCCATTCGATCTGATTTTCTCCTTTTTGCAGTTTGACAGCGCGTTTTTCCTCAAAGAGTTGACTAAATCGGTCAATATCTGGGTTTTCCGCCTGCCGGTACGGGCTACATTCCGCAAAAAGTTCTTCCTCCACAGCCTCCCCGAAATTGGTGACCGCCAGTCTGACATCCAATTTCCTGTTTTCTGCGCTCGCAAAGATCTGCGCATCCGCGATCCGCGCCGTCTGATAGAAATAAAGCGAGATATCTCCCAGAATCCCGTTCCAGTTCGTCTGCGTGTCCGGCGACGTCAGATGCCCGCCCGGCGCTTTATAGCCAATGTTGCTGATCCTGATCGTAAGGCGGTATTTTTGTTTTTTCTCCTGCCCGCGTAAAACAGGATCTTCCGCATTTTTCTGTCGATTTCGCTCCGCGCACATAATGACGGCGTCAGTCAGATCATACCAATGCGCCGCGACCAGACTTTCCTGCGTGCCGACAAAGATATCCTCCAGCCAGACGCTTGAGATTCTCGTTCTCTCCAATCTTAAAAAACAGCTCTGCCCAGGCTTAAGTTTGTCTATGGCAATCTCTTTTCGATACCACGCATCTCCCTCAAAAGGATAATATTCTGTCAGGTGCATGACTTCCTGTTCACGATTCCTGCTTCCTTTACAGGCTTCCGCCGTTGTTCCGGGCAGTTTGATCGTATCCGTAAAATGGCGTTCAAAAAATTTCTGCCGCACCCCCTGCCTGTCCGCATCCAAACAAAATTCCCATGTACCGCTTAAATTAATTCTCTGCATGATTACCTCTACGTCGGAGCAATTCTTTGCGGAGACGCGCGAGCAGAATCTCAAATTCTGCTCTGCGATTCCGAGTTTGTGGCTCCGACACAAACTCGAGATTGAAAAATAAGGTCATCAGACTTATTTTTCAATCATCTCCTTCGTAAGCAACTCTAATTTTCCGCCCGCCGCATCTCACGGATCACACTCACACCCAGCGGGATCGAGACCGTTAAAGCAAAGAAATCGGACACTGCCTGACAGGCTTCCACGCCCGTAAGTCCAAAGAAACGGGGCAGAATCAAGATCAGCGGCAGGAAAAAGATTCCCTGTCTGGCGGAGGCCACGATGGACGCCTTTAATCCTTTTCCGATGGATTGCAGCATCATATTGCACATGACGATCCAGGCGCTCAGAGGAAGCGATATGACGGAATAACGAAGAGCGGAAGACGCTACACTGATGACGTCGGGATCGCCCTTTCTGAAAAAACTGACAAGATGAGGCGCAAAGGCAAACACAACGACTGAGATTCCCAAAAGACAGAAAAAAGCCACCTTTACGCAAAAGGCAAAGGCGTCTAATACTCTCTTATATTTCTTAGCCCCGTAATTGAAGCCGCACACGGGCTGAAAGCCCTGCCCGAAACCGATCAGCGCGGAGTTGGCAAACATCATGATGCGGGAAACGATCGACATGCCGGCGATCGCCGCATCGCCGTATACGCCCGCCGCATGATTTAGGAAGATCGTAGCCACGCTGGCAAGCCCCTGCCGGAACAGGGAAGGGATCCCCCCACGGATGATCTCCTTATAAAAATGCAGGCTGGGTTTGTAATTGCGAAAATGAAGCTGAATATTTCCGCCGCGCCTGATCATAATAAGCAGAAGAAAAAAGCTGAAATACTGGCTGACCGTCGTGGCAAGCGCCGCACCAGAAACTCCCATGCCGCACCAGAAGATGAGGATCGGATCCAGCGCAATGTTGATCACCGCGCCCGACACGATGCCGATCATGGCATAAAAGGCGCTTCCCTGAAACCGCATCTGGTTATTGACGACGAGAGAAGCCGTCATAGCCGGCGCACCGATCAAAATGATCCGCAGATAAGCCACGGTATAAGGCTGGATCGTCTCCGTCGAACCGAGCAGATAGGAGAGCGGCTCGATAAAGATCATACAACCCGCCATGATCGCCGCTCCCGCAAGCAGTGCCGTAAAAAAACCCACCGCAGACATTTTTTCCGCTTCTTCGGTCTCGCCCGCACCCAGTTTTCTGGAAATATAATTCCCCGAACCGTGCCCGAATAAAAATCCGATCGCTTGAATGATCGCCATCAGCGAAAAGACCACGCCGACTGCTGCCGTTGACTGCGTATCCAGCTTCCCCACAAAAAACGTATCCGCCATATTATAAAAGGAAGTGACCATCATGCTTAAGATCGTAGGCACCGCCAAACGGCAGACCAGTGTTTCCACCCGCTCCTCCAACATATAATTTCTTTTTTGTTCCGCGCTCTCAAATTTCATGATCATTCTTCCTTTTTATCACATTTCAAACACTATTATTTTAGTTTCTTTTCTCTCGATTTGCAAGCCTGATCAATACTTGAGTTTCCGTAGTTTTATCCACAGCCGCCCGATCTTCCCGGTATCGCAGTAA
>JAMPCE010000018.1 GCA_023666335.1 bacterium
GGCTGTTTCTGAACGACTGATAAAGCAAAACATGGAGGCTTATGAGGTTCTTGCACAATGATAAAACTAAACAAAGAGGAAGAATTATATCCGAGCATTCAGGCGAAAGCGGCTCAGCTTTGTTTTGGATTGGTAAAAAACCATGCTATGGTGGATGGGAATAAAAGGTTAAGCGCTCATGTAATGCTGGTCTTTCTTGTTTTAAACGGATTTGAACTGGTATATAGTCAGGCAGAATTAAGTGATATTATTTTTTCTGTAGCTTCGGGAGAAGCCGGAGCAGAAGACATCTTGCAATGGATTTTGAAGCATCAAAGCTAATCGTTTGAAAAGATATTGAAGAGCGAAATACACCCCAGCACAAAATTTTATTTTATGCTGTGAATATATTTTTTGTATGTAAAGGGATATTTCGTTTTCTGGAAATCTACTTGAATAAAAGCGCGACTTATCTCTGAAACTAAACTTCATCCGCACCACCTCCCATCTTATGTAATAGGAGGTCAACCCCTTGCAGTGACGCGGTTATTTCCCTATACAAATCTTACCATACATCCGAAGATCCGACAATCATTTTATCAAAAATTCATTGAATGTAAAAAAGTGTAAACATTTTTACACCGCATTTTGCGACACACCCAAACATAAAAAATGCGATAAACACGGCATTTCCACCATATTTATCGCACCCGCATTCACTGCGGAAGATGGGACTTGAACCCACACGTCTGCTGACACATGATCCTTAGTCATGCCTGTCTGCCAATTCCAGCACTTCCGCATACGTTTACAACGCAACTAATATCTTACTATCCCCCCGCGCAAAAGTCAAGAGATTTTGGGCTGTTTTTTTATAAAGATTTTTACTCAAAATATCAAGCCTGATACGATTCTCTCAGCTATAATGATAATACGATATCGGAAAGGAGAGTGGATCATGCAGCACATAGAACTTTTGATGACGGCGCTTGAATATATCGAAGTTCATCTGCGCGATGAAATCAAAACCGAGAATGTGGCAGCGGCATGTTTCTGTTCAAAATCCACTCTCGAAAAATTATTTCGCAGTGTACATGACATTTCTGTGCATGAGTACATTGTCCGCAGGAGGATGATGTTAGCGGCAAAGAAACTGTCTATGCAGCCGGAACTGTCCATTTTGGACATAGCCGTTGAGTACGGTTACAGTACACACGAATCCTTTGCGCGCGCATTCGAACAGATATGGCACTGTAGACCTTCTGAATTTCGGAAGGCGAACTTCACAGAACTGTTTCCGAGGCTAAAGGCGCCTCCACAGAAAGGAGAGGATTATATTATGCAGAGACGGCATGTAGACATTAGCGAGTTATATGATCTGTTTCAGGAGAGAAAGGACTGCTTCTTTGTCCTTTGCGATATCAAACACATGCTCGCGATCAACGATATTTCCATAAAAGCCGGAGATTTGGCGATTTTAGAGCAGATGCGGCGCATGACAGCGGCTTCCGGCGAGGATGACATTGTATTCCGCATCGGCGGCGATGAATTCTGTATCTTAACTGCCAGCAGTGATGCGGCATACGCAGAACAGATCGCAGAGAAGATCCGCAGCATGAATGAGTACACATTTTCCTATGAAAGTCGGGAAATTCCGTTAACGCTTCATGTTACTGCCATCAGCTTAAAAGAATGCAATTGCTATGAGGAAGTCTTTGCGGGATTGCACAACGCGATCAGGGAAAGTAAAGCGTGATCAAAATGAAAATTGATTCATAAAGATTGCGAAATAGTCTTGACATTGCAGGAAAAAGGCGATAGAATAACATTTGTTCGCAGGAATGGCGGAATTGGCAGACGCGCACGGTTCAGGTCCGTGTGGTAGCAATACCATGAGAGTTCAAGTCTCTTTTCCTGCATGGTGGAAGCCCTCGTTATGAGGGCTTCTTCTGTGTACACGCAGAACATAACAGGATAATATGGAGGTAACTATGCCCGAAATCAGTGAGAGAGAACAGTTGATCTTTGAAGTCGCGCAGACGGAGTGGGAGCTTTTTCAGCAGGTCTACAACACCGGCGGCAGAGCTTCCTGTCAGGACGATCCGGACACATTTTTCAAGATGCGCATGAGCCAGTGGATGGTCTACTCGGACGAAGTGCTGTTAAGTTATCGGGAAGATCTGAGACAGGGCTTTTCGGAGGGACGGAATCTTATCTTTGAAAAGTACGGCTGGATGATGGAGACCACTTATCCCGAGGAATTTGAAAAGATCAGATCCCATCTGCCCGATGTTTCCGCAAAAAAGGAAGTGGTGGAGAAGATCGTAGAGATCAATCTGGCGTGGGATGCCGAAATGCAGCGGGACTATCCGAATTTAAGAAAGCGCGGGCGGGTGGCGACCACGGATCAGGACGGCGTGATGGCAGGCTCTTCTATGGAGAGCTACCTGCGGGGCGAACTCTACACCTATTCGGAAAAAACGCTGGCTCTGCTCCTTGCGGAGACGGAAGACGCAAAAGCGCGGGGCGAAAACCTGTTAAAGCAGACCATCGCCAACGAGACGGCTTTTTACGGCTACGCGTCGCTGGAGGACGCGGAGAAAAGATATAAAGGTTAAAAGTGCAGGCGCCTGCGCACCTCGTTGCGCAGGCGTTTTTTGACCAGAATGGTGATCAGTGCCACGTCGATGATCGCGCAGACGGTCAGCACCACGGCGGACCAGGAGAGCCGCAGCGTGTTGGTGAGCATACGGTGGATCAGGAGTTCCAATGCGGCGCAGAAAAGCGGAATCTCGATAAAAAGGCATAGTGCGCCCGAAAGGACACTGAGGGGGATTTTGTGCAGCAGAAAGGCAAAGATCTCCACGCAGAGGAAGACGAGCGCCACGGTGGGAAGCCCCAGCTGTAAAAACCAGTCGGCGGAAGGGGTCAGCCGGGAGATCAGATACAGATAGAGTGCGACGGACGCGCCGTCTGCCAGCAGGGAAAGGGCAAGGGGCGTCCTGCGGTAATAGACAAGCGGAAACGTAAACACAAACAGGCAGATGCAGATGCCGATCACCAGAAGCGACCAGAGGCTTTTGTTAAACACCAGCAGATTTAAGAGCAGGCAGGTGCCGCTCGTGGCGGTGAGCACCACGGAGAGCAGGATGCCGAGATCCTTGCGCTTCACTTCTTCCACCTGCCCTTTGTTTTCGGGGTAGGGAGAGGGCGGAAATTCTGTTCCCGCTTCGTTCGGGTTGATGACGGGGGTATGGCACAGCGGGCATTCCCGTAGGGAAGCCTCCAGTTCCACGCCGCAGTTTACGCAGTATGACATAATGCGAATCCTCCATAACATATGTTATTCAATATATCTCTTTGTTAATGCGGGACGCTGTCCGCGCGGTTGCTCTCGATCTTCACATGGACGCCGTCCTGCACCAGTTTTCGGAAAAAATAGCGTTCCACGTCGGCTTCCACGATGCTGCTTGCAAAGTTGACGGTCAGGATATCTTCAAAGCTGATGATGGCGCAGTTGGTACGGGAGGAAAAAGGCTGCCCCATGTAGATATCAAAGCGGTCGATATAGGGTTTCATATCTTCCGGCACCCGCAGCGCGCCCATGTTGGTGAGTCCCGCGGAGGAGTTTCTGTCCTGCACCCTGGTATAGAAAGTGCGGACCACCAGATCCTTGAGAAAGAGCGGTACGATGCGGATCAGGAAATTATGTTTCGTTGCCGCGTTCGTGGTGATGTCGCCGCAGAGAAATTTCTCATTAATATAATAACGCATGTAATTGTGAACTTCCGTCACGATCTCCTCAAAGCGGTAATCGCCAAGTCTCGGGTCGATGAAAGGATACACCATCGTAATGAAGTTGCGCAGCGTCTTCGAGGGGAAGAAGCGGCGCAGGTTCACAGGCATGGCGATGCGCACGGGCTTGTAGGAGAGGTGGAACTCCGCGCTCTGCTTTTGCAGAAGAGCGTAGAGGAGCACCGCGTTCAGGTATTCCGTGATGGTAGCTCCGTACCGTTTGGCGGCGGCAGCCACCTCATTGACCGAAAGAACGCCGTCCACGATGTTCAGGGTATAAAACGGCTCTTTTGTGCCGCGGATGCGGTAGGTTTTTGCCGCGGGGCGGGGCGGTTTCACTTTGGCTGTTGCATAACGCATATAAGCGTCTTCGAGTTCTTCGGGATCGGGTGTTTCATTAAGATCCAGCACAAACCCGGAGGGCGTGATCTTGTGCCCGAGCAGACCCAGATAAACAGCCGTCAGCGTCTGCAAAAGGCACATGCCGCCGGTGCCGTCTCCGAGACAGTGGTGCGCCTCCAGGGAGATACGGCAGTCATAGTAGTATACCCTGATAAGATAACGGTTGTTACTTTTAAAGTGCATGGGCATACAGGGATTTTTGATATCTTCTTGCACGAAAGGGCCGAGGCGGTTGTTCGGCTCCAGATACCGCCAGAACAGCCCTTTGCGGATCGCCACCTTATAGGTGGGAAAGCGGGGAAGCGTGAGGTCGAGCGCCCGTTGTAAAAGCGCGGGATCCACAGCCTCCTTTAATTTCACGCTGAGGCGGTATACCGAGGAAAAGTCGCGCCGCTGCAAAGTGGGATAAACGGTAGCCGACAGATCCAGCTTATACCAGATGTCTTTTTTGCCGCGGGCGGCAGCTTGATACAGTTGTTTTTTCGCAGCCTGTCTGTTCATGGAATTAAGTATACCACATCTTTCCATAATTATGGTAAAATTGTTATAGAACGGTACGGCTGTTTGTTTCTGCGCGAAAACAGACTGCTTCGCGGCAAGCCGTTCGGAAATGAGGATCATGATGGAAAAGACGGATAAAAAGAATGTGGGACTGATGAATCTGATCAAGCGGATGCACGGTGTGGTGGAGAACGCGGATATTGAGAAGCATCGGCAGTCGCAGGATCATTTCGGCGCCCTTTTGGGAAACAGCAGGGATGTGATCGTGGAAGAGATCGAGATTCCGGCAGGCGGGGAGGACGGCGGCGCTATTCATGGCGAGTGGATTTATGTAAACCGAGCGCACATGAAGAAATATATCATCCTCTATTGCCACGGCGGCGGTTATTCCACCGGAAGCAGCCTCTATGCGAGAACGCTGACGACCAAACTGGCGGCATCCACTTCGATGGACGTGCTTTCTTTCGACTACAGGCTGGCGCCGGAGCATCCGTATCCGGCAGCCACGCAGGATGCGATGGCGATATGGAATTATCTGATGCTCTTAGGGTATGGCGCGCGGGATGTGATGATAGCGGGAGATTCCGCGGGCGGAAATCTTGCGCTGTCTCTGGTGCTGAAACTAAAGAGCGAGGGCAGGCTTCTGCCGCGGGGGCTTCTGCTTATGTCGCCGTGGACGGATCTGACTTCCTCCGGAAAATCTCATGTGACAAAGGCGGCGATCGACCCGGTGTTGGATGCGGCTTATCTGGAGCAGATGATCGCCAATTATGCGGAAGGACAAGACCTGAAAGACCCTTATATTTCGCCGCTGTTTGGGAATTACGCGGGTTTTCCGCCGACTTACATTCAGGTGGGGAGTAACGAGATCTTACAGGACGATGCGGTGATGCTCTACAAAAAACTCTTAAAAGCCAATGTGAGCGTCAAGATGGACGTTTTTAAGGGGATGTGGCATGTGTTCCAGATGTCGCCTTTCAAAACGGCGTACGAGGCGATGGATCAGAATGCGGAATTTATTTATGATATATGTAGATAAAAAAAGGATTTCGAGAATGCGGAGCGAATAATAAAGATAGAGGATATGCTTATGAATATACGGGAAAGTCTGGAACAGTGGGAAAAAGAGTACTTAAGCCCCTACGCCATGCTCAGCATGAATTCGCAGGGAAGGACCAAGGATGAGGAACAGTGCGATATCCGTCCGGTGTTCCAGCGGGACAGGGACCGGATCATCCACAGTAAGTCGTTCCGCCGCTTAAAGGATAAGACGCAGGTATTTCTCACGCCGGAGGGGGACCACTACAGGACGAGGCTCACGCATACTTTGGAGGTCAGCCAGACCGCGCGGACGATCGCCAAGGCGTTAAAGCTCAATGAGGATTTGGTGGAAGCGATCGCTTTAGGGCACGATCTGGGGCATACGCCTTTCGGTCATGCCGGGGAGCGTGCGCTCGACAGGGTGTGCCCTTACGGCTTTAAGCACAATGAACAGAGCGTGCGCACGGTGGATCTTCTGGAAAAGGACGGGCAGGGCATCAATTTAACGATGGAGGTGCGGGACGGCATCTTGAACCACCAGACGTCCGGGATGCCGGCAACGCTGGAGGGCAGGATCGTCCGCCTGGCGGATAAGATCGCCTACATCCACCACGATATGGACGACGCGGTGCGGGCAGGCATCTTAAAAGAGGCGGATGTGCCCAGAGAGATCGGAAGCGTGATCGGTTACAGCTGCGGGCAGCGCCTTGACTGTTTTATCCACAATATTGTGACGAACAGCCGCGACAGGGAGGACATTACGATGTCTGCGGAAGTCGAGGAAGCCATGCAGAAGATGCGGGAGTTTATGTTCAAAAATGTGTACAAAAACCCCGTCGCCAAGAGCGAGGAGGGAAAGGCGGAAAACCTCATCATCACCCTCTACGAACATTATCTGGTACATACCGAGCAGCTTCCCAATTTCCTGTTTAAGCTCTTGGATGCGGGGGAGCCGCTGGAAAAGATCGTATGCGACTACATCAGTTCCATGACGGACCGCTTTGCCATCGCCCAGTATGAGCGGCTCTTTATTCCCAGGACGTGGCATGGGCTAAAATCGGTTTAGACAGAGCAAAAACATCGAAAGAGAAAGGAAAGCATGCGTTATCCCGAGGAGCTGATCGAAGAGATCAGGACAAAAAACGATATCGTGGATGTGATCTCCGGCAGCGTGCGCTTGCAGAGAAAGGGGAGCAGTTATTTCGGACTCTGTCCGTTTCACAATGAGAAATCTCCCTCTTTTTCGGTCTCCCCGGCAAAGCAGATGTATTACTGTTTCGGCTGCGGCGCGGGCGGGAATGTGATCACGTTCCTGATGAAATATGAAAACGCCACCTTTCAGGAGGCGGTAAAGATGCTGGCGGACCGGGCAGGGATTACCCTGCCGGAAGTCGAGTATTCCGAGGAGATGCGGAAAAAGGAGAGCAGGCGCGCAAAGCTTCTGGAGGTCAATAAAGAGGCGGCTAAGTATTATTATTATCTGCTCCGCTCCCCCAAAGGCAGGACCGGAGAACGCTACCTGACGGGGCGGGAACTTTCCGCAGAGACCATGAAGAAGTTCGGTCTGGGGTATGCGGACGGGGCAGGCTCCGATCTGTCAGCCTATCTGCGTTCCAAAGGGTATGCGGACGACCTGATCACGGAGGCGGGACTTGCCGCTTTCGATGAGAAACGCGGCGTGCACGATAAATTCTGGAACCGCGTGATGTTCCCGATCCAGGACATGAACCACCGCGTGATTGGTTTTGGCGGCAGGGTCATGGGGGACGCGAAACCGAAATATCTCAATTCGCCCGAGACGATGGTCTTCGACAAGAGCCGCAATCTCTACGGTCTGAATTTTGCCAGAACATCGCGGACGGGCAATATGATCCTCTGCGAGGGCTACATGGATGTGATTGCCATGCACCAGGCGGGTTTCGGGCAGGCGGTGGCGTCTTTGGGGACCGCTTTTACGGCGGGTCAGGCAGGGCTTTTGAAGCGCTATGCAGAGGAGGTGCTGCTTGCCTACGACAGCGACGGGGCGGGCGTCAACGCGGCGCTGCGCGCGATCGGCATTTTGAAAGAGGCGGGACTCCGCGCCAGAGTGATCGATATGAAGCCCTATAAGGATCCGGACGAATTTATGAAGAATCTGGGGGCGGAAGCCTTTCAGGAGCGGATCGGAAAGGCGGAGAACGGCTTCTTTTTTGAGTTAAAGGTACTGGAACAAAACTACCGTATGGAGGATCCCGAGTCCAAGACGGCTTTCCATCGTGAGATCGCAAAGAAACTGTGCGGTTTCGAGGAGGAGGTCGAGCGGGAAAACTATATCGAATCCGTGGCGGAGCGTTATCATATCGGCTATGAGAATCTGCGGAAGCTGGTGAGCGCCTGCGCTGCCCGCACGGGTCTTGTAAGACCCGTGGAGAGACCGAAAGCGGCGGCAGGGGAGCGGTCTTCGCCGGAAGATCCCGGCAGAAAGTCCCAGCGGATCCTGCTCACCTGGCTGGTGGAGGAGCCGGAGGTGTATCCGAAGGTAAAGGACTACATCTCGATGGCGGACTTTACGGACGAGCTGATCGGTCAGGTGGCGGACAAGCTGTTTGCAGGGCTTGCCGGAGACGGCTTTCAGGCGGCTTCCATTATCAGCGCGTTTGAGGATGAGGAGGAGCAGCGGGAAGTGGCGAAGATCTTCAATACAAAGCTCCCGCATCTTGAAACGATACAGGAGAAAGAGAAAGCGCTCAAGGAGGTGCTGCTTGCGGTGAAGCAGAACAGCTTCGATCATTATTCGGCTCTGATGGGGGCGGACGTGGGAGCGCTCCAACATGTGATCTCCGGGAAAAAGGAGCTGGAAGCGCTCAGAAAAACGCATATTTCCCTGGGATCGGGGTAAGCTAATCGAAAAAAGACAATGGGAGAACAGACATAGCTCGAAAAGAGGTCTGACAGACAGGGACCAAACATAGGAAGGATGGAGCAGTTCATGGATGAAAATGTACAGGCAAAGTTTGAGGAGCGCTTAAAGGAGCTTCTGGCTGTTGCAAAGAAGAAAAAAAATGTTCTGGAATATCATGAGATCAACGACTTTTTTGCGGATCTTTCGCCGGAGGAGGATCAGCTTGACAAGATTCTGGAAACATTGGAGCAGAATAATGTAGACGTGCTGCGCATCACGGAGGAGGACGACGTGGATGATGAGGAGATCATCCTGACGGAGGAGGACGAAGTGGATGTGGAGGACATCGATCTCTCCGTGCCCGACGGCATCAGCATTGAGGATCCCGTCAGGATGTATCTGAAAGAGATCGGTAAGGTGCCGCTTCTCTCTGCGGAGGAGGAGATCGAACTGGCGAAAAAGATGGAGATGGGCGATCTGGAAGCGAAGCAGCGTCTTGCGGAGGCAAACTTACGGCTGGTGGTCAGCATCGCGAAGCGTTATGTGGGGCGCGGGATGCTCTTTCTCGATCTGATCCAGGAGGGAAATCTGGGTCTGATCAAGGCGGTGGAGAAATTTGACTATCGAAAAGGCTATAAATTTTCGACTTATGCGACCTGGTGGATCCGGCAGGCGATCACCAGAGCGATCGCGGACCAGGCGAGAACGATCCGCATTCCGGTGCATATGGTGGAGACGATCAACAAGCTGATCCGCGTGAGCCGTCAGCTTTTGCAGGAACTCGGCAGGGAACCTACTCCGGAGGAGATCGCGGAGCAGATGAACATGCCCGTGGAGCGGGTGCGGGAGATCTTAAAGATATCGCAGGAACCGGTGTCTTTGGAGACGCCCATCGGCGAGGAGGAAGACAGCCACTTAGGCGACTTTATCCAGGATGACAATGTGCCGGTGCCTGCGGATGCGGCGGCATTTACCCTGTTGAAAGAACAGCTTGTGGAGGTGCTGGGCACGCTGACGGAGAGAGAGCAGAAAGTGCTGCGCCTGCGGTTTGGCTTAGATGACGGCAGGGCGAGGACGCTGGAGGAAGTGGGTAAGGAGTTTAATGTGACCCGTGAGCGCATCCGGCAGATCGAAGCCAAGGCGCTCAGAAAGCTCCGCCATCCCAGCAGAAGCCGTAAATTAAAGGATTATCTGGACTGATGCGGTCTGTCACGCTGTCCGAAAGGCTTAAGACGGTCGTTTCTATGGTGACGGCTGGGAACCGTGTCTGCGACGTGGGCTGCGATCATGGTTTTGTGTCGATTTATCTGGTGCAGCAGGGCGTCAGTCCCCGGGTGCTTGCTATGGATCTGCGGGAGGGACCTCTGCGGGCGGCTGCCGATCATGTGGCGGCGTACGGTCTTGAGGGGAAAATTGAGACAAGACTTTCGGATGGTTTACATAACTATAATATCGGAGAAGCGGATACGCTGGTCTGCGCCGGTATGGGAGGCGGTCTGATGCAGCGGATCCTTGCCGGAGAGCACAGGAAAGCCGTTTCTTTTCGGGAACTGGTCTTGCAGCCGCAGTCGGAAATCGAGTCGTTTCGGCGGTTTCTGCGGGAAAGCGGATATGGCATTACGGATGAGGCGATGCTGTGTGAAGACGGCAAGTTTTATCAGGTGATACGGGCAGTGCCGGGGATGCAGACAGAGCAGGAACAGACAAGGCAGGGCTGTGAGATGGGAATGCCGGATCTTTCCACAGAAGAGTTATGTAAACTAAAAGACCGATACGGACCGATTCTCCTGCAAAAAAGAACACCTGTTTTTATATCGTATCTGGAGAGAGAGGCAGCAGTTTTTGAGGAGATCCTTGAAAATCTGCGCGCGCAGGGGATCCGCGAAGAGAAGCGGCGGGAACGCTATGAGCAGATAGAGGCGCTTTTGCAGGACAATGTGCGGGTCAGGCGGATGTGGGATCCATGAGGATCTGCCGTCATACAGAGCCAAAATACAGCATATGAACGAAAAGAGAAGGAGGGGAAGAGCCTATGGTTACGATCAGGATTGGCGGCAAAGAATATCAGTATGAGGACGGCATCAAGTATGAAGTCATCGCGGAAGCGCATCAGAACGACTATTTGAATCAGATCGCCCTTGTGACGGTGAACGGGAAGATCCGCGAGCTGATGAAACGGGTGGACAGGGACTGCGACCTGACTTTCATCACCTGTCGGGATGCCATCGGTCACAAGACTTATGTGCGGACAGCCATCATGCTTTTGATGAAAGCGGTCAAGGATGTGGCAGGTCTTACGGCGGCGGCAAATGTAAAAGTGGAATTTGCCATCGGCGCAGGGTATTACTGCGCTTTTCGGAACGGCTTGAAGCTGGATGCGGATCAGATCGAGAAAGTGAAAGAGCGCATGGGCGAGCTGGTGGATATGGATCTTCTGGTGACAAAGAAGGCTTATCCGGCGGATGAAGCGGTGGCGCTGTTTGCGGAAAACGGCATGAAGGATAAGGTATCCCTGTTCCGCTACCGCAGAAGTTCCAACATCAATGTCTACTGCATGGGAGACTATTACGATTATTTTTACGGCTATATGATGCCCAGCACGGGCTATATCAGGCAGTTTGACCTGTTTGCCTACGAGGAGGGCATGATCCTGCTGCTTCCGGAGCAGGAAGATCCTGAGACGCTTCCCGACTTTCAACCCAGAAAGAAACTGTTCCAGACCCTGATCGCGACCGGAGCGTGGGGAGAGGATCTGGGAATCGACACGGTGGGCGACTTAAACGACCAGATCTGCAGCGGCAGCATCTCCGATATGATCCTGGTGCAGGAAGCCTTACAGGAGCGGCGCATCGGAGAGATTGCCAGAGATATCGCAAGGCGTGAGGGCGTGAAATTTGTCATGATCGCAGGTCCTTCCTCTTCGGGGAAGACGACTTTCTCCCACAGGCTTTCGATCCAGCTTCGGACTTACGGGTTGAAGCCGCATCCCATCGGGTTGGATAATTATTATGTAAACCACGATAAGACCCCCAGAGACGCGGACGGAAAGCCTGATTTCGAGTGTCTGGAAGCGCTTGACGTGGAGCAGTTCAATCAGGATATGACGGCGCTTCTTGCGGGGGAGGAAGTGCAGCTTCCCACCTTTAACTTTAAGACGGGCAAGCGGGAGTACAGCGGAAAAACGACGAAACTCGGTCCGGACGATATTCTGGTGATCGAGGGGATCCACGGGTTGAACGAAAAGATGTCCTATTCGCTTCCTGCCGAGAGCAAGTACAAGATCTACATCAGCGCGCTCACCACGTTAAATGTGGATGAACATAACCGGATCCCCACCACGGATAACCGCCTGCTGCGCCGCATCGTGCGGGATGCAAGGACCAGAGGCGCTTCCGCAACGCGGACGATCGCCATGTGGCCCTCTGTCAGACGGGGTGAGGAACAGTACATATTCCCCTATCAGGAGGAGGCGGACGCCATGTTCAATTCGGCGCTGCTCTACGAGCTGGCGGTGCTCAAGCAGTACGCGGAACCGCTCCTGTTTGGGATAAAAAAAGGAGAGCCGGAGTATTACGAGGCAAAGCGGCTCCTCAAATTTCTGGAATACTTTTTGGGTGTCAGCAGCGAGGAACTTCCGAAAAATTCCCTTTGCCGGGAGTTTGTCGGGGGCAGCTGTTTCGACGTATAGGGAAAAGTAAGTAGAACAAATGATCGCGGCCGCATTTATGCGGCTGAGGAAAGTCCGGGCTCCATAGGGCAGGATGCCGGATAACGTCCGGTGGAGGCGACTCCAAGGCCAGTGCAACAGAAAATACACCGCCTCGGAAATTGTATGGCAGAATCAGGCGGAGGATTGCAATGCAATCCTCTGGGCGTTTTGCGAAGCAATACGCCGGGGTAAGGGTGGAATGGCAGTGTAAGAGACTACCGCTGTCCCGGTAACGGGACGGGCTGTGTAAACCCCATCCGGAGCAAGACCAAACAGAGAGCGACAGATTAGCCCGATCTGCTTTCAGGTAGGTTGCTGGAGCGTCCCGGCAACGGGACGTCGAGATAGATGATCATTCGCGACATAACCCGGCTTATCGTTCTGCTTACTTTATTCCTTTCATAAAAGGACGGAAAAAAACAAGCGCCGCGCACGGCATTTGTTTTTTTCTGTGTCAGGGAAAAACAGATGGTAGGAGAGGCGCCGTGAGACAGTTTGGGAGAAAACATAAAATATCGTATGTTATTTTATGGTGCGGTATCGCAGTTCTCCTGCCGATGCAGGTGCGGGCGCAGGAACCATCCCTGCCGCCGCATCTGATCCAGACGGTGAGCGCGCAGGATATCTATGAGGGGATGCTCGCGCTTGAGCTGTGTACTTGTCCGGTGCTGCCGGAAGCCGATCCTGTGGCGGCTTATGAGAATGTAAAAAACAGCGTGGTGCGCCTCGATATGGGAAACGCCTATGGCAGCGGCGTTATTTTCCGCCAGACGCCAGACGCGGTGATCATCGCGACAAACAGGCATGTACTGGAATATTGGAATGAAACTTCGGGGGTGGTGTGGTTTCCGCAGGGATATTTTGCGGATGCCGTGTGGCTGGGGAGTTCGTCGGAGAGTGATGTGGGGTTTCTGCGGGTGGACAACGGCGAATTGGGAGCGGATGCGCTCATGACCCTGCGGAGCGTCTGCGTGGAGGAGGCGCCTTTTGCGGGCGGAGAAGAACGGATCGAGGGCTTCTGCGTCGGCACAGACCGGAAAGAACAGGAACCGATCTTTCAGGAAGCTGCGCTGGAAAAAGAGGAACGCTACATCGAACTTTTTCAGGATACAATGCTTTACGGGCATGGGTTTGCCAAAGAGGGAATGAGCGGCGGCGGTATCTTTGACGGACACGGAAAGCTGATCGGTCTTCTGGCGGGCGGAACCTGTCAGAATGAGATTGCGGGGGTCTCCGCAGAAAAGGTCGAGGCGGCTTATCGCGAAATTCTGGCGAAATAAGAGGTTGTGTGGTATGATAACAGGAGTAGGAGGAAACGATGGCATTATTTCAAATCGGCAATGATAAGATTACGATACAGGTAGACAGTCTGGGCGCGGAGCTTAAGTCCTTAAAGCGGCTGCCGGATAACTGGGAATATATGTGGCATGGCGATCCGGCGTATTGGGGACGGACTTCGCCGGTGCTGTTTCCCCTTGTGGGCGGCTTGCAGGACGGAAAGTACCGCGCGGAGGGCAGGGAATACCGCATGGGGCAGCACGGTTTTGCCAGAGACAGGGAATTTCAGTTAAAGAGCCGGGCAGCATCGGAAATCCGGTTTTCTTTGGCGTCTGATGCGGATACGCTGCAAAAATATCCGTATCCGTTCTTTCTGGAGATCGGCTATGAACTGGTGGAGCGTGCGGTGGTGGTAAAATGGCGGGTGAGCAGTCAGGCGGCGGAGCCCGTCTGGTTTTCCATCGGCGGACATCCGGCGTTTTTGTGCCCGATCGATCCGGGAACGGATCAGACGCAGTATAAACTGCTGTTTGATACAAAGGAGCATATCGTTGCTTCCTGCATCGAGGGAGGGCTGTTAAGCGGA
The DNA here is from genome assembly GCA_023666335.1 of bacterium. GTDB lineage: Bacteria > Bacillota > Clostridia > Lachnospirales > Lachnospiraceae > UBA3282. Next base: position 14,173 of record JAMPCE010000018.1, read on the forward strand.
GAGAAAAAGACTTACGCGCTGCGGGACGGTGTTCTGCCGGTGACAGCGGATCTGTTCGATCAGGATGCGCTGGTCATTGAAAACGATCAGGCGCACAGCGTGGCGTTGGTGCGCCCTGACGGCAGCCCTTATCTGACAGTAGACTTTGATGCGCCCCTGTTTGGCATCTGGTCGCCGCCAAAGAAAAAAGCGCCCTTTATCTGCATTGAGCCCTGGTACGGACGCTGCGACAGGGCAGGCTTTGCGGGAGAGTGGAAGGAGCGGGAATGGATGCAGTGCCTTGCAGGGAAAGCCTTTGAGGCATCATACCGCATTACGATCGCCTGAGGATACAGAAGGAGGAGGAAAGGCATGGCGCCTGTGGTACAGTGTATGGGTCTGACAAAGACCTACGGAAGAAAGATCGCCTTGAACCAGGTTTATCTGAATTTGGAGCGGGGCAGGATCATCGGGCTGCTGGGACCGAACGGCAGCGGGAAGACGACGCTCATCAAGATCATGAACGGGCTGCTTCGGCCGACGGCGGGGGAGGTTTTGATCGGCGGACAGCGTCCCGGCGTCGATACGAAACTGCGGATCTCCTATCTGCCGGAGCGGACCTACTTGCAGCCGGGGATGAAAGTGATCGAGCTGGTGCAGTATTTTCAGGACTTTTATCCGGATTTCCGCGTGGACAGGGCATACGATATGCTGGCGCGGTTACAGATCCCGCCGCAGGAGCGGTTGAAAAATCTCTCTAAGGGCACGAAAGAGAAAGTGCAGCTCATCATGGTGATGAGCCGGGATGCGGACCTGTACATTCTGGACGAGCCGATCGCGGGCGTGGATCCTGCCGCCAGAGATTATATCCTGCACACGATCGTGAGCAACTATAACCACAGCGGCTCGATCCTGCTCTCCACCCATCTGATCTCGGATGTGGAGAACATTCTGGACGAGGTGGTCTTTATCAAGTACGGCAGTATCGTCTTGCAGGCGGGTGCGGAACAGATCCGGCAGAACGAGCACAAGTCCGTGGATCGGTTTTTCAGGGAGGTGTTCGCATGTTAGGAAAATTGATGAAATACGAGTGGAAAGCGACCTGGAAGCTGCTTCTTTCCGCGAACGGTCTGACACTGGTGATGACGGCGCTCGCGTGGGGGATGATAAAGTTGATGGAAAGCGAGAACTTCTACAGCGAATTTTCGATGCTGGATTTTATCGCGGTGATGGTGCTGCTCACTTATGTGCTCAGTATGTTTGCGGTGTATGTGGGCACGGTGATCTATCTGATCCACCGCTTTTATACGTCTGCCTACAGTGATCAGGGGTATCTTCTGCACACCCTGCCGGTGGACACGCACCAGATCATTGTCGCGAAACTCTTTGTCAGCGCGGCGTGGCTGCTGATCGATATCGCTTTCATGTATCTGTCTGTCGTTTTTCTGGTTGCCTCGACGGGCGATGTGTTTCGATCCATGATGCGGGGGATGGAGAGTACGATCGAGTATCTGGGCGCGGAAAAGATCACGGCATTTACGGTGCTCATGACGCTGATCGCCTTTGTCTTTGCCCTGTTTGCAAAGGTGCTCAAGGTGGGAGCCTGCATCTCGCTGGGGCAGCTTTCCGCCAACCATAAGCTGATGGCGTCCTTTGGCTGGTATGTGCTGACCTATGTGGCGGAGAATCTGCTCCAGGGCGTTTATATGGCGGTTCAGCTTTCTTTCCGGAGGCGGATCGGCGACAGCGTTTATTACAGTACCTATTTTGACAACCAGTGGGAGACGACGCTGATCGCCGCGATTTTGAGCTGTGTGGTATACTATATACTGACCTGGTATATGATGAGCAGGAAATTAAATCTGGAATAACAACGTGAAAAAAGTTCTAATGCGCACGGCAAGGGCTGTTTCGCAAAGAATGAAGAGAATGATTTGGAAAAGGAAAGGTGATAACATGACAAAGATCGATATTGTATCGGGCTTTCTGGGAGCGGGAAAAACGACTTTGATCAGAAAACTCTTAAAGGAAGCCCTGACGGAGGAAAAGGTGGTGCTGATCGAAAACGAATTCGGGGAGATCGGCATCGACGGCGGATTTTTACAGGAGGCGGGCATTGAGATCAAGGAGATGAACTCCGGCTGCATCTGCTGCTCGCTGGTGGGTGACTTCGGCGCTTCCTTAAAGGAAGTGCTCACGACCTATGCGCCGGAGCGGATCCTCATCGAGCCGTCGGGCGTGGGAAAGCTTTCCGACGTGATGAAAGCGGTGCAGGACGCTATGGCGGACCGGGATGTGGAGCTGGGCAGCGCGGTGGCTGTGGTGGACGCCGCGAAATGTAAGATGTACAGTAAGAATTTCGGAGAGTTTTTCATCAACCAGATCGCGTATGCGGGTACGGTCGTATTGAGCCGCACGGATGCGATCAGCGAGGAAAAACTTTCCGCCTGCGTGGCGCTCATCCGGGAGCATAATGCAAAGGCGACGATCGTGACGACGCCCTGGGATGCGCTGGACGGTAAGGATATCCTTCGGACCATCGAGGGCGCGGGAGATCTGGAGGCGGAACTGATGCGCGAGGTGATGGAGCGGCAGGAGGAGGAGCACCACTACGATCACGGACCGGACTGCACCTGCGGCTGCCACGACCATGACCATGAGCACGGGGAACATGAACACCATCATCATGATCACGACCACGAGGAGCATGAACACCATCACGATCACGACCATGATCACGATGAGCATGAGCATCATCACGACCATGATCACGAGGAGCATGAACACCATCACGACCATGACCACGATGAGCATGAGCATCATCACGACCATGAGCACGACGAGCACCATCATCATGACCACGATCACGCGCATCATCACCATCATGCGGACGAGGTGTTCACAAGCTGGGGGCTTGAGACGCCTGCGGCTTACACGAAAGAGGAGATCGAGCATATCCTCGCGGAATTGGATCATGAGGAGGAATACGGCACGGTACTGCGCGCAAAGGGCATGGTGGCAGGCAGCGCCGGAAGCTGGATCTACTTTGACTATGTGCCGGAAGAGAGCAATGTCAGGGACGGAAAGCCCGGCGTGACAGGGAAATTCTGTGTGATCGGCGCCCAGCTGAAAGAAGAGAAACTGGCGGAACTTTTTCGGAAATAAATAACGATTGTTATGCAAATGACAGGAAAGACAGAAAGGGATGAAAGAAGCGTGAAACCGGTCTATATGATCAACGGCTTTCTGGAGAGCGGAAAGACGGAGTTTATCACCTACACATTGGCGCAGCCTTATTTTCAGGTGCGGGGCAAAACGCTGCTCATCCTCTGCGAGGAGGGTGAGATCGAATACGATCCGATGCTCTTAAAGCAGAGCCGCACGGTGCTGGAGCTGGTCGAGGAGGAGGCGGACTTTGTGCCGAACAGGCTGATTGAGCTGGAAAAGAAGCATAAACCGGAGCGGATCGTCATTGAATACAACGGTATGTGGAACTGCAAGGAGATGAAACTTCCCTGGCACTGGAAGATCGAGCAGCAGATCACGACGATCAACGCCGCCACATTTCCCATGTATTTTACCAATATGAAGTCTCTGGTGGCGGAACAGATCCGAAAGTCGGAACTGATCATCTTTAACCGCTGTGACGGCGTGGAGGACTTGAGCAGCTACAAGCGGAATGTGAAAGCGATCAACCCCTCGGCGGAGATCGTCTTCGAGGACGCGAACGGGGAGATCAACGAGATCATGGAGGAGGAGCTTCCCTACGATCTGAAAGCGGATCTCATTGAATTAGATAACAATAGTTATGGAATATGGTATCTGGACGCGATGGACCACATTGAGCGCTATCGGGACAAGACGCTTATCTTTCTGGCAATGGTGTTAAAGCCAAAGCAGTTCCCCAAGGGCTATTTTGTGCCGGGGCGCATGGCGATGACGTGCTGCGCGGAGGATATGGCTTTTCTGGGTTATGCCTGCGCCTATGAGGGCGTGGATGCGCTGGAAGAGCAGAAGTGGGTGAAAGTCACGGCAAAGGTGGAGAAATCTTATTTTGACGGCTATCAGGGGGAAGGCCCGGTGCTGCGCGCTTTGAAAGTGGAATCGGCGAAAGCGCCGAAAGAGGAAGTGATCAGCTTCGTGTAAAGCGGTCGGAGTGTACTTGAGGGGTTTGGCATCATGTTTGACTATAACGGGTTTCAGTGGTTGTTTTTCTTTTATTTTTACTGCTTCGGCGGCTGGGTCTTTGAGTCCGTCTTTGTGTCCCTAAAATCAAGAAAATGGGTCAACAGAGGCTTTATGCGGGGACCTTTTCTGCCGCTCTACGGCAGCGGCGCGACCATGATGCTGGTGGTGTCGATGCCGTTTCAGGATCAGGTGTTTTTGACCTATATCGCGGGCGTGATCGGCGCGACGGCGCTAGAGTATGTGACGGGCGTTGTGATGGAAGCGCTGTTCAAAGTCCGCTATTGGGACTACAGCGGCAGGTTCCTGAATTATCAGGGGCGTATCTGCCTGCGGTCTTCTCTGGCATGGGGATTTCTCACGATTCTGATGACCAGGGTGATCCACCGCCCTGTCGAGCAGTTTGTGTTTTCCCTGCCGCCCCGGCTCTTAAACTATGTGACGGTGCTGTTGACGATCTATATCGTGGCGGATTTTACCCTCTCCTTTAAGGCGGCTCTCGATCTGCGCGATATCATGGTGCGGATGATGCGGCTGCGCGAGGAACTGGAGCGGATGCAGAAGCGGCTGGATGTGTATATCGCTTTTAATAATGAGGAAAAAGAGCAGAAGCGTCTGGACCGCAGCGAGCGCAGAGAACTGCGGACAGCGGATCTGGTTTCCGGTCTGGAACAGGGGTTTGCCACGTTAAAGGAAATGATCCTGAGCAAGCCCTCGGCTTATGGGGAGAGCGTACGCGAAGAAATCGCGGAACTGCGCGGCAGATTCAACCTTTACAGGGAGCGCGAACACGGTGAGAGGAAACTCCTGGACTTTTATAAGCGCGATATGATCCGCAACAATCCGACCATGCGGTCTGAGGCTTACGAGAGTGCTTTCGAAGAGTTGAAAAAGATCGCAAACGGCGAAGAGAAATAGGAAAAACAGCAAAAACAGGACGTTTTCCCGGGTGGGAAGCGTCCTGTTTCAGCGTTTCTTAAGAGAGATATAGCCGGAGGGGGATTTCCTCATGCCGTCCCGAAGAGAGGCGAGCAGCTGGTCTTCCATCAGTTCAAAGTTTCTGGCTTTTCTTCTAAGAAGCGCCAGGAACTTATTGTAGACCCAGAACGAGTAGACCAGAACGTTGTTTACTTTGCCAAGTTTCGCCTTGGTGGTATGGGCATAGTGTCTGCCGCCGATCATGGTCTTTTTGCCGGAACGGATGTAGTTGATCAGCTCCGTCTCGTTTCTGATATCTTCCTGCAAAACGGTGTAGCCGAGCCCGGCGCTGTCCTCTTTATGGGAATCGCTTCCGCCGAAGCAGGGAAGCCGGTATTTTTTCGCCAGCGCCATCGCGCGTATGTTGGAATCCGCGTCTTCGCAGGCGTTGTATCCTTCGATAAAGTCAAATTTGTGGTAAATGTGCTCGGAAAACTTCCCGCGCAGCGTGTTGCAGACGCTTAAAAACCGCTCGCCGCAGGGGTGGGCGGGACCGAGGATGCCGCCGTAAAAGTGGACGATCTCAATGAGCAGAAGCAGGGGGAGACCTCGGATCTCAAGGATCGGGAGGTGGACGCCTGTGGGCATGATAACGATCATGTGGCCCGCATTTAAGGTATCGTACTCGATGCCTTTTAAGACAACAAAATCTTTCGGTTTGTTTTTCAGTTTTTTATAATAGCGGTAGGCTTTGTAGGAGTTGTGATCCGTGATTAGCATTCCCTGATAGCCTTTCTGCTTTAGGATGGCGATATCGTCCAGTAGAGAAAGTTTTCCGTCAGGAGACCCCTCTCTTGTGTGACAGTGCATGTCCAGTTTCATGATCTTTCCTCATTTATCTTTTTCCCTATCTATTTTACCCTCTTTTTTGCGGAAATTCCACTGGTTTTTTTAGACATTGTTTTTTGGAAGCATAACCCGGGCGGCGCGTCATATATTGTAATGAGACAAGGGAGGGATGAAAGATGTGCGAGGAGGAGATTCTCCGTCTGTTTCCGGAGAAGATCAGGGAAAGATGGCAGGAAGTGGCAGGGCAGGCGGAAAAATTGCAGGAGATCAGACTCAGGGCGGGCACGCCATTGACTATATTGGTCGATGGAAAGGAACGGTTTGTGGATGCCGCAGGAAAGATCGTGGACAGGCAGGAGGCGGCAGCCAGACAGGAGAGCGCGGAGCTGGAAGAGATCCTGAAACATTTGTGCCAGTATTCCATTTACGCCTTTGCGGATGAGATCAGGCAGGGGTTTTTGACCGTGCAGGGAGGCCACAGGGTCGGGCTGGCAGGACAGGCGCTCTTAGACGGAGAAAACCGCATTGTCAATATGAAGTACATACGGTACTTGAACATCCGCATCGCGCATCAGGTCAAGGGCGCGGCGGACCCGCTGATCCCGATGCTCTACGAGCGGGGAAGAGTGGTGAGTACCCTGCTGATCTCTCCGCCGGGCGGCGGAAAAACGACAATGCTCAGAGATATCATCAGGCAGATCTCGAACGGGACAGCCTATGGGAGAGGGATCAATGTGAGCGTCGTAGACGAACGCTCGGAGATTGCGGGCAGTTTTCTGGGAATTGCCCAGAATGATGTCGGTATCCGCACGGATGTGCTGGACGGCTGCCCGAAAGCGGAGGGCATGATGCGCCTGATCCGCGCGATGTCGCCGCAGGCGCTGGCGGTGGACGAACTGGGCGGAATGGAAGATATGCAGGCGCTGCGGGCAGCGAACGGCTGCGGATGCAGGATTCTCGCAACGATCCACGGCGGTTCACTGGAAGAAGTGCTGCATAAAAATTTCATGCGTTATGCAATGGAGGAAGATTTGTTTGAGCGGTACGTCGTTCTGGATCGGACGGCGGGCGCATGGGGGATCGAGGGCGTCTATGATAAGGATGGGAAGCCATGTTTAAGGCGATAGGCATTTTCTGTATCCTGATCGGCTGTGTCGGCTGGGGGAACGGAAAGGCAGGGCAGGAACGGGAGCGGATCAGGCAGCTTAAGATCATGCGCGGCATCCTGGGGCGGATACGGACGGAGATCGCTTACGGAAAGCATACGCTGCCGGAGATCTGTCTGATGCTGACAGAAATAAATGACACATGTTATCAAAACTGCTTTCAGCGTATCTACCGGGCAGCATCCGAGGACGGAAGCGGTCTGCCTGCATTGTGGAAGAAAGAATTTGCGGCGTTTCTGGAGGGACAGCCTCTGGAAGCGGAAGAGCGGGAAATGTTTGCGGGACTGCCGGACAGACTGGGGTTTCAGGAAGAGACAGGACAAGCCGAAAGCATCGGACAGGCGGAAGCCTTTTTTATCCGTAGAGGCAGGCAGGCGGAGGAGAGCTGTGAGAGTAAAACAAAAATGATACGCAGCGTCAGTATCCTGACGGGATTGCTTCTGACGATCTGGCTGCTGTGATGGAATGACAGGGGAGGACGGATGAGCGTTAGTCTGATTTTCAAAATTGCGGCAGTCGGCATCTTGGTGACAATATTAAATCAGGTTTTAAAACATAGCGGAAGGGAGGATCATGCTTTCTTGATCAGCCTTGCGGGGTTAATTCTTGTTTTAACATGGATCATTCCCTATATCTATGATCTGTTTGTGATGATGCAGGAGCTGTTTGCGCTCTAGCTGAGGGAGGAAAAGAAAAATGGATATGATAAAGGTCGGAACGATCGGCGTATTGAGCATCCTGTTTGCGTTGTCATTGAAGTCCTATAAGGCGGAGTACGGGATCTATATCGCTTTGGCGGTCTGTCTTGTCATACTGGAATATATCATGCGTTATTTTATGCAGATCCTATCCGGAATCGAGGTCCTGCGCGGATATCTTCGGGATCATTACAGTTATCTTTCCCTGCTCTTAAAGGCGGTCGGGGCGACTTACGCCTGTGAATTCTGCGCCGGAATCTGCAGGGATGCGGGATACGGCGGGGTCGCCGGACAGATGGAGATGCTGGGAAAGGTCTATATCCTGTCGATGGGAATGCCGGTCCTGCTCTCCCTGATCGAGAGCATTCAGAGCATCGCCGGATAGCGGCAGAGTTGAGAGAGCAGGCGGGACAGGGAGTGGTCCGGAGAGGAGGCGGAAGTTTTGGGGACAGAGGAGAGCGCTCTTTTGTGGGAACAGATGGATATGGATGCGATCACCAGAGAGTTTGAGAAGCTGTTTCCGTCCTTTTCCTTTGACGGGAAAGCGGTGCTCACAGATCTCCTGCAAGGGCGGATCTGGGAGGCGCTTCAAAAACTGGGACATGCAATAACGGATGCTATTGTATTTCGGAACGGAGAGTATCGGACGCTGTTTTTCACAATCCTGATCCTGGGAGTGGCGGCGGCTCTCTTTGCCGGATTCACGGATCTGTTTCAGGATCATCAGGTATCGGATCTGGCATTTTATTTTATCTATCTGCTGCTGGTAGCGGTACTTTTGAAATTTTTTGCGGCAACGGCGGGAACGGTGCGGGAAATTCTGAACAATGTGACGACTTTTATCAGGCTTTATATCCCGACCTATATCCTGGTCGTGGGAAGCGCCTCGGGGGCAGCCTCCGCCGCAGCGTCCTATCAGCTTCTGCTGTTTGCGGTCTATCTGATCGAGTGGGGATTTCTGGTGTTTCTTCTGCCGATCGTGCAGGGCTATGTCCTGCTTGCGGTGATCAACGGCGTATGGATGGAGGAAAAACTCGCGCTGCTTCTGGAACTGTTGGAGAAAGGGATCGCGGGCGGCATCAAGACGTCCCTCTGGCTGGTTACGGGCTTCAGTCTTCTCCAATCAATGATAACACCAGTTATTGATTCCCTGCATTCCGGCGCGTTCAAAAAGGCGCTTTCGTCCCTGCCCGGTGTGGGAGGGCTGACGGAGGGGATGTTTGAGATGGTGCTCGGGAGCGCGGTTCTTTTGCGGAACAGTCTCGGACTGTATCTGACGCTGCTCCTTATCCTGCTCTGTGCCGTTCCGGTCTTAAAGATCGCCCTGACTGCCTGCGTGATCAAAGTGAGCGCAGCGTTGATCGGCATCATAAGCGACAAGCGGCTGACGAACTGTGTGAGCCGGGTGGGGGAAGGCAATCTGATGCTCTTAAAACTGACGCTGACCTGTGTGGGAATGTTTCTGATCCAGGTGGCGGTCATCAGCTATTCCACGGGACAGCTCGTGCATTGAGGGAGGAGAGATGCTTAAGACTATCAGGGAGATCGGGATCTTTATGATCGTGGCGCAGGCGGTCGTGCATTTTGCGCCGGGCAGGCAGTATGAAAAGTATATCAAATCAATATCAGGTGTTATTATATTGTTGCTCTTTCTGAGACCCTTTGTGCAGAGGGCGGGAGGACAATGGAAGCCGCCGTCGGAGATCTATGAACAGTGGAAAGCGGCTGCCGGACTGCAGGAGATCTCTGCCGTTTCTCTCGGGGATCCGGAAAACGGCGTGGAGAATGCGGTGATGCGCCGGATGGAAGAGGAGATGGCGGAGCGCCTGAATCGGGAACTTGCAGGGGAGACCTGCGCGGTAAAGCGGGTACACCTTACGTTGGAAGAGGATGGTTCCTTTTTGGCAGGGATCGTGCTCGGTGAACGGGAAGCGGACGGCGGCGGAATCACAGTGGAGGAGATCACGGTCGGCAAGGAGCGGGAGCGCGCGCCGGAAAAGGAAGCGGAGGATGTTTATCGACAGCGGTTTGCGGCGCTTTTGGAATTTGAAGAGGAGCGCGTGGAGGTGAGATGGGATGGGTGAGATAAAAGAGAAGATCCGGCGGCTGACGGAGGGAAAGAAACTCAGAAAAGATCAATGTCTGGTGCTCGTTCTGATCGGAATGCTTTTGTGTGTGATCTCTCTTCCGACAGAAAAAGAAACAACAAAGTCCCATCTATGGGACACAGCGGATGCTAAGATAGAAAACGAACAGACGTTCGAAAGCGAGGAGGCGGGCGGGGAGAGCGGAAGTTATGCGGCGCGCTGGGAAGAAAAACTGGAGGAGAGCCTGCGCGAAGTGGAGGGCGCGGGGCAGGTGCGGGTGCTGATCACGCTGGCAGGGTCGGAGGAACAGATTTTGACGCGGGACGGCAGGGAAGAGGTTTCCGATACGATCGAGAAAGATGCGGCGGGCGGGAGCCGCCATGTGTCGGAGACGATCATGGATAAGAGCGTAGTCAGGACTGTGGATGAACGGGGAGAGGAAGTGCCGCTCGTTGTCAGGACGATCGCGCCCGAAGTGGAGGGCGTGGTGGTGATTGCGCAGGGGGCAGGCAGCGCGCAGGTGCGCAGGGACATAATCGAGGCGATTCAGGTATTATTTGAAATAGACATGAATAGAATAGCAATAATTAAAATGAAAACAAATAATCAGTGAAGGGGAGAAGAAATTGAAAAATATGATCAAGAAGAACCAGATGATGATCACAGCGCTCGCGATCATGATCGCAGTAGCGGGATACCTGAATTTTGCGGGGACGAAAGTGACGGACGAGACACTTATGAGTGTGAGCGGCAGCGTGGACACGGCGGCGTCTGTGCAGACGGACGGGGAGACTGATTACGCGGCGCTCTTAGATCTCTCCGACGAAGATATCGAACAGGCGGCAGGCGATATCGAGAGTCTGGACAGCGACGTGACGCTGGCACAGGACGGCAGTGTGGATGAGGAACTGGCGCAGGCGCTTGCCGAGGAGCAGATGGATGAGGTGCCGGGCGAGGCAGTCTTTACTTCGGCGCAGACGACGTCCGCGCTCTCCGGAGCAAAGGTCGAAAAGGAGCAGACCCGCCTGCAGAATAAGGAGACGCTCTTAGAGATCATCAACAATGCCAATATCAGCGAGACCCAGAAGCAGGACGCCGTAAACAGCATGATCTCCATGACGGATATCGCGGAGAAAGAGACGGCGGCGGAGATCCTGCTGGAGGCAAAGGGCTTTGACGACGCCATCGTCAGTATCGACGGGGAGAGCGTGGACGTGGTCGTGAATACGGCGGAGCTGTCGGAAGCGCAGCGCGCGCAGATCGAGGATATCGTGATCCGTAAGACGGGGGTGAGCGCGGACGCCATCGTGATCAGTACCGTAAGTGCGGATACGAAATGAGGCGGAAAATAAACTGCCGTAAGTGTGTGCACGCAGACGGATTTTGTGATACAATCTGACACAGGGAGGCGATGATTGAAAAATAAGTCTGATGACCTTATTTTTCAATCTCGAGTTTGTGCCGGAGCCACAAACTCGGAATCGCAGAGCAGAATTTGAGATTCTGCTCGCGCGTCTCCGCAAAAATCGCTCCGACGTGGAGGCAAAAGATGAAGAGAGTATTTCTGATCGTGCTGGACAGTTTTGGAATCGGGGAGATGGAGGATGCGGCAGCGTACGGGGATAAAGGGACGAATACCCTGCGCTCCGTCTCCGCAAGCCCCGCGTTTTCGATGCCGAACATGGGGAAGCTGGGACTGTTTAATTTAGACGGCGTGACCTGCGGCGAAAAAGTGGAGGCGCCCGCGGCGCGGATCGCCCGTATGAAAGAGGCTTCCAGAGGGAAAGATACCACGATAGGCCACTGGGAGATTGCGGGGATCCTGTCGAGAGAGCCGTTACCCACCTATCCGGACGGTTTTCCGCAGGAGGTGCTTGCGGCGTTTTCGGAACGCACCGGGCGCGGTGTGCTCTGCAACAAGCCCTATTCCGGGACGGCGGTAATCCAGGAATATGGGGATGCGCACAGGGAGACGGGAGACCTTATCGTGTACACTTCCGCCGACAGTGTGTTTCAGATCGCGGCGCATGAGGATATCGTTCCGGTGGAACAGCTCTATGAGTACTGCCGGATCGCACGCGAGATCTTACAGGGAAAGCATGGCGTGGGGCGCGTGATCGCCAGACCCTTTACCGGGTCATGCAGCGGCCAGTATACCAGAACGCCCCGCAGACATGATTTCTCCCTGCTTCCGCCGGGGACGACCATGCTGGATCAGTTGGAGGCGTCCGGCAGATCGGTGATCTCCGTGGGAAAGATCAAGGATATCTTCGCGGGGAGAGGGATCACGGAAGCGGTGTACACGAAAGGAAACGAAGAGGGGATCGAGCGGACGCTCGAATACCTGGAGAAAGATTTTGAGGGGCTCTGTTTTGTCAATCTGGTGGATTATGATATGCTCTACGGGCACAGAAACGATGTGGACGGCTATGCGAAAGCGCTGACTTATTTTGACGGACGGCTTCCCGAGATCATGGGCAGGCTTGGTGAGGAGGATATCCTGATGATCACGGCGGATCACGGCTGCGATCCGGGCTACACGGCCTCCACAGACCATTCGAGAGAACACACGCCCTTTTTGATGTACGGAAAAAATGTTGCGCCGGGCAATCTGGGAACCAGAGAGACCTTTGCGGACATTGGCGCCACTGTGCTTGCCTATTTTGGGATCGAGCCGGCATTTTCCGGCACATCCATGCTCTGAGAGACTGTTTGGAGGATAAAAACGTGGGAAAGTATGCGGAAGAGATAAACAAGAGAAGAACCTTTGCCATCATTTCACACCCGGATGCGGGGAAGACGACCCTTACGGAGAAATTCCTGCTCTACGGGGGCGCCATCAATCTTGCGGGCAGTGTCAAGGGAAAGGCTACGGCAAGACACGCGGTCTCCGACTGGATGGAGATCGAGAAAGAGAGAGGAATCTCCGTGACTTCCTCCGTGCTGCAATTTGGCTATGACGGGTTCTGCGTCAATATTCTGGACACGCCGGGGCATCAGGATTTCTCGGAGGATACTTACAGGACTTTGATGGCGGCGGATTCTGCGGTGATGGTCATTGACGCTTCCAAGGGCGTGGAGGCGCAGACGAGAAAGCTGTTCAAGGTGTGCGTGATGCGCCATATCCCGATCTTTACCTTTATCAATAAGCTGGACAGAGATGCAAACGATACGTTTGCATTGCTGGACGAGATCGAGAAAGAACTGGGGATCGCTACCTGTCCCGTCAACTGGCCGATCGGCTCCGGTAAGAATTTTAAGGGCGTCTACGAGCGGGAGAGCCGGTGCGTGATCACTTACGCCGATACGGAAAAGGGGACGAAAGAGGGACAGGCTACCAGGATCCCCATGACGGATACGGCGGCGCTGGAGGCGCAGATCGGGGAGGAGGCGCTCTCGCTCTTAAACGACGAGATCGAGCTTCTGGACGGCGCGAGCGCTCCCTTTTCGCTGGAGCAGGTGCAGGCGGGGGATCTGACGCCGGTGTTTTTCGGGTCGGCGCTCACAAATTTCGGCGTGGAGATCTTTTTGCAGCACTTCCTGAAAATGACGACGACGCCGCTTCCGCGCAAGGCGGATATCGGTCTGATCGACCCGGTGGAACATGAGTTTTCGGCATTTGTCTTTAAGATCCAGGCAAATATGAACAAAGCCCACCGCGACCGCATTGCCTTTATGCGGATCTGTTCGGGGCGGTTTGACGTGAATGCGGAAGTAAAACATGTGCAGGGCGGGAAAGTGATGCGCCTTTCCCAGCCCCAGCAGATACAGGCATCCGAGAGAAAGATCTTAAGCGAGGCTTACGCGGGGGATATCATCGGCGTTTTCGATCCGGGGATCTTCTCCATCGGCGATACCATCTGTATGCCGGGGGAACAGTTTGCTTATGAGGGGATTCCTACGTTTGCGCCGGAGCATTTTGCCAGAGTCAGGCAGATGGATACCATGAAGCGCAAGCAGTTTGTCAAGGGTATCATGCAGATCGCGCAGGAGGGCGCGATCCAGATCTTTCAGGAGTTCAATACGGGCATGGAGGAGATCATCGTGGGCGTGGTGGGCGTATTGCAGTTCGATGTGCTCAAATACCGCCTGGAGAACGAGTATAACGTGGAGATCAAATTGGAGAATCTGCCCTACGGGCATATTCGCTGGATCGAAAATCAGGATATCGATCTGGACAGGCTTACGGGCACTTCGGATATGAAAAAGATAAAGGACTTAAAGGACCGTCCGCTTCTTCTCTTTGTCAACCAGTGGAGTATCGGTATGACGCTTGAGAGGAACGAGGGGCTGGTTCTCTCGGAGTTTGGGAAAAACTGAGGCGGGAGCGTGTCGAAAATCCTGCCAAAAAGTGCGGACAGGGATCCGAAAGGAGGGCTGCTTATGAAAAAAACAGGCGTGTTGTTATTTAGTATGCTGCTGCTGACGGGTACCCTCCTTTCCATTTCATGGAACCTGCCGGAGCGGGAGAGCAGCTTCTATCGGCAGGAGGAGACAGGCGCCGGGCAGACGGTGCAGAAGCTGCCGGAACAGGTGCTTGCCCGGACAGACGATGCGCTGCGAAAAGACCAGGAAAACTGTTACGCGTTCGCACAGCTTGCGGAGGAGGAACAGGACCTCTATCTGGAAATTTTGGATGCCCTGCTCTATTTTCGGGAGAATGTGAGGCTTTCAAGCTGTGATAAGGATCTGATCTCCCGAACCTTTCAGTGCGTGTTGAACGATCATCCGGAGATCTTCTATGTGGACGGCTACACTTACACCGAATACACGCTGGGGACGCTCTTAAAAAAGATCACGTTTACCGGAAGTTACAACATTAGCAGGGAAGAAGCGGCGCAAAAGCAGACACAGATAGAAAATTATGTAAACCAATGTCTGGTAGGTCTCCCGAAAGATGCCGACGAATATGAAACAGTAAAATATATCTATGAATATCTGATCCATCACACAGACTATGACGCGGCGGCAAAGGACAGCCAGAATATCTGTTCTGTCTTTTTGGAGAGGAAGTCGGTCTGTCAGGGATATGCGAAAGCGACACAGTATCTCTTAAACCGCGCGGGGATCGAATCGACCCTGGTGCTTGGGCGGGTCGTGGGCGGCGAGGGCCATGCCTGGAATCTGGTGCGGATCGACGGGGCATACTACTATGTGGACACCACCTGGGGGGACGCTTCCTACCAGGCGGCGGGCAGCAGTTATCCTGCGGGAAAGATTCCTACCATCAATTATGACTATCTTTGTGTGACGACGGAGCAGATGGAGCAGACACATACGTTTGACAATGTGGTCGAGCTGCCTGTCTGCACCGCCACGGATGCAAACTACTATGTGCGGGAGGGCGTTTATTTTACGGATTGGGATGAGGAGAAAGTCGAGCGGATCTTTGCGGACAGCTATCGAAAAGGGGAGGCGTATGTGACCTTAAAGTGCGCCGGACCGTCTGTTTATCAGAAGATGCGGGGGACGCTGATCGATGAGCAGGAGATTTTTCGATATCTGGACTGTCAGGGCGGTTCGGTGTCCTATGTGGAGAATGAAAAACAGTACAGCTTAAGCTTCTGGCTGTAGGGGACCTGAAAGTGATATGGGTAACGGGCAGGAATGGGACTAGGCAAAAAAGGGAAATTTTGCTATACTGAAAGCATTAAGCCAAACATTGAGGAGGACGTGGGATGAGCATGGAACAGGAAGCGGAAAAGAACGGATATGAATCACAGGCGGAAAGGATCGGCACGGTCAAGATCGCGGACGATGTGGTAGCGATGATCGCCGCGCTCGCAGCGACGGAAGTGGAGGGCGTTGCGGCGATGGCAGGCAATCTCACCAATGAGCTGCTCAGTCGGGTGGGCGTCAGAGGTCTCTCCAGAGGAGCCAGAGTGGAAGTGTCCGGAGAAAAGGTGAAAGCGGAACTTGCCATCGTCATGGAGTACGGTTATAATATTCCGGCTACCTGCCAGAAAGTGCAGAGCAAGGTAAAGAATGCGATAGAGAATATGACGGGGCTGGAGGTGCAGGATGTGAACATCCGCATCGCCGGAATCAACGTGACGAAAGAAAAATAGGGCGAGTGGCAGTTATGAGCAGGAGAGAGTTGCGGGAACAGATCTTTAAGCTGTTGTTCCGCGTGGAATTTAATAAGATGGAGGATATGACGGAGCAGGAGGAACTGTTCTTTGAGGAAGAGGGCGCCGCGAAAGACGCAGATGCCGTTTATGTTTCCGGGAAATATCATAAAATATCCGAGAAACTGCCTGAGATCGACGCGCAGTTAAATGAGAAAGCGTTAGGCTGGGACACCGGAAGGATGAGTAAGGTAGACCTGACGATCTTAAGGCTGGCGGTCTATGAGATCCGCTATGACGAGGATGTGCCCACGGGCGTCGCGATTAACGAGGCGGTGGAACTTGCCAAGAAATACGGGCAGGATGCTTCTTTCGGCTTTGTGAACGGCGTTTTGGCTAAGTTTGCATAAGGAGCGGTATGCAGAATATATACACGGTTGCACAGGTCAATTCTTACATCAAAAATATGTTCACGCAGGATTTTATGCTGCAAAAGGTGCGTATCCGGGGGGAGGTCAGTAACTGCAAGTACCATACCTCCGGTCACATTTATTTTACGCTGAAAGATGCGAAGAGTACCATATCATGCGTTATGTTTTCCTCGGACAGGAGAGGGCTTCCTTTCCGCATGGAGGAAGGACAGCAGGTTGTCGCAAGCGGCACGGTGGATGTCTACGAGCGCGATGGGAAGTACCAGCTTTATGCCAGACAGATCGAACTGGACGGGATCGGCGCGCTGTATGAGCGGTATGAACGGTTAAAAACGGAACTGGCGGAGCGGGGGATGTTTGCCGAACAGTATAAACAGCCGATTCCCCGCTATGTGAAAAGACTCGGCGTGGTGACGGCTGAGACGGGAGCGGCAGTCCGCGATATCATAAATGTGGCGTCCAGAAGAAATCCCTATGTACAGATCATCCTCTATCCGGCGATCGTACAGGGCGAGGCGGCAGTGCCCAGCATTATAAACGGTATTCATGCGATGGAACGGCAGCAGGTGGATCTGATCATCGTGGGCAGAGGCGGCGGTTCGATCGAGGATCTCTGGGCATTCAATGAGGAGGCGGTGGCGCAGGCCATCTTTGACTGCCCGATTCCCGTTATCTCAGCGGTCGGGCATGAGACGGACGTGACGATCACGGATTTTGTGGCGGACCTGCGGGCGCCGACTCCCTCTGCGGCGGCGGAACTGGCGGTCTGCGATTTCGGGCAGCTTACGGAGCAGATGACAGAGTATGCTTACACGATGCGGCATCTTTGCGAGAGGACGATCCGAAACTGTCGGGGCAGGGCGGAGCAGTATGCCGTGCGTTTGAAATATGCGAGTCCCCTGTCGATGCTGCGTATGAGAAAGACGCAGGCGCTCTCCTTTGAGGAGCATCTGCAGGCGGCTATGGCGGGACGGCTGCAGACTGCGAGACACAGGCTTGCCCTTTATGCGGAGCAGATGAAAGGGCTTTCCCCGCTGGACAAGCTGAGTCAGGGATACGCCTATGTGTCGGATGCCTCCGGCAAAACGGTCTCCTCCGTAGGGCAGGTGGCGGCGGGAGATGAGATCAGCGTCTATGTGCGGGACGGAAAGGTAGCTGCCTGCGTGACAGCGACAGAGGAACGGCTGCCGGAAGCCGGTCGGACAGTTGATGCGGCGGAAGAAAAACAGGGAGAAGCGGCGGATGGCTAAGAAGAAAGAGGAAACAGAGAAAAAAGAACAGGTGTTATCTTTAGAGGAGGCGTTTGCGCAGATCGAGGATGTGATCGCGAATCTGGAGACGGAGGAGATCACCCTGGAGGAATCTTTTGCACAGTATCACCGGGGGATGGCGCTCCTTGCGCATTGCAATGAGACGATCGACCGGGTGGAGAAAAAAGTGTTAAAGATTAGCGAGGACGGTGGACTGGATGAATTTTGACGGGGAACTGGAGAAAAGAAAGAAACGGGTGGAGGCGGTGCTTACGGCATATCTGCCGGAGACGGCGGGCAGGCAGAGTATGGTGCTCGATGCCATGCGGTATGCCGTGTCTGCGGGCGGGAAGCGCCTGCGTCCCATCCTGATGGCGGAGAGCGCGGCGCTCTTTACAGAGGAGAAGGAGGTGTGGCGGGAAGAAAACGCTGCGCCTGCAAAGACACTTGCGGGCGGCGCGCTGCCTCCGTTCATGGCTGCCATAGAGTTTATCCATACCTATTCCCTAATCCATGACGACCTTCCGGCGCTGGACAATGACGATTACCGCAGGGGCAGGAAGACGACCCATGTGGTCTACGGGGAGGATATCGCCGTGATCGCGGGGGACGGGCTTTTGAATCTGGCTTTTGAGACGGCGCTTCGCGGTTTCGGAAAAGCGGTGACAATGGAGGACTACCAGCGGGTCGAGTGCGCGATGAACATTCTCGGCAGGAAAGCGGGCGTCTACGGTATGATCGGCGGCCAGTGCGCGGATCTTGTGGCGGAGAGACCGGAGAATCCGCCGACGGAGGAGACGCTTCTCTATATCCATAAGAATAAGACCGCCGCCCTGATCCAGGCGGCAATGACGATAGGCGCCGTTCTTGCGGGAGCGGATGAGGGAGCAGCGGTGCAGCTTGAAAAATGCGCGGAAAATATTGGCGTGGCTTTCCAGATCCAGGACGATATTCTGGATGTGATAAGCAGTACAGAGGTGCTGGGGAAGCCCGTCGGGAGCGATGAAAAGAATCATAAGCTTACCTATGTGGCGATGCACGGTCTGGAGGAGTCCGGGAAGCAGGTGAAGACCTTGTCCGAGGAGGCGCTTGCCATTCTCCGCTCTTTCCCGCGGGGCAGCGAATTTCTGGAAACGCTGGTGGAGCGGCTGATTTACAGAGAAAAGTAAGGGGTGTACGATATGTTGCTGGAACAGATCACGCAGACGAACGATATCAAACAGATCGCGCCGGAGGATTACGGGGTGCTGGCGGAGGAAATCAGGCAGTTTCTGATCGAGTCCATCAGCGTGACGGGAGGACATCTGGGTTCCAATCTGGGGGCGGTGGAGCTGACGATGGCGCTTCATCTGTTTCTCGATCTGCCGGAGGATAAACTCATCTGGGATGTGGGGCATCAGTCCTATACGCACAAGATCCTGACGGGCAGGAGGGACGGTTTTGTAAACTTACGCAAGTTCGGCGGCATCAGCGGGTTTCCCAAGCGCAAAGAGAGCGACTGCGACTGTTTTGATACGGGACACAGTTCCACCTCGATCTCGGCGGGGCTGGGCATGGTCAAGGCGAGAGACATTCAGGGCGGCAGCAACACCATCGTCTCCGTGATCGGAGACGGATCGCTGACCGGAGGCATGGCATATGAAGCGTTAAACAACGCTTCCCGTCTGGAGACCAACTTTATCATCGTGTTAAACGACAACAATATGTCCATTTCCGAGAATGTGGGCGGCGTTTCCAAGTACCTGAACAACATCAGGACAGCCAATATGTATCTGGACTTAAAAGCAGGGATCTATAAATCGCTCCGGGGGAAACCCGGTTACGGGGATAAAGTGGTCAGCAAGATCAGGCGGGCGAAGAGCAGTTTTAAGCAGTTGGTGGTCCCGGGGATGTTCTTTGAGGATATGGGGATCACCTATCTCGGACCTGTGGACGGTCATAACATTTCGGAGATGGTACATATCTTCAAAGAGGCAAAAAAGGTCAAAAAGGCGGTGCTTGTCCATGTCATTACCCAAAAGGGCAGGGGGTATGCTCCGGCGGAACGCCATCCGGCAAGATTTCACGGCGCGGAGCCTTTTGACATTGAGACCGGAATCCCCAGCTCGCCCAGGACGAAAGCGAATTACACGGATATCTTTTCCACGGTCATGTGCAAACTGGGACAGCGGGACGAGAAAGTGGTGGCGATCACGGCGGCAATGCCGGACGGCACGGGATTGAAGCGGTTCCGCAATATGTATCCGGATCGTTTTTTCGACGTGGGGATCGCGGAGGAACATGCGGTGACGTTTGCGGCGGGACTGGCGGCGGGAGGCTTAAAACCCATTGTGGCGATCTATTCTTCTTTTTTACAGCGGGCTTATGACCAGATTCTGCATGACGTCTGCATCCAGAACCTGCCGGTAGTCTTCTGTATCGACAGGGCAGGATTGGTCGGAAGCGACGGGGAGACCCATCAGGGGCTGTTCGACCTCTCGTACCTCTCCTCCATACCGAATATGCACATTCTGGCGCCCAAGAATAAGTGGGAGCTTTCCGATATGATCAAATATGCCGTGGAGTTCGGCGGCCCTGTGGCGATCCGGTATCCCAGAGGAGAGGCGTTCGACGGGCTGCGGGAGTACCGGGAACCGATTGCCTGCGGAAAGAGCGAACTGCTCTTTGCGGAGGAGGAGATCGCCCTGATCGCGGTGGGCAGTATGGTGAAAGTGGCGCTTACCGTGCGGGAGCGGCTGAAAAGTAAGGGAATCGCCTGCACGCTTGTAAACGCGCGCTTTGTGAAACCCATCGACGAAGAAATGATTGAAAAGATGTGCAAAAACCATCGCCTTGTCGTCACGATGGAAGAAAATGTGGCGAGCGGCGGTTTCGGTGAGAAAGTCAGGGCGTTTGCGGATTCCCTCGGACAGGGGACGAGCATACTGACGGTTGCGATCCCCGACGAGTATGTGGAGCACGGCAATGTGGAGCTTTTGAAGCAGGAGGTCGGCATCGACGCGGCGACGGTGGAGGAGAGAGTTGTCTCGGCTTACCGCGCGCTAAAGCGGTAAACGGCTATAGGTAACAGGTGTTATGAAAGAAAGACTGGATGTGATCCTGGTCAGGCAGGGCTATGCGCCCTCCAGAGAAAAGGCAAAGGCGCTTCTCATGGCGGGCAGCGTGTTTGTGGATAACCAGAGAGAAGACAAGGCGGGGGCACAGTTTGACGAGAGCAGGATCAAACTGGAGGTAAAGGGGAAGCCGATTCCGTATGTGAGCAGAGGCGGGTTGAAACTGGAACGCGCCCTGCGGGAGTTTCCCATAGCCCTGACAGACAGCGTGTGCATGGATATCGGCGCTTCCACGGGAGGTTTCACCGATTGTATGCTGCAAAACGGCGCGGGAAAGGTGTATGCCATCGACGTGGGGCACGGGCAGCTTGACTGGAAACTCAGAAACGACGAGCGGGTAGTCTGTATGGAGAAGACGAATTTCCGCTATGTGACGGGGGAGCAGATTCCGGAGCCGATCGATTTTGCTTCGGCGGACGTCTCCTTTATCTCCCTCACAAAAATTCTGCCTCCGGCGCGGGAGCTGTTACGGGAGCGGGGGGAGATGGTATGCCTGATCAAGCCCCAGTTTGAGGCGGGACGGGAGAAAGTCGGTAAAAAAGGCGTTGTGCGGGACAGAAAGGTACACGTCGAGGTGATACGGGCGGTGACGGATTTTTCGGAGAAGACAGGTTTTTTGGTAAAAGGTCTGACCTACTCGCCGATCAAAGGTCCGGAAGGCAATATCGAGTATCTGATGTGGCTTGAAAAAGGGGCAAAGGAGCAAGCCGAAGAGACGGATCGGACGGTCCGGATCGAGGCGGTCGTAGAGGAAGCGCATGAAACATTTTTATCTGATCACCAATGAAGTGAAAGATCCGCAGGGCATCTTTACGGACAGGATCGTCGCTTATATCGAAAAACATGGCGGAACGGCTGTCTGTGTCAAAAATGAGAGACAGGCGTTTTCCGATGATCAAAAAGGAGAGGCGGACTGCGTTCTGGTGCTGGGCGGAGACGGCACCCTGCTGCGGGCGGCAGGTAATGTGACGGACGGCGGGCTGCCGCTTCTGGGCATTAATCTGGGGACGCTCGGATATCTGGCGGAGGTGGAGAGCGCCTGCGCGGAGGAAGCGCTTGAGAGTCTCTTTGCGGACGAATATGTGCGGGAGGAGCGGATGATGCTTTCCGGCAGGATCTACGCAGGGGAAAGGGAAGAGGAGCAGTATGCCTTAAACGATGTCGTGATCTCCCGCTGCGGTTCCTTGCAGATCGTCAATGTGCGCATTCTGGTGAACGGGCGGTTCCTGCATGATTACTGCGCAGACGGCGTGATCGTGGCGACGCCTACCGGATCTACAGGGTATAATCTCTCGGCTGGCGGACCGATCGTGGAGCCGTCGGCAAACCTCCTGTTACTCACGCCGATCTGTCCCCACACGTTGAATACGCGCAGTATCGTGTTTTCCCCGGAGGATGAGATCAGCGTGGAGATCCCTGTCGGAAAAGACGGCACGGAACAGGTGGTGGAGGCGAACTTTGACGGCAGCCACAGGGTCACGATGCGTACGGGGGACCGTCTGGTGATCCGCAGGGCGGATAAGACCACGGGCATCCTGCGCCTCAATACGGAGAGTTTTCTGACCGTGCTGCAAAAAAAGATGAGTGATGTCTGAAAAGCGGAGCAAAGGATCTGAAAAAAATATGAAGAAAAAGAGACACGAAAAGATCATAGAACTGATCACCCGATATGAGGTGGAAACGCAGGAGGAACTGGTGGAGCGCCTGCGGGACGAGGGGTATCAGGTCACACAGGCAACGGTATCCCGGGATATCAGGGAGCTAAAGCTTTCCAAGATCCCAAACGGCAGGGGGCAGCAGAAGTATGTGACCTTTGACGGGGAGGATGCGCATCTGGGAGACAAGTACGGCAGGGTGCTGAAAGAAGGTTATGTCTCGATGGCGCCCGCCCAGAATCTTCTGGTCTTAAAGACAGTGCCGGGCATGGCGATGGCGGTCGCGGCAGCGATCGACGCCATGAAGATCGAGGAGGTCGTGGGCTGCATTGCCGGGGATAATACGGTGATGATGGCGATGGGAAGCGTAGAGGACGCGCAGATCGTAATGGAGAAGATCGGCAGAATGGTGGGATGAGATGCTCGAAAGTTTACATGTGAAAAATCTGGCACTGATCGACGAGGCGGAGGTGCTTTTCGGAAAGGGACTGAATATCCTGACCGGAGAGACGGGCGCGGGAAAATCGATCATCATAGGTTCTATCAACCTGGCGCTGGGCGCCAAGGCTGATCGGGAACTGATCCGCACAGGGGCGGAGTATGCGCTTGTGGAGCTTGTGTTTTCCGTGGAGGAGCCTGCACAGAGACAGATGATAGAGGCGCTGGAACTGCCGCTGGAGGAAAATCAGGTCATCCTACAGCGCAAGATCATGGAAAACCGCAGCGTCTGTAAGGTCTGTGGGGAGACGGTGACGGCAAAGCAGTTAAAACAGCTGGCGGAGATCCTGATCGATATCCACGGACAGCATGAGCATCAGTCCCTGTTAAAGAACAGTCGGCAGATGGAGATCCTGGATGCTTACGCGGGCGACGGTCTTGCGGAGAAAAAGGAGGCGCTCAAGGAAGTCTACCGACAGTACAGGGAAGCCGCGCGCGCGCTGTCGGAGAATGAGACGGACGAAGAGACGAGGCGGAAAGAATGCGCGCTTGCGGAGTTTGAGTGCTCCGAGATCGAAGAGGCGGCGCTCGTATCCGGGGAGGATGAGGAGTTAGAGAAGACTTACCAAAAGATGAACAACGCCAGAAAGATCGAGGAGGCGGCTGCAGCCGCCCATGCGCTCTGCGGCTATGAAAACGACGGTGCGGGCAGCGCGATCGGCAGGGCGCTCAAGGAGATTCGCAGCGTTTCCGCTTTCGATGAGAGCCTGCGGGAGTATGAGCAGCAGCTTTTGGATATTGACAGTCTCTTAAACGACTATAACAGAGGGATGGCTGCTTACGTCGCGGGGCTTGCGTTTGACGGGCAGGCGTTTGAGCAGATTCAGACGCGTCTGAATCTCATCAATCATCTCAAGGCAAAATATGGTAATTCCGTCGAGGAGATCCTGAAATATCAGGCAAAAGCGCAGGGAATCATAGAGAAGTACAGAGATTATGACGCCTATCGGGAAAAACTTGCGGCGAAAGTGGAGGAATCACGGGAAAAGGCGCTTCTTCTCTGCGCGGAGATATCCGCTCTCAGAAAGAAGAACGCCGACGCGCTCGCAAAGCAGATGCAGCGCGCGCTGCTCGATTTGAATTTTGAACAGGCGGTCTTTGAGATCCGCGTGGAGGGCGGCGAGGAGCATCTGGGAGAAAACGGTTACGATGAGGTCTGTTTTATGATCTCCGCAAATCCCGGAGAACCTTTAAAGGAGCTTGCGCAGACGGCGAGCGGCGGCGAACTTTCGCGTATTATGCTGGCTTTAAAGACCGTGCTCGCGGACAAGGACGAGATCGAGACGCTGATCTTTGACGAGATCGATACGGGGATCAGCGGCAGGACAGCCTGGAAAGTCTCGGAAAAGATGGGTATTTTGGGGAAAAATCATCAGTTGATCTGTATTACCCATCTGCCGCAGATCGCCGCGATGGCGGATTCGCATTTTGTGATCGAAAAACAGGTGGCGGAGGGAAGGTCGCTTTCGGGGATCCGGGAACTTTCACGGGAAGAGAGCGTGAGAGAGCTGGCAAGGATGCTGGGCGGCGACCAGATCACGGATGCCGCGCTGCAAAATGCGGAAGAAATGAAAGAACTGGCAGGAAAAACCAGACAATCTTAAAAAAACATGCAATGAAAAATCGGATTCTTCACATACTAAAAGGGACATACTGAGTCATGTATGTCCCTTTCTGCGCGTATCGGCAGAGATTTTTAGAGAGGAATGGGAAGCGTGAGAGATTCGATTACAATGACCGGACAACAGGAAAAAAAATACAGAGCTTTTTTGTGGATGCTGCTTTTGACAGGCGTGACGGCGTTTTTTCTTGCCGCCTATCTGTCCTATTGGGATAAAATACCGTCCAGGATCCGGATCCGCGCCGGCGTGGAACAGGAATTTGATTTTCGGATTCCGGTCTCCGGCGAGATCTACCGGACGGGAGAGGAGGCAGCTCCGGTATCCGCAGTAGCGGATGTGAGCGGAACGGACGTAAGGACATCCAAAAAGACGGGAAATCCCGAAAGCATTCATGTGGATTTTGCCCGTACCGTCAAACTGAAAGCCAATCAGATCGACACCTATCAGATGGATCTGAAACTGTTTGGCGTGCTGCCTTACAAGAATGTGGACATCGAGGTGATCCAGGACAAGATGCTGATTCCCTCGGGCATCCCGATCGGGATCTATGTCAAGACCGAGGGCGTTCTGGTTGTGGGGATCGGAGAATTTGAGAGCAGCGGGGGAGAGAACATATCGCCCGCCCGATATGTTCTGCAGAAAGGTGATTACATCTTAAAGAGCAACGGGGAGACGATCGAGAACAAGAAGCAGTTTATCAGCATGGTGGAGGCTTCCGAGGGCGGGGATATGGTGCTGACGATCCGCCGGGGCGGAGAAATAACAGATGTTATGGTAAACGCGGAAAAGAACCAGATGCAGGAATGGAAGCTGGGAATCTGGATTCGGGACAATGCGCAGGGGATCGGCACCATGACTTACGAGGATACCGACGATTCTTTCGGCGCGCTGGGGCACGGCATCAACGATGTGGACACCTCCATTCTGATGAATCTGGAGGAGGGAGTGCTTTATCGAACGGAGATCGTAGGCATCACCAGAGGCGCCGGGGGAGCGCCCGGGGAGCTGACCGGGTACATCGAGTATGACAGCGACAATGTGATCGGAGAGATCACTGAAAATACGGTGGCGGGGATCTTCGGCGTCTGCGACCATGCCCTTTTGGAAAACGCCGCTTACGAGCCGGTGCCCATCGCCTTAAAGCAGGAGATTGAGCTTGGTCCGGCGCAGATCATCTGTTCCGTTTCCGGGGAGCCGGAATTTTACGATGTGGAGATCGTGGAGGTGAATCAGGAACATGAGAATGTGAATCGGGGCATTGTGATCCGTGTGGTGGACGAAAAGCTCCTGATGCTGACGGGCGGCATCATACAGGGGATGAGCGGCAGTCCCATTATCCAGAACGGGAAGCTGGCTGGCGCGGTGACGCATGTGCTGGTAAACGATTCCACAAAGGGGTACGGGATCTTTATTGAGGAGATGCTGTCGCATTAAATTTTCCGGCGTCTTTTCTTTACTTCCTATCAATGGAATGTTAAAATAAATCAATCTACCATTGAAAGAATGCTGCAAAGTGGAGGAAGGACAATGACGCGTTATTTTAATACGGAAGGCTGTTGCGACCCGGAAGAGCATTATATGGTAAATCTGGACGACAGACTGGAGCAGATTAAGCGGCTGTATATAGACAGAGGGAAATATTTTGTGATTAACAGAGGGCGTCAGTATGGCAAGACAACGACGCTTATGGCTTTGACGAACTATTTAAAGGATGCGTATAGCGTTTGGCATATGGATTTTCAGATGATGAGCACGTCTAACTTTGCGAGTGAACAGATTTTTGTGGCGAAATTTATCAGGTATGTAGAAAAACTCATTTCTAAAAAGAAAGAATTAAAGGATGATATAGATGCAGATGCTTTGCATGCGTTGAGCGCTCTGAAAGAGAACGAAAATGCTTCAATGGATTTATTGTTTGGTGATTTAAGCAAAATTTGTGAAACAGCGAAAAGACCAATTGTGTTGATGATCGATGAAGTAGACAGCGCATCTAATAATCAGGTGTTTCTTGATTTCCTTGCGCTTCTGAGGGGATATTACCTTGACCGGAAAAACAGCCCGATTTTTCATTCCGTTGTTCTTGCGGGTGTATATGATATTAAAAATTTAAAACTGAAAATCCGTCCGGATGCGGAACATCAATATAATAGTCCGTGGAATATAGCGGCGAAATTTAATGTTGAGATGAGCTTTTCGGTGAAACAAATCGCAGATATGTTATGGCAGTATGAGACGGATCATAAGATTGGCATGGATGTAGAGAAAGTCGCAGAAGAAATTTATCAGTATACTTCCGGCTATCCATATCTTGTTTCTGCGATATGTAAATATTTGGACGAGGAAATTTCCGGGCAACAGGGGTTTGAAAGCATTAAAGATCCGTGGACAAGAAAAGGCATTGCACAGGCTGTAAAAATTTTACTGGCTGAAAATATTCCGCTGTTTGACAGTATGGTGAAGCAACTGGATACCTATAAGGAGCTGCGCGATATCTTAGAGCAAATCTTGTATCAAGGGAAAAGCATATCCTTTAGTCCTGCCGATAAATCCATAAGTTTAGGACTTATGTTTGGGTTCCTGAAACAAGAAAACGGTCGTATTGCAATAGCAAATCACATTTTTGAAATGTATCTGTTGAATTTGTTTATGGTCGAAGAATCCCTCAAAAGTGATGTGTTCCGGCAAGGTCAAAACGATAAAAACCAGTTTATCAAAGAAAATCGTTTAGATATGGATTTGGTACTAAAAAAGTTTGTGGAATATTTCACAGACATTTACGGTGACAATGACGAGAAATTTGTAGAGAAATTCGGACGCAAATTTTTTCTGCTATACCTCAAACCCATCATAAACGGCACGGGAAATTACTATCTTGAAGCGCAGACCTTAGATGCAAGAAGGACAGACGTTATCGTGGATTATCTTGGCGAGCAATATGTGGTGGAACTAAAAATCTGGCATGGAACCGAATATAACGAACGCGGCGAGCAGCAGCTCATAGAATATTTGAATTATTTTCACCAAAAGAAAGGATACATGCTCAGCTTCAATTTTAATCAGAAAAAAGAGATTGGCATAAAGGTTATCACATTAGGAGATAAGACGATTGTTGAGGCGGTTGTCTGAAATAAATTGATTCACAGAGAAAGGGACATTTTCAAATGTTAGCAGAACTAAGGATGAAGCTTGAAGCAGACCAGCCAGATTTCGGATATTATCAATCCTCTAATATGCAGGGCGTTTTAATGGAACAATTGGAGAGTGCATATGCAGAACAATTACATGAATCCAGATTAAAACCGTATAGTCAGTATATCATAGGAGGCAGTCAGAAAGAATGGGTTGTCACCACACTGACACAGGAAGCATATCAAAAAGTGATAAGACCTTTGATGGCGGAATCTTTTCAGACCTTTCATATTGAAAAAAGAGGAATGCACGTCAATATTCAAGCAAAAGAGATAAAGACAATTGATAAAAAAGTGTTATTAGATGAATTTTATTCTGAGGAATATGACCGATATCTCCATTTGGAATTTTTGACGCCGACTGCGTTTAAAAGCAATGGACAGTATGTAATCATGCCGGATATCAGGCTTATTTTTCAAAGTTTAATGAACAAATACAGTACTGCCTCAGACGATATGGATATGTATGATGCGGAGACGTTAGAGCAGTTAATTTACAGTAGTAAGATTGTGCAATACCGGCTTAGAAGCACATCATTCCCCTTGGAAGGGGTGA
Source organism: bacterium (assembly GCA_023666335.1). Taxonomy (GTDB): domain Bacteria; phylum Bacillota; class Clostridia; order Lachnospirales; family Lachnospiraceae; genus UBA3282. Next base: position 42,436 of record JAMPCE010000018.1, read on the forward strand.
AGATTCCAGCATTTAAAGGAGAACTTAGTATTAAAATAACAGGATCCTCTACAATGGCAAAATATGCAAGACTTTTGGCAAGATTTGGCGAATATTCGGGTGTGGGAA